>NZ_JBBOWX010000001.1:2184375-2493750 GCF_038007285.1 Sporosarcina sp. FSL K6-3457
ATAGATAGGAGATAGCTCGTTAATATCGCAACCGACGATATTCAATTCAGTTACTTGTAGCATCGCTTGTAACAGCTCTATAAAGGTAACACCGCCAGCTTCAGGCGTTCCGGTTCCTGGGAATACAGAAGGGTCAAGCACATCCAAATCAATCGTTAAATAAACCGGTTTGCCTTGTAGTTGTTCAATCACTTGCTCTAATCCATTGAAGTTGAATTTATTGGTATAGACATGGTCTTGCCCCCATTGGAATTCACTGCGGTCTCCGGAGCGAATGCCAAATTGAAAGATTTTATCGTCTCCGAGCAAGTCCCACACCCTATGAATGACCGTGGCATGCGACAATGTTTCACCGAGATAATCATCACGCAAGTCTGCATGTGCATCGAATTGGATGACATGTAAATCGGGGTATTTTTCAGCGACAGCACGAATGGCGCCTAATGTCACTAAATGTTCGCCACCAATCATACAAGGAAGCTTGTTATCCTCGAGCACTTTCGCTGCAAATTCTTCAATTTGAGCCAATGCTTTGGCCGTATTGCCAAAGCTCAGTTCTAAGTCTCCACCGTCAAATACGGCGATATCTTCTAAATCCTTATCTTGATAGGGGCTGTATGTCTCGATTCCAAACGATTCACTACGCATTGTCTTGCTGGCAAAGCGTGTCCCAGGTCGGAAGGAAGTCGTCGAGTCAAAAGGAGCCCCGAAAATGACTAAGCGAGATTCTTCGTAGTCATTGTCACAACCGAGAAAGGTCTCTATGTTTTTATTCAACATCTTGCAATTGCTCCTTTACGTAGTTGGGCAGGGCAAACGAGCCAACGTGGATGTCTGTATTGTAATACTTCGTTGTCAAGCCAAGTGCATTCCATGCTGCCGCATCTAGGTCCTGAATCGGATCGAATTTTTTAGACGCAAACCCAAATAGCCAGTGTCCAGAAGGGTAGGTAGGGATATGTGCTTGATAGACGTTGCAAATCGGAAAAAATCCGACAATTCGTTGATGTGCCCTTTGCATACCCAGCGCATCCTCACTGTAAAAAGGGCTTTCATGCTGATTGACTAAAATGCCATCATCATGCAGTGCCTTATAGCAGTTGCCATAAAATTCTCTTGTAAATAACCCTTCACCAGGTCCAAATGGATCCGTTGAGTCTACAATGATTAAATCATAGGCATTTTCCTTACTGCGAACAAATTTAAGGCCGTCCTCATAATACAAATTGACGCGTGGATCATTCAATTTGGAAGCCGTCTGAGGGATAAATTCCATACAGACATCGACGACCATTTTATCGATTTCGACCATATCAATTTGCTCAATCGAATCATATTTTGTCAGCTCCCGAACAGTACCTCCGTCACCAGCACCAATGACTAATACTTTTTTAATCGTTGGATTGGTAGCCATTGGGACGTGGACAATCATATCGTGATAGATAAATTCATCTTTTTCCGTGACCATCACCAATCCATCGAGCGTAAGAACTTTCCCAAATTCTGTTGTTTGTAAAATATCAATTTTTTGAAAATCGCTTTGTCCGGAATATAGGTGCTGTTCCACTTTTATTGAGAACCGAACACCGGGCGAATGGTCTTCTGTATACCATACATTCATTGTTAGCCCTCCTTCACGACGTTAATAGTGTCAATTTGGCTATCCTCAGTTCCTGTTAAGAAACAGCCTTTTTCTTTGGAATAGCGAATATAATCCAGTATTTCGTCGGTTATTCGTTCACCTGGCGCCAAAATAGGAATACCTGGTGGGTAGCACATGACGAATTCACTTGAAATCTGACCTGAACTCTCCTCAATCGGCAGCTTTGCCTTCGGTGCATAAAAGGCATGCTGAGGCGTTAAAATAACTTGTGGCGTAATATATTCATGATCAAACAGCCCGGTTTTATCTTTCGCGTATCTGCGTTTTATTTCAGCTAGTGCTGCTACTAAACGTTCGATGTCTAACTGTCGGTCACCGACAGAGATATAAGCCAACAGATTCCCGATATCCCCAAATTCAATTTGGATATCGTATTCATCACGAAGAATATCGTACACTTCAATGCCCGCCAGTCCGATATCAAGTGTATGGACAGATAGCTTTGTGACATCGAAGTCAAAGACTGTATCTCCGTTCAATAACTCTTTAGAAAAAGCATAATAGCCATCTATTTTATTGATTTCATCTCTTGTGTATTGTGCCATTTGCGTTACTTTTCTGAATATATCTTTGCCGTTCAGCGCTAAGTTTCTACGTGAAATATCAAGAGAAGACAGTAACAAATAAGAACCACTCGTCGTTTGTGTCAAATTGATAATTTGGCGGGTATAACCTTCACTAACTCCGTTATTAATCAAGAGAAAGGAGCTTTGTGTCAATGAACCACCGGATTTGTGCATACTAACAGAAGCCATATCAGCACCAACTGACATGGCAGATGCGGGTAGGTCTTCACCAAAATAAAAATGTGTACCATGTGCTTCGTCGACAAGGACGAGCATATGATGCTGATGGGCAAGATCTGTGATGGCTTGTAAATTTGAACAAATTCCATAATAGGTTGGATTGTTAATGAGAATGGCTTTGGCATCTGGATTATCCAAAATTGCTTGTTTAACCTCATTTACGGACATACCTAAAGGGATTCCTAGTTCGCTATTCACACCAGGATTGACATATACCGGAACGGCACCACTCAAAATGAGTGCATTAATGGCGCTACGATGGACGTTGCGCGGCATAATGATTTTGTCTCCAGCTTTGCAGGCAGTCATTACCATTGCTTGGACAGCAGAAGTAGTACCATTGACCATAAAAAATGCGTGCTTGGCACCAAAGGCCTCCGCAGCCAATTCTTCCGCCTCTCGAATAACAGAAACAGGGTGACAAAGATTATCCAAAGGCTTCATGGAGTTGACATCCATGCTCAAGGCTTGCTCACCTAAAAAGGTAGCTAATGCCTCGTTGCCTCGTCCACGTTTATGGCCGGGAACGTCGAAAGGGACGACCCGCATTGATTTGTACCGATTCAGGGCTTCCATGATCGGGGTTGAGTTTTGTGAATGTTGCGTCATTTTGATAGCTCTATTTCGTCATATATATTTGTACCACTGAAGATTTCAATCATTTCACGACGTAAATTATTCGTAATCTGCAGTCTTTCTTTCGGCGGTATTTCATAAACATCCCTGTTAAATAAATAATCCTGTAAATCAATATCCTTAATGAGTAACTTGGTATGGAAAATATTCGATTGATAGACATTGACATCGATCGCATCATATTTCTTCATCGTATTTTTATCGATATAATCTTGAATGGATGTCATTTTATGATCGATAAACAGTTTTTTTCCGCGTTCATCACGTGTGAAGCCACGTATGCGGTAATCAGTTGTAATGATATCGGAATCAAAGCTGCCTATTAAATAATCTAAGGCGGTTAATGGTGAAATTTCACCACAAGTTGAAACTTCTATATCAACTCGAAAAGTGGCAATCGAGTTATCCGGATGGTATTCCGGATAGGTATGCACTGTGACATGGCTCTTATCTAGATGGCCGACGACCGAATCACGTGTTTTCAAAATATCGACTTCGCCACGATTGCAAGATGCATCAATTAAACCAACGGGAATAGACTCTTCCGAAATAAGGATGGTTACACTGGCACCTTGGGGATCGTAATCCTGTTTACTGACATTGAGTACATGTGCCCCAATAATTTCTGTCACATTGTACAGGATATTGGTCAGTCGTTCAGAATTATATTGTTCATCAATATAAGCAATATAATCTTTTTGCTCTCGCTCACTTTTTGCATAGCTCACATCATAGATGTTAAAGCTAAGTGTTTTGGTGAGGTTGTTAAAGCCATACAGTTTCAGCTTATTTTCCAACCCAATCATCACGCCTCTCATTTTGAGATACTACTTGTTGAACCCACGTTATAACCAAGCTCAAGCAAGTATTGAGCGATTATAAAATTGACTCAATTATAAATATAAAGTAATGCTTTCTCATGTCAATATTATTTTGAAAAAATATTTTAAATGCTGTTTAAACTGACTAATTATTAGTGTATTCTAATGGCGCATATTTAAACTGGAAATCTTTCTAAGTTCTTGTTTAGTAAGGGATTTCTTTGCCTATTTCAACGCGCAGAACCTTCTATTACGCATCACTTACAGAATCTTCTTTATTTTGGTTAAGTGAAGATAGAAATGTTAAGCTAGTAAACGAGGATTAATCGCGTGAATAATTAGACGATCGAAACAGCCAACTTTTATTGAGGAGGGCGAGGCATGGGGGCAAGAAATTGAAGCCTATATTAACAATCTATACGATAGCTACATTAAAAATGAAAAGTTAATTATTCATTAAGCATTTCGATAGTGGATTGGTCAAGTATCAGGTGTAATATCATACTTTTACAGGAGACAGCTCATGGACATAGACATGAGTAGAAAAATCCATTGAGAAGATGTATCGTATAGTGCATAATGGAAAGTTAATGTCTATATAATTAGGAGATGTCCGCAAATGTCTATGGATGAAAATGTTAATATGAAATTGAAGCAACAGAGTAAGCAAGCTGAAAATAGAGGTAGATTGTTAGTGAAATGTCCGGATAAGCCAGGGATTGTATCGTTGGTATCGACATTTTTATATAATCATAAGGCAAATATCATTGAGTCGAGCCAATACTCTAGTGATCCGGAAAACGGTACTTTTTTCATCCGGATTGAGTTTCAATGTGAGAACCTGATAGAACAAGCAGTGCAAATAGAAAAGGATTTTGTGGAAGTTGCTAGAAAACACTCAATGGACTACCATTTTGCATTTGGAAATGAACGGAAACGTTCAGCTATATTTGTATCAAAAGAACCGCATTGTTTAATGGAGCTTTTGTGGGAATGGCAAAATGGAGACTTAGAAACAGATGTTGTTGTAGTGATTAGTAACCATGAAGAGGCGAGGGACATGGTAGAATCTCTCGGTATACCTTTCCATTACATTCCTGCCAATAAAGACATAAGGAAACAAGTCGAAGCTGAGCAAATTCGCTTGATGGAAGAATACAATGTTGACTTACTGATACTTGCTCGTTATATGCAAATCCTAACGCCGGATTTTGTTAGTCATTTTCCGAATCAAATCATTAATATTCACCATTCATTCTTGCCGGCGTTTATCGGTGCACGGCCATATGAACGAGCATACGGTCGTGGTGTAAAGCTGATAGGGGCCACGTCTCACTATGTTACCAATGATTTGGATGAAGGTCCGATTATTGAACAGGACATCGAGCGTGTAGATCATCGTGACAGCGTGATTGATTTGAAGAAAATTGGTAGTCGAATCGAACGACGCGTTCTCGCTAAAGCTGTGAAGTGGCATCTAGAGAATCGGGTTATCGTAGAAGGTAATAAAACAATTGTATTTCATTAAAAACACCCCTATTCATTTACAGCTGTTTAGAAGTTAAATAAGAAATTAAAATAAAATATCGTGTAAATGTGAAACTTTTTTTAGACAGCAACGTATATATAAATGCCTAGTATTAAGTGCTTCAATTGCGAAGCATGAATTTGTGCAATGTATGATTGCTTGATATGATAAATTCATATGAATAAATTCACAACAGAGTGAAATTGAGGAGATGAATAAACAAATGGCTATCAGCTTACAAAAGGGTCAAAGAATTGATTTGACGAAAGGAAATTCAAGTTTAAATCGCATTCAGGTAGGCTTAGGATGGGATCCTGTTCAAACTAAAGGTGGCGGTTTTTTCGGGGCTTTTAAATCGGCACCGGCTATTGACTGTGATGCTTCTGTATTTATGTTAACAGACGACAAATTCGTCAATAAAAATGATCTTGTCTACTTTGGAAACTTAAAAAGTGCATGTCTATCAGTTGTCCACTCTGGTGATAATACAACAGGTGACGGCGACGGTGATGATGAAGTCATTATGGTAGAATTAAAATCAGTACCTGATCGTATTAATAAATTGGTTTTCGTTGTTAATATTTATGATTGTGCAAAACGAAAACAGGATTTTGGTATGATTCAAAATGCTTATATACGAATAGTAGATCCGAAAACAGGTGCAGAATTGGTGCGTTATAATCTGTCTGAAAATCATGGTGGACTTACATCACTTGTGGCCGGTGAAATTTATCGTCATGGTGGGGAATGGAAATTTGGAGCTGTTGGAGATGGCACGACTGATCAGAACTTGACGCAAATCAGTAAGCGATTCCAATAATACCGCTAATAGAATATCAGTACGATCACTATAATAATGGAGGTTTTTTAAATGGGTGTAATTTCTCTAGCAAAAGGTCAAAAGGTTGATTTGACAAAAACTAATCCTGGTTTGTCTAAAGTAGTTGTAGGTCTTGGATGGGACGTTAATAAGTATGATGGAGGTCAAGACTTTGACCTGGATGCATCCGTTTTCTTATTAGACGCTAATGGCAAAGTTTCGGGTGGACAAGACTTCGTATTCTATAACAATACAACAGGTGGTAATGGTTCGGTTGTCCACTCTGGTGATAACTTAACAGGTGATGGGGATGGCGATGATGAGTCTGTAAGTATCTCTATTAACGATATACCCGCTAACATTGAAAAAGTTTCATTTGCAGTTACAATTCATGATGCTGAAGCAAGAAACCAGAACTTTGGTATGGTATCTAACGCATTTATTCGTATCGTTAACGAAGCAACAAACGCGGAATTGATTCGTTATGATTTGGGTGAAGACTTCAGTATTGAAACGGCGGTTGTTGTAGGTGAGTTATACCGTCATAATGGCGAATGGAAATTTAGTGCAGTAGGTTCTGGTTACCAAGGTGGACTAGCTGCGTTATGTAACGATTTTGGTCTACAAGTAGGCTAAGAAGTAAGAGAGACGTCAAAAAATGTTTGCATAATGGAAGGGAAGATATCACTTATGGCAATTCAATTAAGTAAAGGTCAACGCATAGATTTAACGAAGAATGATCCTACTTTACAAAAAATTGGTATCGGCTTAGGCTGGGATGTAAAACAATTTGATGGCGGACAGGATTACGACCTCGATGCATCAGCGTTTTTGTTAAGCTCTAGTGGTAAATGCCGCAATGAATTAGACTTTATTTTCTACAATAACTTAAAAAGTGTAGATGGCTCTGTTGTTCACGCAGGGGATAACCGCACAGGCGAAGGTGATGGCGATGATGAGTCTATTAGCATCAATCTGTCAGCAGTACCACAAGATGTCGATAAAATTGCGATTACTGTCACCATTCATGACGCAGAGCTTCGACGTCAAAACTTCGGTCAAATTTCAAATGCCTATGTTCGATTGGTGAATGAAGACACAGGCGCAGAAGTTCTCCGCTATGATCTAGGTGAAGATTTCAGTGTTGAAACCGCAGTCGTATTTTGTGAGGTTTACAGGCACGCAAATGACTGGAAATTTAATGCAGTAGGGTCTGGTTATCAAGGTGGGTTACAATCTTTAGTGAATGCATATGGTCTTGATGCATAAATAATTGTAGGGAGGGGTGATCCCTCTCTACTTAAATTTGGCACTATTCTGGAGGAAACTGAAATTGGAAGTTATTAATCAGATATTAAGTACGTATGCATTATTTTTTGATTTTAGCATGTGGGCAGAAGTACTAACAGACCCTGTTGCTTGGGGATTCATAGGTACTTTAATTATTATTGAAGGACTGTTATCTGCGGATAACGCACTTGTTTTAGCTGTATTAGTTAAACATCTTCCAGAGAAACAACGTAAGAAAGCCCTTATGTATGGTATGTTTGGTGCTTATTTCTTCCGTTTTGTCTTCATCGGAATTGGTGTCTATCTGGTGAAATTTGCGTTTATTAAAATCTTAGGTGCTGCCTATCTAGCTTGGATTGTTATTTCTCACTTCCGTAATAAGGCTGGGGATGAGGACGAAGGTAAAGAGTTTAACAAAAAATCTTGGATGGTTCGCGTATTTGGTACATTCTGGGCGACTGTCATTTCAGTAGAGATGATGGACATTGCATTTTCTGTGGATTCTATCTTAGCTGCATTTGCTGTATCCGATCAAGTTTGGGTTCTCTTAGTAGGTGGTATGCTTGGGATTCTTATGATGCGTACAATTGCCGGGGTATTCTTAACCTTAATTGAAAAAGTGCCTGAGCTTGAAAACACTGCATTCATTCTAATCGGGATTATTTCAGCGAAGATGTTTGCAGGGGTCTTTGGTTACGAGCTCAATCACTATGCATTCTTCGCAATCTTAATCTTGGCATTTGTCGCTACTTTTGTTGTTCACTTTATCAATAAAAAGAAAGCACAAAATGAGATTGAAGTTGTTACACAAGAAACAACTGCTACACAAGAGGATACTGAAAAATAATATCTCTTTCGACTGGCTACTGTACAAGCAGTAGCCTTTCTTTTTTTACAGTATTTTTGAATTCGATTCTCTGAGATCGTGATGTCACTTAGGTATTTCTTGTATAATTTCTGCAAGCAATACAGAAATTATACAAACCGAATGCTGCATTGTTCGGTTGCAAGCGGTTAACATGGAGAGGGGATAAATATGAAGCACTTCGATTATGAAACACCTGAAAGAAAACGTGAGATTTTCTTTAAGGAGCCTGAACAATTTACAAAGTATACAGCTAAAGAAATACTTTCCTATGCTCTAGGCGCAACGTTATATATGCCGGCAACAAAGAAAAGTATCGCTCAGGATTTGATTGACAAGAAGTTTGTGGAACTGACCTCGATGGTGATTGATTTGGAAGATGCAGTGGGCGATACTCAATTACAAGAGGCTGAAGACAACTTGTTTGAGCAAATACAGACGCTGTATGATGCATTTTGCAATCAACTAATTACGATTAGCGATTTACCACTCATCTTTGTCCGAGTAAGAAGCCCACAACAAATGCAGCGAATAACGGCTCAGATTGGAAAGTATCAACGTGTTCTAACAGGTTATGTTTTTCCGAAGTTTTCATATGAAACAGGAAAAGAATATTTAGCCATCCTCGAAGCAAACAACCGTGATGATATTTTGTTGTACGGCATGCCTATTTTAGAGTCCTCTGAAATTATCTACAAGGAAACAAGAATCGAAACCTTATTGAAACTTAAAACGCTTATAGACTCATATCAGGAGTATATTCTCAATATTCGAATAGGTGCCACGGACTTTTGTGGTTTATTTGGTATTCGTAGAAATGTAGATACAACTATTTATGACGTGGCACTAATCCGAGATTGCTTAACAGATATACTCAATATATTTAATAGACAAGACAGCGGATATGTCGTTTCAGGTCCAGTATGGGAGTATTTTTCGAAAGATCAACGAATTTTAAAATCTAAATTACGTATGACACCTTTTCAAGATCGTTACGGTAGAACTGGTATGCAAAAACGTACAGAAATGATCAATCATTATATCGATGGCTTGATTAACGAAGTGTTATTGGATCGATTAAATGGCATAGTAGGAAAAACAGTCATTCATCCGACACATATTAAAACGGTGCATTCACTTTACACGGTTAGCCATGAAGAGTATTTAGATGCTCTGAGTATTATTGGAAATAGCGAGGGTCAAATTGGTGTTTTAAAAAGTCAATATAATAATAAAATGAATGAGATGAAGCCACATTTATATTGGGCAAAACGAATTTTAGTACAAGCAAGGATTTTTGGGGTTTATAATGAGGATCAGGATTTCACAAGTTTAATCATAGATACGCAACTAGAAGAGGATTTTTATGAGGTGAGGGTATGACGTCAAGTGTTCTTTCAACGAGAGAAACTTACCATGTATTGGACGATTTAACGATAGAAGTAGAGGTGTACCAAAATCCTTATCAATTCCAATTAGATGAGCTATTTCAAATGGCAACACGTATCAATAAAAAAAGAAGTTTTTTGTTCGTTAGTAAGGTATTAGGAAAGCATCTTGCGGTCAATCCACACATTCCTTTACTTGTCGGTAGCCTATTAGCCATGCGCTATAGAGAAGTCGTTCATGGTATTGTAGACCCGCGTGCAGCAGCCGTAGCAAAGGCGATTCAGACCAACGAACAAACAGAACAGCTTCTAGATTCCATTCGCATTCAACCAATCGGGCTTCCAAAACCCACTACATTCATTGGCTTTGCAGAAACGGCGACTGCACTTGGTCATGCTGTTTTTAGCACATTTGAAAATAATGCGAAATATATTCATACAACAAGGGAACAAATTAATGAGCGCACATCCATTATCGATTTTGAGGAAGAACATTCACATGCAACCAGTCACCGGGTGTACGCACGTGATTTACAGTTCTTTCAAGATGACAGCGAAGTTGTACTGATCGATGATGAAATCACAACAGGGAAGACTGCCATTAATATTATTAAAACGATTTCGGCTACCTATCCGTCAAAAAAGGTCTTTACCGTTGTGTCGATTTTAGACTGGCGTACAGAGGAGTATCGACAAAGATATCGTCAATTGGAGCAAGAATTAGCGATTACTATTCATGCCGTTACGCTACTAGATGGTGGGGTTTCTGTTACAGGTCAGCCTGTTTTGGAGGAAGGGACAGTTGAGCCGATTCCAGATTGTAAGCAAGAACTAGCTTATACATCCATGAAAGCGTTTATCGATGCAGAGTTGCTGGAGCGTGTGACGTCGACTAATGTAAATGGAAGCTCCAATGCGTCACCTTATTTAACGGCGACGGGAAGATTTGGACATACAATTGAAGAGGATAAAGTATTGTCTCATCAGCTTCAGGAGGCGGCTAGTCATTTGCGGGGACAGAGAAGAGGGGCTAAGACATTAGTCATTGGAACTGGTGAGTTCATGTATGTGCCTATGCAAATTGCCTCTCATATGGGAGCTGCTGTTTATTTTCAAGCGACTACTCGCAGTCCTATCTATCAATCGGATAATGACGCTTATACCATCCACAATAAATTCGTGTTTGATAGTCCGGAAAACGAGGGATTAATCAATTATTTATACAATATTAAAGCCCATCAATATGATGAAATATTTATTTTTGTAGAAAGAATGTCAACTGTTAATGGAGTAGATACATTAATAAAAGAATTAAGAAAAACACAAATTCCATATATCACAATCGTTATGATGACAGAGCCAGCTGAATCGAAAGGGGGATAATCATATGCTGCCATCAATCGTAATACCCGATAAAATGGGGAGTTATAGGGAAGACGACGTTACCTTTTTACTCCGTGATATTGGTCAGTATGTCACTGAAACGACAACGGAGGAAAGAGAAGGTCTTATTCAAGGAGGGACTCATTATTCTGAAATGCTTCCGGTTGAATATCAACCAACAGAAGATTATATTTCCTTATTCCACAATACGTTGGATATGTATGCGAAGCGAATAGCAATTGCTGTAGGTGTCGTAGCAGAACAAATTAAAGCATCTAAAGGATTGGAGCAATTAGTGCTTGTCAGCCTTGCTAGAGCTGGTACGCCGATTGGTGTGTTAATTAAGAGATATTTAACATGTAAGTACCAGATTACTGTTCCGCACTACTCGATTTCTATTATTAGAGGGCGTGGGATTGATGAGACTGCGATTGATTATATATTTGAGCATAATCCTGGAGCCAAAATTCAATTTGTCGATGGTTGGACTGGTAAAGGGGCTATTACGAGTGAATTAGAGGAAGCTTGTGTGAACTATAATGCTGCACATGCTAATAAAATCGATGCGAGTTTAGCAGTATTAGCAGATCCGGGCCATTGTGTACGCATTTATGGTACTAGAGATGATTTTTTAATCCCATCTGCTTGTTTGAACTCAACGGTTTCAGGACTGGTGAGCCGGACTGTGTTAAATTATAATTTTATGGACAAAGATGACTTCCATGGAGCTAAATATTACAAAGAATTAGCGACTGTCGATGTTTCCAATCTCTATGTAGATACGATTGAGCATATGTTTAACGAAGTGCAACATGAAGTACAAACAGCACTTGAGCTAGTAAAGCAAGAGGATCTGACCCCTTCGTGGAAAGGAATGCAATCTGTCGAATTGATCCAAAAGCAGTTCGGTATTGATAATCAGCATTTTATAAAGCCGGGTGTTGGTGAGACAACTCGTGTATTATTGCGTCGGGTACCTTGGAAGATTCTTATCAATCCAAACTACTCAAATGATTTAACACATATCCTTATGTTAGCTGAAGAACGCAATGTTCCTGTTGAAGAATTTTCGGAAATGTCGTATTCTTGCTGCGGCATTATCAAAGAATTGTAAAGGTTGTGCCCTTCTTGATTTTATTTACATCTGATTTAGATCGTACCTTAATTTATTCGGAAAGTATGATGAAAAAATATCCTATCAATGATACAGTTATGGCAATTGAGTATAAAGAAGATGAAATAATTTCTTTTATGTCGCAGCAATCAATGGAACTGCTCAAACAGTTCCACGAAAAAAATTTATTTGTGCCTGTTACTACACGAGCGATTTATCAATATGAACGAATTGTCGCTTTTCAACAATGGATTCAACCGAAATATGCCATCATGAGTAATGGCGGAACTATTTTAATAGATGGAAAACCAGATGCTGAATGGAGTCAGTTGATTCGAGAAAAGATAACCACAACATCTCTTCCCAAAGAAGATATGTTACAACTTTTTGCTGAAATTCGAAATGAAAATTGGGTAGGAAAAGAATATTATATTGATGAGTTATTTTATATGTTTCCTGTCAATCGACAATGCATTCCGTATCAAGAGCTTAAAGGATTTGAAAAAAGAATCCTGAAAATTGGCTGGAGAATGTTTCTTCACGGTAGAAAACTATATGTCCTTCCTATCCAATTAAACAAAGCATTTGCAGTTACCCATTTGAAAAATTACGTGGATTACGACATGCATATCGCTGCGGGAGATTCACTAATGGATTACGAGATGCTGATACAAGCCGCGATTGGCTATAGTCCCCCGCATGGTGAAATATTTGAGAAGCAGGGACTTGATCCGAAGGTGACCTGGCTAAAGGAACACGGTGCTGCATCGGCGGAAGAATTACTGAGTCATCTGTTGGCAATGACAATGAAGATTTAAAGGAGATTTCCTATGGTGCTTAATATTTGGTTTAATCGATGGTTTTCAACGGTAGCGCACTACATGGAGATGATACGAAATAATCCAGATCAACAAGCATTTGTGATTTATGGCACACATCCCAATCCTGATACAGTGTATTTAAAAAATAGTGATGTAGCGCTTACGGAACCCGATATCTATGGCGAAGAATATGTGCAGTTTTGTTTAGAATTTTGTCGACAATACAGTATTGATATCTTCGTCCCGCGAAAGGAAAACGTGCTAATTTCACAGAATCTCTCTTTATTTGAAGCAATGGGTGTCAAAGTATTAGTATGTCCGGATGGAGACTTGATGGCGCTGATGGACAATAAGGCGGCTATGTACCAATCCTTGGAGAAGCATAACGAAGCAGGTCATTCGATTGTGACTATACCGAAGTACCGAGTTGTCAATCATGCGGATGCTTTTAAGGATGCTTATCAGGAGCTATCAAGTGATGGTGGCCGACTGTGCATCAAGCCGATAGTTGGAGAAGGAGCAAGTGGGTTTCGTATTTTAGATGATGAGGCGGATACTATTTCGTTTCTATTTAATACGGCTAATTCTCAAAAGATATCCTTTGCAACAGCCTATAAAATACTGCAAAAACAAGATCGTTTTCCAGATTTAATGATTCTTGAGTATTTAGATGGCTATGAGTATAGCATTGATTGCCTAGCAGGAGCTGATGGCACCTTACATATTGCTATTCCTAGAAAGAAAGGGATAGGCAGAATTCGTGAAATCGAACATAACGAAGAGTTGCTGCTAATTGCGCGTCAAATGGCCGAACATTATAAAATTCCTTTTGTTTTCAATATTCAAGTGAAATACAAAAATGGTGTTGCCAAGCTATTGGAGGTTAACCCGCGGATGAGTGGAGGCTTGCATATTAGTTGCCTTGCTGGTGTGAATATACCTTACTTTGCAATTAAGTTGCTGCTGGGCGGAACACTTGAAGCGCTGCGTCCGAATTACGGTGTGAAAGCGACTTATATTGAACAGCCTATTATTTTATCTGAAGGGAGAGCTTTGAGTAATCGTTAAAATGAATCTGTAATCCGTGAATAATTCAGTTAAAACAGCTATACTATAGAGGCTGAATAAATAATTCGATTTTTTTCGTCTATTGAACTCCGTCATAGTGGAGCCCCTTGGTATGGTCGTCTATGACACTGCCCAGGGGTTTTATTTTTATAAAGCCTCCGGACATAATCACCCCTAGGCGTGATTGATCTTAACTTAGCGGAAAGGAGAGCGTTAGGTGAGCAATTTACAAATAGAACCTATTTTGTATACTTCAACAACTGATTGGTTGGCGCTATTTCTTGCCACTACCCGGGAGCGGCCGTCCTATTTAGTCGACGACTCGACTTTTCGGTTTAACCGAATAGGCCTTCGTGTATTAGGAACACCTTTAGTTGAGGATGAATATTACAATTCCTTATTTGATATGAATAATAAGTCATTCATCCATGTCTTAAGTGAAGAATTAGATAAAACGATTGACAATGAAGATTTTCAAGCGATACAGGAAATTCTGAAGATGCATCAAAAAGAACCTAAGGGCTTATCGATTAACCGGCTAATTGCCTTTATGTATGGTAAAAACTTGATACCGAAGCACAAGGACGCTGGAATTAACCGGCATGTACAGCTATCTACAATAAAGGTCGTCAATCATTTTCAACAGCAACAAAATAGTGGATTACAGTCACCTGAATTCCGTAGATTTTTGATTGATATTGTCAAGTGGTTAAAAAATCACTGGGAGAAGTGGTCTGCATCTCTTACAATTGGGGAGGATTTCCCGAAAGTTGTCTGGTATGGGGAATTATCTACTAGCCAGAAATATTTTTTGCTATTGTTAATGGAATTCGGGTGTGATGTCCTTATTTTTCATCCGGGAGCGGAAGACTTATTTGCAGAAGTAGATCCAAATAACCAATTTTCTGTCGTCTACAGCTATCCAGATAAAGGAGAATTGCAACCATTTCCAACGAAAATTAGAGACCGCGAAACAACAGTAGCCTATCGTGCCAATAAACAGCTGGAGAAAATGATGAACGATCATCAATCGGGTGTCTTTAAGCCATGGCAGCTTAGAGAGTATATTCCGGCTGCGCTTACATTGCGTATGACCTATGATGATGTTTTTATTTATTCAAAAGAAAAGGCAATGATTCGACCAGATTTCAAAATTGAAGAAGATCGTGTCACGATTCCTGTTGTTTTTGCGAAAATACAAGGTGTATCGAGTGATCGAGCCGATTATTGGCAGCGTATGCATCAATTAACAAGTGACAAGCATGCGTTGTCGATTCTCCAATTCCCGTATGCGAAAACATCGAAGGCAAATTATCATTTTCACTATCAGCACTCATTAGATCGGGATGGTACATTATTACCAGAAAAAATGGTGAAAAGTAATTGGTGGCGATACGGACATTTATATGCAGGTTTACAAAATGCGATTGCTTACACGATAAAAGAATGCTGCGAACACCCTAAACTTATTAAGTTAGATCATGAATCAACGTACGATTTGCAGTTGTTCATTTTTAAACAAGCAAGTATGCTTCCAGAAGAAATCCTACAATTACTACAAGGATTTGATTATTCACAAGAAGTACCTCGACTTATGCTGTATAATATGGAAACCAATGGTTCACCGTCTCGTGAAGATGCGGCCTTACTCTTATTTCTTAATCGTTTTGGAGTGGATATTATTCTCTATAATCCAGCCGGCCATACAGATATTGAAGAATATATAGACCCGGCCAATTACGACGTCCATTGGTTAGAGGATATGGTATTTGGGCAAGAATTCCAGGCCTATCAACCAAAAGAACAATCGATATTCAAGAAATTTATTAAGAATATTTTTTAATGATTATTATATATGTTATACATATATATTTAGCGGGGGTGCAAATTGGCGCCGTCGCGGATTCAATAAAGTTTTGTATTTCAATTTAAGTAGATGGGGGATTTTACAATGACAATGCCAGTAGCACTTCAAAAAAATGAGTTAAATGAACAATCTGCTAACGAATTACGACTTCAACTACGCCAAGAACCACAAGTATTACAAATTGTGAGCAAAATGGATGTTAGAGATCAAACGGAATTACTGTCGCTTGGTCGAGAGCCAGCAGAGCGATTATCTCGTTTTTCAGATCGTATTCTGAATACAATGATGGTATCGAAATTAGATGACTCTGGTGAATTACTGAATCAATTAGAAAAACTGATGAAGCGATTTGATCGCAATGAAATTACGAAAGACCCAGGCTTTTTCGATAAGTTGTTTAAACGTGCCAAGCAACAAGCGGAAGCGATGTTTAAAAAGTACCAGACATTGGGCGGTGAAATTGAAAAGATTCATGGGCAATTTGCTATCATAGAAGAAGAATTAAAGAAATCGAATCGTGAGTTGGAAGGACTTTATGCTGAAGATGTTGAATATTATTTTGAATTAGAAAAATATGTAGTCGCCGCAGAAATCAAGCTTGAAGAGGTTATGCAAACATTAATTCCACAATGTCAGCAAAAGGTAGACAGTGGAGACCAAATGGCTCGTATGGAGTTAGAAAATTTAGTGGCTGTTAAGGAATTATTGGAACGTAAAATTGATGATTTAGAAAAGGCGCGTATGGTAGCCGTCATTGCTGCTCCGCAAATTAAAACAATGCAAAGAGGGAACAATGATTTGGTCGCAAAAATCAATAGTGCCTTCGTGACAACCATTCCGATTTTTAAAATGGGCATCATTAATACGGTCAGCGCTAAACGTCAAAAAGTACATTCAGATTCTTTAAATGCTTTTGAAGATCGGGCCAATCAGATGTTGCAAGATGTGACAAGTGACATTATGAAGCAGAGCGTTGAAATTGCGCAACGTTCAGGTAGCTCAAGTATTAAAATGGAAACGATTGAAAATATGTGGGATACGATTGTTTCGGGAATTGATGAATATAAAAAAGTAAAAGAAGAACAATCTATGCAACGTATCGAAGATCGTAAGCGCTTGGAAACCCTTCGGGAAGATGCGAAAAAAGTATTATCTATGAATTGATTGAAATTCGGGTATAATAAAAGAAACAATGGGGGGATATACGATGACTGAACAGAAAAAAATGAGTTTAAAAGAAGCGATTCAAAAACAGTTAGAAGCTAAGAAGAATAATACGGCTACTAACAATGTTAAAGGAAACGCAGCATCATCTGCAAAAAAAATGCAAAGTCAACAAGCTAAAAAAGTAAGTAGTGCACGTCGTAAAATGGGTTCATAAATAGTACGTTATGTAGCTGGAAAAGCGAATTAGAAGGAGAATGGAATCTTTGTCAATAAAAAATGAATTACCACCAAACTATGAGGAATTAAAAAAAGCGATTAACCGCACATCCAATTGGAGAGAGCGTTTAGATGCGATCGAAGAATTAGGACAATGGAAGCATAAGCGCGTAATCGACATGCTCGTTTATAGAATGAACAATGATGCGGTCTATAAAGTACAAGAATCTGCTTATCGCCAACTTAAAAAGTTTGGTGAGGATGTACAATTACCAGCAAGAAATGAACATGAATTGATCAAAGATGCTAACAAAGTATGGTCGAGAATCAAAAAAAGCTTGCCGGCTGATCATACGTACGAAGACTTCAAAGAAAAATTAAAAAAAATGAGACTAGACTTATATGACACGTACGAAGGC
This sequence comes from Sporosarcina sp. FSL K6-3457, assembly GCF_038007285.1. Taxonomy (GTDB): domain Bacteria; phylum Bacillota; class Bacilli; order Bacillales_A; family Planococcaceae; genus Sporosarcina. The sequence continues at coordinate 2,202,248 of NZ_JBBOWX010000001.1, forward strand.
GATAAGGGTGCTGAGTTTGATCAGTGGCTCGAAAAAACGTGGGCATCAGCGGCAACAAGAAGATAATAAAAATGCCAGTCTCAATAATGAGGCTGGCATTTTTATATCTAGGTTCAGCAGGTGTTCAAGCCTCTGCTGAACCTAGATAAAGCTTCCGGCGGATTCACGGATTTTTAGGGGAACTTAAGAAGGCAGTCTAAGTACGCGACGTCCTGTCGCAACGACTGCATGACCTACTCCTGTAGGCCCCCAGGCTCGAAAAAATCCGGACGCAATCACGCCAAGGCGTGATTGGTATTATAAAATATGATGATCAATTTTTAAAATAAGTTCAGCAATTTCAGGTTTACTAATCTGATCGACGGCACCAACTTGGTCGCCTTTATGACGTAAATCGTCAGTGATTAAGCTTGAGAAAATCACAACCGGTAATTTTGATAACACGGGATGAGTTTTGATTTTTTTAGTTAGGTGATGACCATCCATTTGTGGCATTTCGATATCTGTAATAACAAATTGCACATGATTACTAATGTCGCCACCCCTTGTGACAAGTTCTTCTAAATAATCAAATGCTTCTCGACCATTTTCGAAAAACTCAAGATTGACATAGCCTGCTTCAGCCAAAGTGTCGGCTAATAGCCTACGAAGTAGTGGGGAGTCTTCTGCGATGACAATTTTCTTATCGGAACGTTCACGTTTACCCAATTTTTTCACAGCATCGATATTAATGCCAGTGTCTGGGTTAATGTCTAGAACAATTTTTTCAAAATCAAGGAGTAAAATCATTTGCCCTTGATATTTAATGACGCCAATGATTTGTGAATTACCTCCCTGATACATTTCAGAAGGTTTTTCAATTTGCTCCCAAGAAATTCTGTGAATTTGTGATACGCTGTCTACATGAAAAACAACAGTCTGCTTATTAAATTCAGCAACAATAAATTTTTGTTCAGCACTGCGATTATCTGTAGACAGGCCTAGTACTTTAACCATGTCAACAACAGGTAAAACTTCACCGCGTAGTTGAATAATACCTTCTACATTTGGGTGAGCATGTGGGATAAATGTAATCGGAATCGGTTGGATAATCTCTTTCACTTTAATGACATTGATTCCAAATACGCTGTTACCTACTTCGAATTCAACAATTTCAAGTTCGTTGGTACCACTTTCTAGTAAAATTCCTTTATGATCTTGCATGAAGTCATCTCCTTCATCTAACGTTAGTAATTCGATTGTATCATGAAATGGCTAATTATCCTATACTGTGTGTGTAGGTCTCTTGTACTCAACTAAAATGGAATAGAGGATAGTATACATATGATTATAAATCAAGTGTCAAATTTTGAACTTTTTAACCGGGGCTTCACATTTACTTCAACGATCAGAACAATTTTCTTTGTCTTAGGGGACAAGTAATAGTAAAATGAATACAAGCATGTCAGTGTTCCGTGATTTTGTGCATTCATTACACTGGAAAACATCTGGCGTTTTTGAGGAGAGAAAAATAGATGACTAAAGTTATAATGCCTTCTCAGCAGAAGGTAGAGAAAGCTACATTATCGAATGAGCGAACGCTAGCTACCAAAATTGCTGATCTAAAATCACTGTTTAAAGGCGTTGTCTTAATTGCGAATGTTTTACCTGTCCTTACTGGATTTTGGTTAGCGTTACATTTTTCCAATACGACGCTTGGGGCTAACTGGGATGTCTTTTTGCTCGCAATGGTAGGAAGCACACTTGTAATGGCTGGTGCGTTGATTCTAAATAATTGGTATGACGTCGATATTGATACGGTCATGGAGCGAACAAAAAATCGTCCAACAGTTACAGGGAATATATCTTTGAAAACAGTTTTGATATTAGGTCTTACCTTATCAGTCCTAGGTTTTATTGTGTTATTTTTTACAACGTTTGAAGCCGTGATCTACGCATTTATAGGATGGTTTGTCTATGTCATTTTGTATACAATGTGGTCGAAACGAAAATATACATTGAATACAGTTATCGGTAGTGTGTCGGGTGCAGTGACACCATTAATTGGCTGGACAGCTATCGCGCCCGGCTATCATATTGTACCTATTGTACTAGCACTTATTTTATTTATTTGGCAAATGCCTCATACATTTGTCATTGCCATGAAGAAGTATGATGAATATAAAGCGGCTAAAGTTGCGATGCTGCCAGTTGTTCGAGGATTTGCATTTACGAAACGGCAAATTGTCGTTTATGTGGCTTGTTTACTTCCATTACCATTTTTGTTAGGATCACTTGGTACAGTTTTTCTTGTCATTGCGACTTTATTGAATGTAGGATGGCTGATCGCAAGTCTAACAGGGTTTACCACAAAAGATGATTTGAAGTGGGCGCATATGATGTTCCTTTTCTCAGTGAATTACGTAGCCATTTTATTTTTAGCAATGATTATTGTCACATTACCGATTTTCAATTAAGTACAACCACTATAGAAGACAAACTGAGTAAATCATTCCATTGATTTACTCAGTTTTTTTGTCCTAATCCTTATTAAACATATATGAATTAAAAAATAGTCTGAAAAATGATTGACATTTATCCTTTTTCTCCTTACTGTTAGAACATGTAAAGTAGATAACTGAAAATGAGGAGGAAAAGAAATGGCAGCATCAAAAAATATTGTATGGCATGAGTCTGGGGTGACGAAAGAAAATCGTCAACAACAAAAAGGACATAAAAGTGCAATCCTTTGGTTTACAGGATTGTCTGGGTCAGGCAAATCAACGATTTCAGTCGCATTGGAAACAGCATTGCATACTAAAGGGTTTCATACGTATCGACTAGATGGCGATAATGTCCGTTTTGGTTTGAACAAGAATTTGGGTTTTAGCCCTGAGGACCGTACGGAAAATATTCGTAGAATTGGTGAAGTATCCAAGCTAATGGTCGATGCAGGTTTATTTACACTGACAGCATTTATTTCACCATACCTAGAAGATCGGAACCAGGTGCGAGAACTTGTTGAAACAGATGAGTTTATCGAAATCTATGTGAAGGCTAGTTTAGAGACTTGTGAACAACGAGATCCAAAAGGGTTGTACAAGAAAGCCAGATTAGGCGAGATTAAAGGTTTTACGGGAATTGATGCACCCTATGAAGAACCGAGTCAACCTGAAATCGTCATTGACACTAACCAATTGAGTATTGAGACGTCTGTTGAGGTCATTATTGCTTATCTAAAAGATAATAATTATATTTAAAAGTAGCAATTATCGTAACGTTTATAGATGAAGGGCATAGAATACTTTAAAACCTACTTGACACATAGGAATTATAAGGATATTATAATCAATAATCATTAGCTGACTGGATAACCAGAAGCGATTACATGGTATAGGCAATAAAATTAAAAAATGAGCTGACTACAAAAGTGGAGGCGATTTTAATCAATAATAGATTAAAGTCGTCTTTTAAACTAAAGAAAGGGGAATTGACTATGGTAAAGCTGACGTATGCGGATTGGATAGAGTCGGATCAGGATTTTGTAATAGACGACGAAACAAAAGGCGCACTGAGTGTATTGCGCTGGGCGTATAGCGCTTATGACGAGGAACTTGTCTATGCTTGTAGCTTCGGAGTGGAAGGCATTGTGATGATCGACTTAATCGCGCAAATCAAACCGACGGCTAAAGTAGTGTTTTTAGATACAGGACTTCATTTTCAAGAAACGTATGCACTGATTGACGAAGTAAAGCAGCGTTATCCGCAATTGGATATTGAATTGAAAAAGCCAGCATCTACGGTGGAGCAGCAAGCCGAGCAGTTGGGTGACAAACTATGGGAAAGACAGCCAGATCGTTGTTGTTATTTGCGAAAAGTGATTCCGCTGCGTGAAGCATTGAGTGGTGCAACAGCTTGGCTGTCTGGACTTAGACGGGAACAATCTCCGTCAAGAAGTCAGACGAATTTCGTTAATAAAGACGAAACATTCCAATCAGTTAAAATTTGCCCACTTATTCATTGGACATGGGAGGATATTTGGGCATATGTTGACCAACATCAATTGCCATATAATCCTCTGCATGATCAGGGCTATCCAAGCATTGGCTGTGCACCTTGTACGTTGCCGGGAGATACTACGACAGGTTCGAGGTCGGGGCGCTGGGCTGATCAAACGAAGACAGAATGTGGCTTGCATAAAAATTAACTAATCTAATGGGGGAATTACAATGGCTTTGAGTCAACCGCATGGTGGAGTATTGATTAATCGTTGGAATCCTAATTTTAACCTAGATGAGCTTACTAGTATTGTTGAACTAGATGAGATATCGAGCAGTGATTTAGATTTGATAGGTACGGGTGCTTACAGTCCTTTAAACGGTTTTCTGTCTGAGGCGGACTATCATTCTGTTGTCACAACAATGAGATTGACAACGGGTGAGCCGTGGACGATTCCGATTACATTGCCAACGACGGAGGAAAATGCGAAGAACATTACGTTAGGTAGTGTTGTGAAATTAGTAAGAGATGACGTTGTTTACGGAGTGCTGAGCGTTTCGGATATTTTCACGCCTGACAAAGAACAAGAGGCTGCACTGGTGTATCAAACGACAGATCGAGAGCATCCAGGTGTCAAGAAATTGTTTGAACGACCGAATGTCTATCTGGGTGGAGAGATTACGCTTATTGAGCGACGTCCGTTGAATGATTTTTCGGATTATCTATATGACCCAGCTGAAACGCGTGAGAAGTTCCAGGCGCTGGGTTGGAAAACTGTTGTTGGTTTTCAAACGAGAAATCCTGTACATCGTGCACATGAATATATTCAAAAAACAGCATTGGAAATTGTCGATGGGTTATTTTTAAACCCATTGGTTGGAGAAACGAAATCGGATGATGTGCCAGCAGATGTCCGATTGAAAAGCTATGAAGTGTTGCTAGAAAACTATTATGCTAAAGATCATGTGTTTTTAGGTGTATTTACAGCAGCAATGCGTTATGCCGGACCACGTGAGGCTGTTTTTCATGCGATGGTGAGAAAGAACTTTGGTTGCACGCACTTTATTGTCGGACGTGATCATGCAGGGGTTGGTAATTACTACGGCACCTATGATGCGCAGAAAATATTTAGTAATTTTACGCCTGAAGAATTAGGGATTACGCTATTATTCTTTGAACATAGTTTTTATTGCAATAAGTGTGAGAGTATGGCGACGCCGAAAACATGCCCGCATGATGCGAGTGACCATGTCATTTTGTCGGGGACGAAGGTAAGGGAAATGCTGCGCAATGGTGAGCAGCCACCTGCGACATTTAGTCGTCCAGAAGTGATTGAGGTATTGATTGAGGGATTGAAACAACAGGTCGTTCATTCATAAATAGTAAACCAAACGGTGAGAGGAGAGAAGAAGATGGGAAAAGTATATTTAGTAGGTGCTGGACCTGGCGATGTTGATTTGATCACCGTTAAAGGGTTGAGATGTATTCAAGAGGCAGATGTCATTTTGTATGACCGTTTGATCAATAAAGAGCTGTTAAGTTACGCGAAGCCAGGTGCTGATCTGATTTATTGCGGCAAGCTACCTAACTATCATGCCATGATTCAAGAGACCATTAATCACTTTTTAGTGAAATATGCGAAGCAGGGGAAGATCGTTACGCGGTTAAAAGGTGGGGATCCATTCATTTTTGGAAGAGGTGCAGAAGAAGCTGAGGCACTTGTGGACCACGGTATTCCGTTTGAAGTAGTTCCAGGGATTACAGCTGGAATTGCAGCTCCTGCCTACGCTGGTATTCCGGTAACACATCGTGAGTTGAGTTCTAGTTTTGCTATTGTCACAGGGCATATGCGTGCAGGGAAAAGCGATTCCATCCACTGGGAAAGCTTGGCGAAAGGCATTGATACGCTAGCAATTTATATGGGAGTGGGGAATCTACCTTATATTTGTGAGCAACTAATCAGTCATGGTAAGGCTGCTAGTACGCCAGTTGCCCTTATCCACTGGGGAACGACAGAAGCGCAGCAAACGGTGACAGGCACGCTTGCCACGATTGTTGACATTGTGCAAGAATCTACTATTAAAAATCCAAGCATGATTGTAGTTGGAGAAGTGGTCAAACTGCGTGACAAGATTCAGTGGTTTGAACAAAGTGATTTGGGTGAAGCTTTAATGAAAGAACTTTCTATATAAGGAGGGAGCAATATGCAGGCGGTTTTATATGTAGGCCATGGTAGCCGAATTCAAGCAGGTGTTGAGGAAGCGATTCAATTTATCGAAAATTGTAAAGTAATGATAGACGTCCCGATTCAAGAAATTTGCTTTTTGGAGTTGGCGTCACCTAGCGTTGATGAAGGTATTATCAAGTGTGTGGAACGTGGCGCAACTAAAATTGCTGTTGTTCCTATCCTATTGTTAACGGCAAATCACGCCAATGAGGATATTCCCTTTGAAATTGAAGTAGGTAAAATCATGTATCCTGATGTTGAATTTACATACGGCAAAGCGTTTGGGATTCACCCTAAAATGGTGGATAGCTTATATGATCGAGTCATTGAGCAGCAGGTGCCGATTGATGTAGAAGCACAGGTGTTACTCGTTGGGAGGGGCAGCAGTGATCTTGCCGTGAAGCGTGATTTAGCGGAAATTGCACGGCTGCTTGCGAACAAATATCCCTTTCAAAAAGTAGATGTTTGTTTTCTATACGGAACAGCTCCTTCGTTTGACGAAGCTATGGAACAATTGCAACAAACGACACAACGGCAGATTTTTATCATTCCTTATTTATTATTCTCTGGTATTCTCATGAATGGTATTACGAGAACAATTGCTAAGCATTCCTCAAGCGACCAACAAATTATTCTTTGTGAGAATTTGGGTTATCACAAATACGTTCAAGATGTACTTGTTGAACGAGTGAATGACTTGCTAGCAACGCCGGTAATATTGCAGGCGATTTAGTACCTGCTGAAAGGATGATGCCAACATGGGGAAGCAAAAAGATAATGTGGAACAGGCGATTGAAACGCTAAAGGCAATGCTGGCTACGATGAGTTATGGTTCGATTACATTAGTTGTTCAGGATCATGTTGTTGTTCAAATTGAAAAAAATGAAAAAATTAGGCTTAAGTAATCAATGGCTTTGGAGTAAGTACAACAAATACTATTTGTGAGGTGGGAACAATGGCTCTTCAAGTGAAAAATAGTCCGTTTAATGAGCAACAAGTCGAATTGCTCAATCAACTTTTACCAGCATTAACAGAAACACAACAAATTTGGTTAGGTGGCTATTTGAGTGCTCGACAAATTGGGCAAGGTTCAAGTGAGTCGAGTAGTGCCGCAGTATTAGAGGCGCAGGAAATTGTCAAAAAGGTCATTACAAAAGAGGTCACAATTCTTTTTGGTTCACAGACAGGTAATTCACAGGCGCTTGCGGGCAAGCTGACGAAAAATTTACAAGCGGAAAATTTTAAAGTCACGCTTGCGTCGATGAATGACTTTAAGACGAATGCCTTAAAGAAAATCGATAACTTATTGCTGATTGTAAGTACGCAAGGAGAAGGAGATCCGCCAGATACAGCACTACCATTCTATGAATTTCTGATGGGGAAAAGGGCACCACAGTTAGAAAATCTTCAGTATTCTGTATTGGCATTGGGAGATAGTTCCTATGACTATTTCTGTCATACAGGAAAAGAGTTTGATGAACGATTACTTGAATTAGGTGCGAAACAGATTAGTCCACGTGTTGATTGTGATTTAGATTTTGATGAACCAGCCGAGGAGTGGTTTGCGACAGTCTTGTTGGAATTAAATGATTTACAAGGCAGTCAGTCTACAGCTAGTCAACAAGGAGTCGATAGTTCAGGAACTTCTGAAGGGGCGGAGTACTCCCGCACAAATCCTTTCCAAGCAGAAATTCTTGAAAGTTTGAACTTAAATGGGCGTGGCTCGAACAAAGAAACACGCCATATTGAATTGTCACTGGAAGGATCTAATTTGCAGTTTGAGCCAGGTGATAGCTTAGGTGTGTATCCCAAAAATGAGCCGGAGCTAGTAGATGCTTTGATTGCGGAGCTAGGTTGGAATGGTGAGGATCCTGTTGCGGTGAATAAACAAGGTGTGTTCCGTCCATTGCGTGAAGCATTGCTATCCAATTTTGAAATTACCGTGCTGACGAAACCATTGTTACAAAAGATAGCGGAGTTATCGACCAATCCAGCTTTGAAAGAGCTAGTGGCTGCGGGTAAAGAGCAAGAATTGAAAGACTATATGTATGGTCGTGATTTGTTAGATGTCGTACGTGACTTTGCACCATGGGAAGCGCCAGCACGTGAATTTATTGGCGTTTTACGCAAAATGCCGGCGCGCCTCTATTCGATTGCTAGTAGCTTAAAAGCCAATCCAGATGAAGTCCATTTGACTGTTGGAACGGTTCGTTATGAAGCGCATGGTCGTGAACGATTAGGTGTTTGCTCAGGTGAATTTGCATTACGTGCGCAACCAGGCGACCATTTACCAGTTTACGTACAAAGTAATCAGAATTTTAGATTACCAGCAGATCCCGAGACACCGATTATTATGATTGGGCCAGGGACTGGTATTGCACCGTTCCGAGCATTCTTAGAAGAGCGCGAGGAGATTGGTGCAGAAGGGAAGACGTGGTTATTCTTTGGCGATCAGCATTATGTGACGGACTTCTTGTATCAGACTGAATGGCAACGTTGGGCGAAAGATGGTGTCTTGACACAAATAGATGTTGCATTTTCACGTGATACAGATGAAAAAGTTTATGTACAACACCGCATGCTAGAGAAAAGTCAGGAACTTTTCGAGTGGTTAGAAGAGGGAGCCGTCATTTACGTTTGTGGGGATGAAAAGCATATGGCCGCAGATGTCCACGATACATTGGAAACGATTTTGCAAGAAGAAGGCGGCTTGAATGCGAAGGAAGCGGCGGACTATTTAGCCGAGATACAGCAGCAGAAACGCTATCAACGCGATGTCTATTGAGTGTAGTGTGAAGGGAGCAAGTTAGATGACGAAAAAAATTGTACTACCGCCACAACCAGGTAAACCGAGTGATGTCGAGCGTATTAAGCTAGAAAGTAACTATTTGCGGGGATCGCTTGCAGACTCACTTGTTGAACAAATCAGCTCAGGCATTAATGATGATGATAATCGACTGATGAAATTTCACGGTAGTTATTTACAGGACGACCGTGATTTACGTAACGAACGTCAACGCCAAAAGTTAGAGCCCGCGTATCAATTTATGGTGCGTGTGCGTGCACCAGGCGGTATTGCAACGTCCCAGCAATGGTTAGTGATGGATGACCTCGCTAATAGGTATGGCAATGGGACGTTGAAGTTAACGACGCGCCAATCATTCCAAATGCACGGCATTTTAAAGTGGAATATGAAGAAAAACGTGCAAGAAATTAATGCAGCATTGATGGATACGCTAGCAGCTTGTGGGGATGTCAATCGGAATGTTATGTGTAATCCGAACCCTTATCAATCAGACATTCATGCAGAAGTCTACGAATTATCCCGGGAATTGAGTGAATACCTATCTCCGCGGACGCAAGCGTACCATGAAATTTGGTTGGATGGTGAAAAAGTAGTCAATAGTCAAGAGGTTGAAGTCGAGCCAATGTATGGTGAGTTGTATTTACCACGTAAATTTAAAATTGGATTAGCCATTCCACCCAATAATGATATTGATGTCTTTTCACAGGATCTCGGTTTGATTGCCATTTTAGAAGACGACAAATTAGTTGGCTTCAATATTGCCGTTGGTGGTGGCATGGGAATGACACATGGGGATACAGCAACGTATCCGCAACTGGCGCGGGTTATTGGTTTTTGTACACCTGACAAGATTATTGAAGTGGCGGAAAAAGTGATTACAATTCAGCGAGATTATGGTAATCGTTCTGTCAGAAAAAATGCTCGTTTTAAGTATACAGTCGATGCTAAAGGGTTGGAGTGGATTGCAAATGAGCTCAATAACCGTTTAGGCTGGAATCTTGAGGCCGCACGCGCTTATAACTTTGAGCATAATGGTGATCGCTATGGTTGGATTAAAGGCAATGATGGGAAATGGCATTATACATTGTTTATCGAAAATGGTCGCGTTCGTGATGCGGACGACTACCCATTAATGACAGGTTTGCGTGAAATCGCTAAAATCCATACGGGAGATTTCCGGCTAAGTCCAAACCAAAACCTTGTCATCAGTAATGTAACAAGCCAGAAAAAGAAGAAGATTGTGGAGTTGTTGGAACAGCATAATATGACAGCTGGTGCGCATCATTCGGCTTTACGACGCAGTTCGATGTCTTGTGTAGCATTTCCGACATGTGGGCTAGCGATGGCAGAAGCAGAGCGCTATTTACCTGTGCTGTTAGATAAAATCGATGTCATTGTAGATGAATCGGGCTTACGAGACAAGGAGATTGTTATTCGTATGTCAGGATGCCCGAATGGTTGTTCTCGTCCCGCGTTAGGGGAAATTGCATTTATAGGAAAAGCACCTGGTAAATATAATATGTATTTAGGTGCGGGTTTTGCAGGAGATCGTTTGAACAAAATCTATCGTGAAAATATTGGGGAAGAAGAAATCTTGGCTATACTTCAAGTACTGCTAGCCCAATATGCTAAAGAAAGATTGGAAGGCGAGCATTTTGGTGACTTCGTCATACGGGCGGGCCATGTCAAAGCTGTTCATAATGGAATGGATTTTCATGATGAAGTAGTCGGTACAAATGCGTAGTTCGTTTTCGTAACTTTGCAACGATAGGTGGCTTTAGTAATGGGAACATATCCAATGATGTTGAATATGAAAAACAAAGCAGCCGTTGTTGTGGGCGGCGGAACCATTGCTTATCGAAAAACGCTAGGTTTATTGCAGGCCGGGGCTCATGTAACGGTCATTAGCCCCGCCATTCATTTGAAAATGCAAGTGCTATTTGCAAATAAGCAAATTAAGTGGAACAATAAATTGTTTGAACCGCAGGATCTGCAAGGGGCTTTACTTGTCATTGCTGCAACGAATCAGCAGCAAGTCAATTCGTTTGTTGCTGCGTCGGCTGGAGATCATCAGTTAGTCAACGTCGTGGATAATCCGGCGTTAAGTGATTTTCAAGTACCAGCTAAGCTGGAACGTGGTAATTTAACGATTTGTGTAGCGACAGGTGGCGCTAGTCCAACATTAGCAGCCGTTATCCGTGATGAACTAGCAGAGAAGTATGATGCTTCTTATAAGGATTATTTAGATTTCCTTGCGTTAGCCCGTGATCAGGTGAAGCATTCAGTCCTTGACCAACCGACAAAAGCACGTATATTGAAAGAAATTACGGGTGAAACGTATCGGCAATCGCAAGAAATGCAGCAAACATTTCTTGAAATGATAGATAGTTTTAGCGACCGAAAACATCAACAGTTTCTTTGTTGAACGCTTATTTGAATCTGACTTTCTACTATTATAATATAGCTGGTCTAGATGGTGAAATTTGATGCCGTCGAGACTGGCTATTTATACTGACCTAAAAAGGTAGGAATTCTACGCATTGATTTGTTATACTAATAAGATAACAAGGGATTTGAAAGGATGATTGCTGTGAGAGTCGTAAATAATATAGCTGAATTGATTGGTCAAACACCATTGGTAAGATTAAATAGGCTTGCTGATTCACAAGGGGCGGCTGTGTACGTTAAGCTGGAATCTTTTAACCCAAGCAAAAGTGTGAAGGATCGAGCGGCTTTTAATATGATAGTCGAGGCAGAAAAAAGTGGACAATTGAAGGCGGGGGCAACGATTATTGAGCCTACGTCAGGAAATACGGGCATTGGTTTAGCGATGAATGCCGCAGCGAGAGGGTATCGAGCGATTTTTATCATGCCGGACAATGCAACGACTGAGCGAATTAACTTGATGAAGGCCTATGGTGCGGAGGTTGTTTTGACACTAAGTGAGGAGAGGATGCCGGGGGCGATTGCGAAAGCTAATGAATTAGCTTCACAAATTGACAATAGCTTTATACCGATGCAATTTGAAAATACAGCCAATCCAGACGCACACCGTACAACGACAGCCGTTGAAATCATTGAGGCGCTAGCGTCCATCAATCGAACACTTACTGCCTTTGTTTGTACGTCAGGCACAGGAGGCACGGTAACAGGGACTGGAGAGGCACTGAAAGAGCAAGATGCTGCTATCACTGTCCATGTTGTGGAGCCTGCGGGATCGCCGGTGCTATCGGGCGGAGTACCAGGGAAGCACAAACTTGTTGGGACGAGTCCTGGCTTTATTCCTTCGGTGTTAAATACGACAGTTTATGATGAGATTTTTCAGATTAAAGACGAAGAAGCATATGACACTGTCCACAGTGCTGCAGCGCGAGAAGGGATTCTTGTAGGTCCTTCGGGGGGCGCATCTATCTACGCGGCTCTAGCCGTTGCTAAGCGTCTGACGCCGAGTGATACGGTCGTTTGTATTGCACCTGACTCTGGCGAACGTTACTTGTCGAGTGATTTATTTACATCCTGATAGTTAAATATTTATTACAAAGGTAGTTACGCCACGACTTACTCGGTTGTGGTGTTTTTATATGGAGAAATAGGTGAGCGTTGCCTAGCTTGGTTGAAATGGTGTTAAGTTTGTGAGAAACATTGCTTACTTTTGCGAGCGTTGTTTAGTTCGGCTGAGGCATTGTTAAGTTTTAAATTAATGTTGTCTAGTTCGGGTGAAATATTGTGAACTTATGCCCTTAATCTATCAAAATAGGTCTGAAATCAAAAAATGAGGAAAATTTCAAGAATAATAGTTGACAAATGGTATACAAGTAAGCGATTATATACAAAAGATATAAAACATATCAATTTAGTTGGTATTGTAAAGGGAAGGAGAATTCCTATGTATTTAACGATTGATGGCATTGAAAAAAGTTTCCCACATGCAGAAAAAGGGTCAGTGAAAGTGCTGGATAATATTCGGTTAGAGGTAGAAAAAGGTCAGTTTGTTTCGATTGTGGGTCCATCTGGATGTGGGAAGTCAACATTGCTGTATCTTATTGCGGGACTTGAAAAGGCGGATAAAGGAGAAATTCGCATTGAAGGTAAAAAAGTAACAGAAGCAGGACCAGATCGTGTCGTTGTATTTCAAGAGGCGGGACTATTCCCATGGCTTACCGTTTTGGACAATGTCACTTATGGTTTGCTCTTGAAAGGGATGGAGAAAAACGAAGCGCAAGATAAAGCGAAAGATATGTTGAAAATGGTGCATTTGAGTAATTATATTGATGCCTATCCTCATCAGCTTTCTGGGGGGATGAAACAACGTGTGTCCATCGCGCGTGCGCTTGTGATGGAGCCAGCAGTTTTGTTGATGGATGAACCATTTGCGGCCCTTGATGAGCAAACGAGAATGGTTTTGCACCATGAACTGCTTGAAATATGGCGTAAAACAAAAGTGACGATTTTCTTTATCACCCATAATATACGGGAAGCGGTTTTATTATCCGAAAAAGTTATTGTATTTGAAACGCGTCCTGGAAAAATTAAATCGACTCATACGATAAAAACATCAACTGATGGTATTACGCCGAATGATGTGACTTTCCATTTGGAAAAGGTCATTTTGGCAGAATTACAGATTGAAATAGAGAAAGTGTTAAAGGAGGAAATGGGGGATGACTACATTTTGGAGACGGACCCTCTTCATCGGACTACTAGCGGTGATATGGGAAGTAACATCTAGATTATCAAGCTTGCCAGATTTCATGTTTCCAACGTTAACTCAAGTACTGCAAACGCTTTTTTCAGGGATTATTAGCGGGCAGATTACGACAGCGATTTTCACAAGTATGATTCGGCTACTCATTGGATTTTCGATTGCCGTCGTGATAGGTGTATTCTTAGGCTATCTGATCTGGCGTTCTAAGTTGGTAGAGGATACTCTTGGATTTTTGATAACAGCATTACAGTCTATTCCAAGTATTGTCTGGTTTCCACTAGCCATTATCTGGTTTGGTTTAAATAACTTTTCGATTTTGTTTATCGTCACAATCGGTGCTACATGGACGATGACGATTAGTGCGACAAGTGGCTTTAAAAATGTACCGTCACTCTATCAGCGGGTTGCTAAAACACTAGGCTCAAGTGGATTTCACTTTTTACGAACGGTGATTTTACCAGCTTCTGTTCCACAAATTATATCAGGCCTACGTATAGCTTGGGCATTTTCATGGCGTGCATTAATGGCGGGTGAATTGCTTGGTGGAGGAGGCGGACTTGGTCATCTTCTTGAAACAGGGAGATCACTCGGTCAGATGGATTTAGTCATTTCAGTGATGATTATTATCGGTGTTATCGGAACAATCATGGATAACTTAGTATTTTTACGATTAGAGCGTAGCATTCAGAAAAAGTGGGGGATTAGTTAAATAAGATGGAAAACTATAAACTTGGAGTGAAAATAAATGAAGCGTAAATTAGTTGTACTCGCAATTATTTCCTTGGTTGCACTCAGTTTAGGAACGGCATGTGGAAAAGGAGTACAAGGAGCGGTAGGTAGCAAAGAAGTAAACATCGGCTATTTCCCAAACTTAACGCATATCACTACCATTGTTGCATTGGAAAAAGGTTACTTTGCTGAAGCTTTCGGGGAAGATATTAAGATTAATACGAAAACAGTCAGTAGCGGTGGGTTATTTATGGAAGCGATGGTGACAAAATCAATCGATGTTGGAACTGTCGGGCCAGGTCCGTTATTGACCTTCTATGTTAAAGATCCCAGTTATCATATTATTTCAGGAGCTGTTAACGGTGGAGCCGTGCTTGTTGCAAGTGAACAAAGTAACATTACTGATCTTGCAGACTTGGACGGTCAAAGAGTTGCGATCCCTGGCATTGGAAATACACAAGACATCATGTTGCGGAAAGCACTTAATGATGTCGGGCTGAAGCCAACATCGAATGGTGGAACAGTCCAATTATTCGCAACAGCACCAGCAGATACGACGACGCTATTTATTCAAAAATCAGTGGATGTGGCAGCAATTCCAGAACCATGGGGCTATATTTTAGAAACACAGGCGAATGGTAGGGTGTTGCTAGATTGGGAGTCTTTTGCTTGGGGAAAAGAAACGACGAATACGGTTGTTGCGGCCACTAAAAACTTTTTGGGCAATGAACAATTTGTAACGGCCTATTTAACAGCACATACAAAAGCAGTTGATTTTATTAAACAACACCCAGTGGAGAGCCAAGAGCTTGTCATCCAACATATCAAAGACTTAACTGGAAAAGAAATTGATAAAGAGGAAATACAGGTTGCATTTTCTAGACTCGAAGTGACAACCTCTGTCAACGAACGAGTCATCCAGGAAATGGCTGATATTAGTAAAGAAGCGGGTTATGTTCGTAGTAATGACATTGATGGATTGATTCAACTGGATCAGTTAAAGGTGATTGAAGGGAATTAATAGAAAACGATTTATCATCACCATTGGAGCGACATAGAAAATGCCGATAAATATGGCGTTAGAATTGAGAAAACTTTGAAGCTCGGGGGAGAGAATAGAATGAATCGAAAATTAATGGTACTTGGACTCATCTCGTTGCTGGTATTGGCTATAGGAACAGCATGTGGCAAAGGAGATCAAGGTACAGTCGGCAGTAAAGAAGTGAACATCGGTTATTTTCCGAACTTAACACATATGGCGACGATTGTTGCCTTAGAAAAGGGTTATTTTGCTGAAGAGTTCGGGGAAGATATTAAAATCAATACGAAAACAGTTAGTAATGGTGGCTTGTTCACGGAAGCATTGGTGACTAAATCAATCGATGTCGGCACTGTTGGACCGGGACCGTTATTAAATTTATATGTGAAAGATCCGAACTACCATATTATCTCAGGTGCGGTGAATGGTGGAGCTGTGCTTGTTGCGAGTGAACATAGTAATATTACAAGTCTCGAGGACTTAGATGGTAAAAAGGTGGCTATTCCAGTCATTGGTAGCACGCAGGACGTCATGTTGCGTAAAGCCTTGAATGATGTAGGATTAAAGCCAACATCAAATGGTGGAACAGTCGAATTATTTGCAGCGGCACCTGCCGATACAGCAACGCTGTTCATTCAAAAATCAGTGGATGCAGCAGCAACACAGGAGCCATGGGGTTATATTTTAGAAACACAGGCGAACGGCAAGTTATTGTTAGATTGGGAGTCATTTGCATGGGGCAAAGAATCGACCAATACGGTTGTTGCAGCGACTAAAAACTTTGTAAGCAATGAACCATTTATGACAGCTTATTTAACAGCGCATACTAAAGCGGTTGATTTCATTAAACAAAATCCAGAAGAAAGCCAAGATCTCGTCATCAAACATATCAAGGACTTGACTGGGAAGGAAATAAATAAAGAAGAACTGCAAGCTGCATTTGCGCATCTTGAAGTAACAACATCAGTCAATGAGCAAGTCATCCAGGAGATGGCTGATATTAGTAAAGAAGCGGATTATATTAAAAATAGTGATATTGATGGCATGATTCAGCTAGACCAGTTAAAGGCGATTGAGAGTAGTAAATAAGGGTGGTTTGTCATAAGGGAATCTACTAGATTGATAGTAGATTCTTTTTATTGGAAAGATACTGAATGTGTTAATATAGTAGCAAAAGAATTAGGGACTACTATTTTTGATGATATTTCATAATGAAAATCCTTGCTGTCAATAGTAAACAAAAAAATAGCTACGATAGTGAATAGGCTATTATTAGTTATTTTGTCGGAATTGTCGGAAATATGGTTGTTTTCAATGGTGAAATCTACTATACTATTGATTAGGGAGATATGAACTGCAGGAATCCAACTTTGGCTGTACCAAGTAAATGATTGAGGTTAACAAGCAAAGGTGTAATCCATTCTTTGGAGCATGGTAAATATGATACATGCTTCGCAAAAGATGGTGAGTTGATATTGACTATTTTAAAAGGAGGATTAGATGATGAGTGATCTAGAAAAAAACTCCAGTGATAATAAAAAAAGTTCGATAGGGTTGGATGAAAATATTGGAGGAATGCTTTGTTATATTTTCATCATAGGACTCGTCTTTTTATTTATGGAAAAGGAAAATCAGTTTATTCGTTTTCATGCATTGCAAGCTGTATTCCTTGGCGTCTTCCTATTCATTCTCAATTTGGTGTTAGGGATTATTCCGATTATTGGATGGATTTTGAGCTTGCTAATGGGGCCACTTGTCTTGTTTATGATTGTTTTCATGATGTACCAAGCTTATAAAGGGAAGTACTTCAAACTACCCGTTATTGGGGATATGGCTGAAAAGCAATTAAAGGTAAATAATTAAGGACTGTTACATGGAAAGATTAAAATGGCAGAGCAGTTATGTACAGTGGAGTAATAGAGGTGTAGAGGCTGATTAGCTTCTGCATCTTTTTTTGATGAAACTTATTAGCCTATCACACGTATAATAGGTAGGGAAAGCGGGGTGTGCATGTATGAAAAAGGAAAATGATCTATTGAGTAAGAAAGAAGAACTGAATGTCTGGACGTCTATTTGGTTAAAGCCAAGGGAAACTGTACGCTATGCTATCAATCACAAGCCGATGAAATTTGCAGTTATTTTAGCCTTAATTGCTGGGATATTTGATTTGTTGAATGGGGCGACGCAAAATAACTTGGGCGATACTATATCAATACCTATGATTTTTGTCTTAGCCATTATAGTTGGTCCTATTTTTGGGATAATTGGTTGGTGGATTGGTGCAGGCATTGCTACGATAGTTGGTACATGGCTCGGTGGTATAGGGAAATTTGCAGAGTTGAAAATGGCTTTTGCTATTACTTATATTCCTATCATACTTTTTGGATTTTTGTGGATTCCAGATTATCTCATTTTAGGTGAAGTATTATTTATAGAGGACTTTGATATTTCATTCGGTAAAATAATTTGGTTATTCTTCAGTGGATTTATAAGTATCGTAGTAGGAATATGGAACTTTATCATTACGATAAATGCAATTGCGGAAGCGCATCAATTTTCTAGGTGGCGCGGATTCTGGACGATTGTCATTCCAGCTACTGTGATTTTTGTCGTACTTTTATTATTTTTCCTACCATTTATCTTCTTACTACTTTAAAATAGAAACGCAGATGACAACGGGCTTTACTGTTGTCATCTGCGTTTTTTTAGTTATCAGTAAAATAAGCGCCAACGGCCTGTGTTGTTTGTTCTGGAACTTTTAAGCACAGCGGCTCACTATGCAAGAAGTTAAAGACATTCATGTCGCTTGTTTGGAGTCCGCCTATGGTGAGACGGGGGACAAGTCGGACATGAACTCGTTCAGTACTATTTTGTGAAACGGGAATAAAGAGTCCGAGATTGAAGCTGGCTATACCGATGCTATCAAAGTAACGGAAAAAGCGTATGATACTATCGGCAAGGTCTTGCCAGTTTTTAGCGTCTAATTCCTCAAGAGAGGAGGCGTTGAATACACCAATAAAGTCGGTGTGGCTTTTTGGCGCGAATGCATGTAGCCAGTCAATCGTTCCGGTTGTTCCGATGAAACGTTGACCTAGCTCTCGCTCTTGTTTAACGAACGCAGCGTAGAAGTTTTGGCCTTGTGTATCGTGAAATTGCTCGGCTGCGGCAGATGTTGTTGCCTGGTAGTTCGTTGGCCGTTCAGATGCTAATACATGAATATGCGGATGTAAAATGCTGCCTCCTGACGGTGGTAAGTAGTTCCAGTTGATAGATGCATATGTTGTTTGTGAATCTTGGGCGATGACTTTTTTCAAATAGTTATGAGACGCTGAAAATGAATCGGCAATCATTGGACCTGTGAATTCATCGAGCTTCACATAATGCTGATCACATATGCGAACGACGGCATTATGTTTACTGTATGGGAAAAGGTTTGGGAAAACGACTGCTTCGCCTTGTGTAAGCCGTCCTCCTATCACTAACGTTTCAGGAAATGTTGGTGTAAATGATTGTACATTTTCAGGGCAGAAGGGACATTTGTTGCCCGCAGTTTCTTTCGCAAGTTCCGTATAATCGGTTGGGACGAATGGAGCGCCAGGGTCGAAAATAATGCGTGAAGTTTCACCTGTTAGTGGATCTTTACGGATTTCCGTTTTTCGGTCAATGAGTTTCCGCTCTTGCATTGGATCATGGAATGTAAAAAATTCTTCGTGTACCGTGAATTGAATAGTCATTTTATTTCCCCCTAAAATAATCGATCTTGCTATATCTATTCTATCTATAGTTGACGAAAAAGTCAGTATAATTGTCGGAATCTTTATTAATATAAGGGACTGAGTATACTATTTTCACAGATTTTCGGTTTTTTCTGCGAAATTCCAACTTTCGCGCGATTTCCCCGGAAATACTCGTGATTTCCGGGGAATAAACAGTGGTAACTACTTTCGATTATTTCTATGCCAAGTATACCTATCTAACAGCTTGTTTCCATACTTTTCGATAATCAATTCTTCCATTGCGATCCAGTCGTATATTTTCATATGGACTATTTCCCGGTTCATAGATAGTGTGGGAACGATGTGTTAGAAAAAGGAGACTGTGGTTCGTTGTTAAATATGACTCCAATTGAAAATAGGTCTCCCAACGCGTCGTATCAGTTCTTGATTCTTTAATTATGGTGATTTGCTGATCAACTATTTTTCTCATTTCATCAGTTAAGAAAGGGTAGATCATAGAGCTAGACGATTGACTGGCTGTCAAAGCAGATAACAAGCGATCCTCCCCTAAGGCAATCCCGCCAACAAACAGGTCATAATGATTGAATAGGCTGTCATTCAGCTCATGTAGCTGGATGAGTTCTACGATTGATACGATTCCATGCTCAGCAAGCTGCTGTTGAAGAATGAATGCCTCACGTTCATGATTGGCATCTTTTCGAATTTGTTGTGCCGCAATTTTAACAACACCATCTAGTGGAATATATTCAGTTGAAGGCTGATGCTCTCTATTTTTCAGTATCATTGACCGATCAGTGACAAAACTATATGCGACCTTTTCATTGCCGGCCCGCAAACAAAAATCAGCTCGATTAACGATTGAATAGATGAATCGGCGGAAACGTTCGTCTTGCATCGGTCCATTTTTACGGCAATTGAATGTGATATAATCAGCTCCTTCCTCCTGAACACGAATTTCTCTCCATGAGGCATCCGGTGCATTCAATAGTAGAGGATGTTTCGATTCATCATGAATTGTGAAAGGTGTTTTGATGATTTCTACGCGATCGAGCCATGGTCGATTCCCGTAATAGTCAGGAAAGACATCAAGGCGGACTATATCTTCATCATGCCGCACTAATTGAAAGGGGCCACAACCAACTGGATGTAATCTGAAATTTTCATCCTTCTCAATCATTTCAATTGGTATAATGGATGCCTTTTTGTTAGATAAATATCTTGGGAAGAGAAAATTCGGATTTTTCAGATGAAAAATAATTACGTTTTTGGATGGCGTGTCAATCTGTTTCAGATTTTGCGTGATTAAATCATGCACAGGAAACCGTTGGAACGTTGCTTTGACATCGTCACTTGTTAATTCGCGACCATGGTGGAAGCGGACGCCTTTTCGAAGATAAAAAATCCATTGCTGTCCATCCGTACTTTCCCAATGATGAGCAATTCGAGGAAGCAGCTGCTGGGAGACAGAGTCGTATTCTACAAGGCGGTCAAAAATTTGCTGGACCATATGTGCATCATGCCTGGAAAGGAGGTATGGAGGATCCATGATGAGACTTGTTTCATAGAATGGATAGCGTAATACATCGTTGCCCAGTTCCATCGTGTTTTCCTGCGAGAGCCCTAAATACTCTTCGAACCACCGTTGGAAGTCTGCTTGTTCATGGCTATCAAACTGCTGAATAATTTGGAATGCATCTTTGTAATGGCCTTGCTGAATGTTGTGCTTTGCTTCTGTCAGCTGAAGTTCATCGTTAGATTGAAGTACAGTGATTTTTGGTTTTTTGCCTCGACCTTTTTGAACTACCCAACGGATATGACCTTGCTCGTGTAAATACTTCATGACAGTTTTACTGTGGCGCTCTGAACAATTTAGTAGTACCGATAGCTGAGCGATTGTTGTTTCTGTCTCTCTATTTTTGATGAAATGCCGCGTTAGTTCTTTTACATGTTCAATATATTTCATATAGCTATCCTCCATCCTAAAAGGTGAACTGATAATAATATAACGCTCACTTTTTCTTCACCTTTATCTATTCTATAGTTAATTTACAGAAGGAAGCAATAGGGGGATGGAAAATGGCTTTAAAAGCAATGGAGCAAGTGACGATAGAACGGACACTTTGGAGAAATAAGAATTTCATGCTTATTTGGGGCGGCTCCATCATATCGAGCTTTGGTCATCAAATGTACATCATAGCAATTCCGCTATTAATTTATGATTTAAGTCGATCCGCATTGGCAATGAGTATGATGCGAGCGATTGAATTCTTCCCGAATATTTTCATCGGCATGTTGGCCGGTGTTTTTGTAGATCGCTTGAATCGGAAACGGATGATGCAATGGACCAGCCTTATTCAGTTGATGTCGATGGTAGGGGTGATTATGCTTTTTTTTTCGGGGCAATTAGCACTTTGGCATTTATATGTCCTTGGATTTCTTTTATCTTCCGCAGGCTATACATTTGGTAATGCTCATCATGCGGTCCTCCCACAAATCGTAACGAAGGAACAGCTTACTTCCGCAAATGCGAAGCTATCTTTTGTCGGTACATTTATCCAGACAATCGGACCTGGTTTGGCAGGGGCACTTCTAGTGGCTTTTTCATATACGTCTACATTAGCTGTGTATATGTTGTGCCTATTTATCTTATTTATTTGCGTCTCTGCATTTCAACCGCCGGCAACTGTTCGGATTGAGCACAAGAAAACCACAGTGGTACAGGATATCAGAGAGGGCATAGATGAATTATTTCGTAATAAAACACTGCTAACGCCGACCTTTACAACCTTGTTCATGAATTTTGCCTCAAGCCTGGTGATTGGTGTTCTTATTTTCTATGTAACTGATCAGCTTGGCGCAACTGCAGCACAAGTTGGCTTGATGTACACAATTTCTGCGATAGGTGGAATTGTTGGGGCAGCCGTTGTCAGTCGTGTCCGGAAGAAATTTGGGCGAGGAAATATTTTTACGTTCTGCTTGTTATTCGATGTTGTTGGCATGAGCTGTTTGATAATTTCGCCAACATGGTGGGCAATTGGCATCGCACTTGCTATTCGGACGTTTTCTACAACGATTTCTAACATTGTTTATTTCACGATTAGGCAGGAATTCACACCGAATCATCTGCTTGGGCGCGTTGCAGGTACGTCGTCCATGTTCATGAAATTGACTTTACCATTTGGTCTTTTCATCGCAGGATTATGGGCAGAATGGTTTCCAATCCGAATTTTGTTTGGTTTCGCGACCTTAATTTTTCTAATTATGTTTCTTCGTTTATACACCCATCCATTTCGGAAGCTGGAATAGTAAGAGAAGAGTTAGTAGTAGGATTACGGGCAAGGGGAGAAGGTGTCCTTTTTCTTAATTTGGTCTTATTTTAGGGGATTTTCGGTGTAAACGCCGAATCTATGATTTTAGCGCGATTTCCCTGGAAATATTCATGATTTCAGAGGAATAAAAAGCGGTACATAGTGAACTAGACTACCGATTTTGTGAACTGTCCCACGCTTTGACAAAACTGAGCCACCAAATATAAATCCACTCAGCATAATAAAAAGGAGTAGCCACATCGGGCTACTCCTTTTGTACAATAAACTACTTATTTAGCTTCGAATGTTGCTGCTGCTTCTACTTCGCTCCAAGCGATACCAAGTGCATCTGCTACACCTTGTCCGTAAGCTGGATCTGCTTTGTAGCAGTGAGCGATATGACGAAGTTGGATATGCTTGTCAACGCCTTGCATATTACGTCCAGTGTTTTCGAACAATACTTGCTGTTGTTCTGGGCTCATCAAGTTGAATAATTTACCTGGTTGCTCGAAGTAATTATCGTCATCTTCGCGGAAATTCCATTGATCTGCTGCACCAAATAGATCGAGTGCTGGATCTTTGTAGCTTGGTTGTTCTTGCCACTCACCATAACTGTTTGGCTCATAATGCATTCTGCTGCCATGGTTGCCATCGACACGCATCGCGCCATCGCGGTGGTAGCTATGAACCGGACATTTCGGTTGGTTGACCGGAATTTGGTGATGGTTAACGCCTAGACGGTAACGTTGTGCATCGCCGTAAGAGAATAGGCGACCTTGCAACATTTTGTCTGGTGAGAAACTGATACCAGGTACAACGTTTGCTGGTGTGAAAGCAGCTTGCTCTACCTCAGCAAAGTAGTTGTCTGGGTTACGATTCAGTTCGAATTCGCCAACTTCGATAAGTGGGAAGTCTTTTTTGTACCAAACTTTTGTTAGGTCAAATGGGTTGTAAGGCATGTTTGCCGCTTGTTCTTCAGTCATCACTTGGATGAACATTTTCCATTTCGGGAAGTTGCCGTTTTCGATGTTGTCGTAAAGGTCACGCTGATGGCTCTCACGGTCTTTACCAACAACAACTTCAGCTTCCTGATCTGTTAGGTTTTCAATGCCTTGTTGTGAATGCATATGGAATTTCACCCAAACGCGTTCGTTTTGTGCATTGATCATACTGAATGTGTGGCTTCCGAAACCGTGCATTGTGCGATATGAACTTGGAAGTCCACGATCACTCATCACAATTGTTACTTGGTGGAGTGCTTCAGGCAGTGATGTCCAGAAATCCCAGTTGTTATTTGCACTACGCATATTTGTACGTGGGTCACGTTTAACAGCGTGGTTCAAGTCAGGGAATTGCATTGGATCTCTGAAGAAGAATACAGGTGTGTTGTTTCCAACAAGGTCCCAGTTTCCTTCTTCTGTGTAGAAGCGCGCAGAGAATCCGCGAATATCGCGTTCTGCATCAGCGCCACCACGTTCACCTGCAACAGTTGAGAAACGAAGGAACATATCTGTTTTCTTACCAACTTCAGAGAATACTTTTGCCTTTGTATATTGTGAAATGTCATGCGTTACTGTGAATGAACCGTAAGCAGCTGAACCTTTTGCGTGCATACGACGCTCTGGAATTACTTCACGATCGAAGTGAGCAAGCTTTTCTAGTAGCCAAACATCTTGTAATAGAATTGGACCTCTTGGACCAGCTGTCATCGAGTTTTGGTTATCTACGACGGGTGCACCAGCTGCAGTTGTTAATTTTGGTTTTTGATTTTCAGTCATTTACTGTCACTCCTTAGATTGTTGTAAATCTTACATGATAATCATAACAAATAGAGAATCATTATACCAACAAAATAGACTTAGAAATTAAAAGAATTATTTTTAATTGAGAATAGCTAAAAATAAATGAGAGTCATTTCATTAATAGAAAAGGTAAAAGGTATATCTACTAGTGCTATTTCTAGATTAAGGATAACACAATAACTTGATTATTTGCAAAATTATAAAATCATAAGCTCTTTCTAAAATTAATGCTACACTACTAGTATCGTGTTCTAGTTTTGAGGGGAGAGAAAAGGATTTGTTGCAACGAGAAATAGCAAAAGTATTATTAATTTTCTTATTGGTGATGGGGACTGTCTGTACAACTATCACAGAGCATTCAACGGTTCAAGCAGCTGCGACATATGCAGATTTGCAAAACTCAATCGATGCCATTTTATTGGACAGTAGAATGAAAGGAGTCGCGAGTAGTGTGGCGGTCCGCAAAGCATCTACAGGAGAAATGGTCTATCAATCTAATGCCGATAAAGCAATTACGCCTGCGTCTACTTTGAAAATTCTTACTGCGGCAGCGGCGCTTGAAACACTTGGTGAAAATTATCGTTTTACAACTGAGGTTCTAACGAATGGGGAAGTGTCAAATGGAACATTGACTGGTAATCTTTATCTCCGTGGGACAGGCGATCCAACATTATTGAAAAGTGATTTTGATCATTTTGCCTTGCAATTGTCCAAGCAAGGTGTGAAAAAGGTTTCTGGGAATTTAGTGGGAGATGATACTTGGTTTGACGCGGTTCGTCTGTCGCCAAGTATTGATAAAACGGATGAATCCCATTATTATGCCGCACAAATTTCTGCATTAACGGTTTCTCCGAATACCGATTACGATGCGGGCACAGTAATCGTAGAGGCGAAGCCGACTACGCGCGGGAAAGCATCGAAAGTAAAATTGACACCTGAAACAGCTATTGTAGAGGTTGTTAATCGCTCTAAAACCGTGCCAAAAGGTTCGAAAAACACATTAAAAATTGAACGCCAACACGGCACGAATAAAATTGTCATCACGGGCAATGTACCGATTGGATCGGCTGGCAAAAAAGAGTGGGTGACAGTGTCCAATCCAACGGCCTATGCACTCGATGTTTTCAAAAAGTCATTAGCGGCAAAAGGTATAACATTTGTTCCATCCTCTAAAACAGTGCGGGGGAAAACGGCTAACAATGCCGAAGTTTTAGTTACTAAAAATTCGATGCCATTGAAAAGTTTGATGAGACCCTTTATGAAACTAAGCAATAACTCTCATGCAGAGGTATTAGCGAAGGCCATGGGGAAAATGCAATACAATGAGGGGAGCTGGGATGCTGGATTACAAGTCATGCGAGATTATGCAGCGTCTATTGGATTAGATGTCGATGCGTGGGTATTTGAAGATGCTTCAGGCATGTCACATGCTAATAAAGTGACATCAGCTCAAATGACAGAATTACTCTATCAAGTTCGAACAGCCCCATGGTATGGCTCATTTGCGCAAGGGCTCCCAGTAGCAGGTGCGCCTGATCGATTGATCGGTGGGACATTAAGAAATCGCTTGACGGCTGCACCAGCTAAAGGTAATGTAATGGCGAAAACAGGGAGTTTGAATAATGTTAGTTCGTTGGCGGGATATGCACAAACAAAAGATGGAGAATTACTTATTTTTAGTGTGTTAACGCAGAATCAAACAGCCAGTACAATCCCTATCTTAGACAGTATTGCCATCGTCATTGTAAGCTCTAAAAACTAAAATAACCCCGGTGGTTCAACGACTTGAATTCGTTGATCACCGGGGTTATTTAAATAAGTAAATCAAATAATGTACTATCTTTGTTAACCTCTTTGAAGGAGAAGCCGCAATCATTCATGCGCTGAATGAGGCCGTGGTAGTCTTCTTTGCGTTTAATTTCGACGCCAACAAGTCCAGGTCCGCTTTCCTTGTTGTTTTTCTTCGTATATTCAAAGGTTGTAATATCGTCGTCTGGTCCAAGTACTTCATCCAAGAACTGGCGCAAGGCCCCTGCGCGTTGTGGGAAATTGACGATGAAATAATAGAGTAGACCTTCATATAGTAAGGATTTTTCTTTGATTTCTTGCATTCTACCGATATCATTGTTGCCGCCACTGATGACGCAGATAACGGATTTTCCTTTGATTTCATCTTTGTAAAAGTCGAGTGCGGCAATTGGTAAGGCTCCTGCGGGTTCGGCAATAATTGCATACTCATTATACAAATTCAAAATGGCTGTACAAACTTTACCTTCAGGGACAAGTACGATATCATCCAAGTATTTACGGCAAATTTCATACGTCAATCGTCCTGCACATTGTACTGCAGCACCATCTACAAACTTATCAATTTTTTCCAGCACCGTAACTTCACCATTCGTAAAGGCCGCTTTCATACTACCGGCACCTTCAGGCTCCACACCAATCATGCGTGTATGAGGAGAAACATTTTTAATGTAGGTGCTTAACCCGGCCATCAGGCCACCGCCGCCAATACTGGCAAATACAAAATCGAGAGGTTCTTCGATGTCATTCATCATTTCGACGGCGACAGTCCCTTGCCCTGCAATGACATCATAGTCATCAAATGGGTGGATGAAGATTCGATCATTTTCAGTTGCATATTTGGTGGCATGGGCAGAGGTATCATCGAATGTATCACCAACGAGAATGATTTCCACAACATTTTTACCGAACATTTTCACTTGGTTAATTTTTTGTTTAGGTGTTGTCTGGGGCATAAATATTTTTGCGTCGATCCCTAAATGTGCACAGGCATAGGCAACCCCTTGTGCATGATTTCCTGCGCTGGCGCAGACGACCCCTTTTTCACGTGCTTCTGTTTCGATGCTTTGAATTTTATAGTAGGCGCCGCGTAGTTTAAAGGAACGAATATGTTGTAAGTCTTCTCTTTTGACATACACATGGCAATCGTATTTTTCAGATAGTTGCTCATTTTTTTGCAAAGGTGTATGTGCCACAACATCCTTTAATAACTGGTTGGCGATGAGGATTTCTTCTACATGAAAGGTTTTAGTTTTTGTGTTTGTAAGATTCATAATTCTGTCAATAACCTCCATTATCATTTGAACATTTTTTAATCATAACATATCATTCGAATAATTAATACTGGAGTGTTCTAAATTGTGTGTAAACGACTGGGGTATTAGATAGTTAAAACCAACTTCAGCGCTTGTACCTGAATCTTCATCAACAGTGGTGTTGATGTGATAACTTCTCCGTCAACAATGACAGAAATAGGACGGTTCGTCTGAATAGCAAGTTCTTTTCCTTCTATGTAAGTAACGCCTTTGCGAAGAATTGGTTGTCCACGAAGTAGGGTCGGAAAAAGCTGAAAGAGAATTTTTAGACGTCCGACGTCGTGAAGCATTGTCAAATTGAGAATCCCATCTGTTGGTGAAGCCTGGGGGCAAACGACTAGTCCGCCTCCATAAGAAGATGTATTGCCGCATGCGATAAGCCAGGCAGTTTGCAGTGAATAGTTTTTGCCATCAATCGTTACATTACTTGAAAAGGCTTGAAAGGTTAGTAATTCTAAAACCGCAGCAATGGTATAGGCGAAAGAGCCGATTCCGAGCCTATTTAAAAATGGCTTATACCAAGATTGATTGACACGTTGCCCAATCATGGCGTCGATTCCAATCCCAGCAACAGTAATACCAAAGCGCCCATTGAAGCTGAGCAAATCAATAGTGATTGTTCGATGCGCTACTAATTGCTCAATGAATTGGGCTGGTTGAGTCGTTAGTTTGAACATGCGAGCCGTATCGTTTCCTGAACCCGCTGGCAGAATTGCCAAAGCGGTAGACGTTTTAGCGATGGATTGAATGACAGAGCTCATCGTTCCATCCCCACCAATGACTGCAATGGCCTTGAGTGTATAGAATTGTTGCTGTTCTGCGATAAAGTTTTGTGCAGCTATTTCCGAGTTGCTGATTAGCATACGATAGTCAATCTGTCGTTGCTGTAAAATGTTCTCTGTTTCATCCCACAACCTAGCAGCATGGCCCCTACCCGCGTCTGGATTGACAATAAATACATACACCCCATCACCTCATTTAAATTAGGTTAATGCTATAAGTAGGTAGGGCTGTCCAGAAAGTTAGTGGAAACTGATTTTCTAGAAAAGCCCTTTTTTCTATCGTAAATTAGTCCTGTAAAGATTTCTCCAGTTTTTGATAAATGGCTAGTAAAGTTGTTTGCTCTTCCTCAGTTAAATGTGAGAACAGCTCCCCACGCGTGGCATGACCATCTTTTTGCGCCTGATCAAGTAAGGCGATGCCTTTTTCAGTGATAGACCAATAGGTAGTACGGCGGTCGAGGTCATCCTGTCTACGATCAATCAATTCCTGGTCAGCTAGTTTACCAGAAAGATGTGTTAGCGAGGCGGGTGTAAAGCCAAGGCGCTTCGCCAAATCAGAAGGCCGACTTTCACCATCTTGACGTAGTTCATGCAAGACAATAATATGTGAAATGCCTAGATTATGAGCGGATCTACTTTTCCACCGAACGGTCATTTTATGATTCACTTGTTCAAAAGAATGAATCAATTCGAAAATAGTTTTTTCGTTCATTAATAAAAACCTCCATACTTAGGTACTCATTGTTGATTTCTATTGTACCATTATTGTGAAAGGATATTTGGTTTCATGCTAAACTGTATGCTTGGTGATGAAGTAGGGACAAAAGGATGTGTGCCGTGACGATGAAAAATCAAGCAGATAAGCGCTATGAGGTCGATTTATATCAACCAGTGAAAGATTATTTTGTTAAAGAGGGATACGAGGTATATGGGGAAGTGAATCATTGTGACGTAGCCGCAGTGAAAGAAAGTGAGCTAGTCATTATAGAGTTGAAATTGTCGCTGACAATTGATCTTCTCATCCAAGCAACTAAAAGACAGCGCTTGACAAATCAAGTCTATGTTGCGATTCCTAAACCGAAATACAGTCTTCGGTCGAAAAAATGGAAGGATCAGTGCCATTTGGTCAGGAGGCTGGAGTTAGGTTTGATAATGGTTGCATTTCATGGCGATGACGTACATATAGAAGTTGTGCATCAGCCTGCTTCCTTTGATAGGCAGAAAAGTATGCAACGTAGTAAGAAAAAACTGACGAATTTACTAACAGAAATCGAAGGCAGAACAGGGGATTATAATACGGGTGGAAGCAGTCAAATGAAAATTCTGTCTGCCTATAAAGAAAACTGTATACATATTGCTTGTTGTCTTCTTCATCACGGACCACTATCGCCTAGAATATTGCGTCAAATGGGGACAGGAGAGAAAACCTTGACTATTCTTAATAAAAATTATGATGGCTGGTTTGACAGAATTCAAAGGGGAGTATATGCGATCAGTGACAAAGGAAAAAGTGAGTTACAAGCATTTCCAGATCTTGTTGAGCATTACAAAGGGTTGCTGGACTAAATCACAGATCAACACAGGTTTGAAAACTATCTTTTCACTATATTTTAGTGATAAATACAGTTGCTCGGCAAGTAAAGAGTGGATAATTGAATAATGAATGGCAAGTTTATTATTAAAAAGGAGGATTTAAGCAGATGAATAAAAAACATCAAGACCTTTCAACAACTGACCATAATCCCTGGATCTCCTTGGCCACAATTCACAGTGACCTTCTTGCAACTAAGGATCTTGTCTATAACCCATGCAGCTTTAAGTGCTCTCAGCCACGAGTAGAGGCACAAAACGCGGAATACGGGGCCTATGTCTATCAAGTGAATGCCCTCGCCGTTAGATTTCGTAGCGCTAAAATCACGCCAACAAAGGTCGGACAATTTGTCACGTTGTGGGAGAGAAGTGAAGCCGGACCAATCCAACCATATGACTCGTCAGATCCAGTTGACTTGTTCGTAATTAGTGCTCGCCAAGGGGATTTCTTTGGTCAGTTCGTCTTTCCGAAAGCTGTTCTATGCGACCATGATATCGTTTCAAAAAATGGGGCAAGTGGGAAGCGGGCTATCCGCATTTACCCACCTTGGGACAAGCCAACGAGCCGTCAAGCACAAAAAACGCAGGATTGGCAGCTAGCCTATTTCTTAGAGATACCTGCAAATAGACCGATAGACTGCGAGCGGGTTCAAATGCTTTATGGGCTACATTGTTAGTTTTCCGAAAAAAGGAATTATGTGTTACAGAACGTAAGCAAAATGCTGGTTGCTGATTAATGAAACCTATCACACATTAAGAACGTATCAATATTTAGGGGGTAGTGAGATGTTTCAATACTTGCAACCAGGTGATCAAATAGGAATATTTTCACCATCGGCACCCGCGACAGTTACTGCACAGCTGCGATTTGAGAGAAGTAAACGTTTTTTAGCAAGCAAAGGATTTGAAATTGTAGAAGGGAATTTAACAGGGAAAAGAGATACTTATCGTGCGGGCACGCCGAAAGAAAGAGCAGCGGAACTAAACGAATTAATTCGAAATCCTGCGATTAAACTCATCATGTCAACAATTGGCGGTACAAATTCTAATAGTATATTGCCTTATATTGATTACGAAGCGTTTAAGACAAATCCTAAAATGGTCGTGGGCTATTCTGACGCAACGGCAGTGTTGTTAGCTTTATATGCTAAAACAGGTATTCCAACTTTCTATGGTCCGGCTTTGATCCCGTCTTTTGGTGAATTTGAACCATTTGTCCAAGATACCTATCACTATTTTGAAAATATCTTTATAACACCGCAAAGTTTACCGTACGAAATTCCAATGCCTTTATTTTGGTCAGACGAGGCAGTTAATTGGGAAAAGAAAACAAAGGAAAAAACGTTATATAAAAATGAATGGATTACTGTCATAGATGGCCTTGCGGAAGGTAGATTGATAGGTGGTAATTTGAATGCCATGTACGGCATGTACGGCATGTTAAGTAGCCCGTATATGCCTGAAATACAAAAAGGTGACATCTTATTAATTGAGGACTGTGCTAAAAATACAGCTATTATCGAAAAGAACTTTTCGATGCTCAAAGTGAGTGGTATTTTGGATAAAGTAGGTGGCATTATTTTAGGGAAGCATGAGTGCTTTGATGATTTAGGGACGGGGCGTAAGCCATATGAAGTGCTGTTGGAAATACTAGATGATGTAAACATTCCGGTGCTTGCGGAATTTGATGCATGTCATACACATCCTATGCACCCCATGCCGATTGGACGCAATGTTGTGTTAGATGCAACGAATAAGAGGGTGTATGTAACCGAAAAGTGGATTAGATAATATTGTAAAGTTATAAAAAAGAATTGACCTATCAAAAGCCTTTTCAAGCGTAAGGATAGGGTCGATTCTTTTTTATTTCATCTTAAACAACGATTTTTACGGGCGTATTATAAATAGTCAACCTTCTTGTAAAAGCACAGAAATAAGAATATAGTAAGAACTAACGTTCCGTATTAAGAAAGGAGGCTAATCAAATGATTCGCGATCGCGGAGCCAAGAAATGGACGGCAATGATGTTGCCGGAACACCTGACCCAGTTACGTGATTGGATGGGAGAGGATGACTACGAAGAAAAGCCCTTGATTGATGAATGGACATTCCAAGAGTTTCAACAGCAGTTGGCCATTGCGTATCAATCACAATGTGAAATTCGAGTCAAGACATGGGAAAAGGGGACACTTGCTGACACAATAGGTATCTTCACTCAGCTGGACGAACAGGCACAGCTCATTCATGTAACGGATGGTTTAATTGTGCAGAAGATTTCGTTGAACACGATTGTCGGAATTGAAACAGTCACGCTCGATTAATTCCCCTTAGTGCTCATGCTCTTCTACTTGTTCTTTCAAGACAGTTAATAGCATGAAGTCCTCAACGACTGAATCTTGATTGCAGCCTTCGAGTGTGTATGTGAGCACTTGTTGACCAGCCTCCGTGACAAGATCCGTGCAGGTCATATTAACTTTGACAGGATCATTTCCTCTGTTGTTATTTTTGGAACGGTCAATTTTCAAATCGATGGATGAACCATCAAAAGTCAGATTGTAAAGTGTCGGTTCTCCCTCAAGCGTGTAGTTCGCAATACGTACGGAATCCGACTGACCCACCTCAACGTTGTCCAAGAATAATTCAAAGCTTGAAAAATTATAAACGGGGCCATTCATATTAATGACATCTCCGTTTTTCACTGCTTTTTCACTATCATATGAACAAGCTGATACTAGTAATATTCCGAGAATCCAAAATAAGTACAAAAGTTTCCGCATTTCATCCCTCCCGCAATTAACTTGGCTCTTCACCTTTACTATATGGGGGAATTGAATATATTATCACCAAAACTATTTCATAATCCGAATAATTTAGAACTCGGACCTTTTCTATTGTTCGGAATTTTGCTAAACTATTCAAAGGTCAAATTTTAAAAGAAGTAGGGGAAGTCAAGTGAAGGTTTTAGTACAATTGAGTTGGTTTTTTAAACAACAGAAAAAGCAGTACATATTTGGAATTGCTATGCTTGTTTTCGTATCACTTTTGCAACTGATCCCTCCGAAAATCATCGGGATTATTGTCGATGATATTACAATAGGCGAATTGACAGCTGGGGGGCTGACCAAATGGCTCATTATCCTGGGAGTCGCGGGCGTCCTTATGTATGTTGCACGCTTCTACTGGCGTATGATGATTTTTGGTTCGGCCGTTTTATTATCCCGCCAAATGCGTGAAAAATTATTCAATCATTTTACGAGAATGTCGCCGTCTTTCTACCAAAAAAGACGAGTAGGAGATTTAATGGCCCATGCCACAAACGATATTAACGCCGTGCAACAAACCGCTGGCATGGGCGTTTTAACGCTTGTCGATTCTATTTCAACAGGTGGCTTTGTTATTTTGACGATGGCTATCACCATCAATTGGAAACTAACCTTAATTGCACTCATTCCACTGCCGTTCATGATTTTCATGACGGGCTATTATGGAAAGTTGCTACGTAATCGATTCCGATTTGCGCAAGAAGCCTTTTCTAATTTGAATGATAAGACACAGGAAAGTATATCAGGTATTAAAGTCATCAAAACATTTGGCCAGCAGCAGGAAGATATTGAGGATTTTACGAATTTATCGACTGATGTGGTTGCTAAAAATATGCGCGTTGCCAAAATAGATGCGTTATTCGATCCGACGATTACAGGAATTTTTGCCGTTTCATATATTTTGTCCTTCTATTTCGGAACGAAGTTTATCATTGCGGGTGATATGTCCATTGGGGATATGGTGGCGTTCAGTACATACTTGGGTCTTCTCGTATGGCCAATGCTGGCATTTGGTTTCCTATTTAACATTGTGGAACGTGGAAATGCATCCTATAGTCGGATTACGGAATTATTGTCCATTGATCCAGAAATTATAGACCTACCCGGCGCTATCGATAAAAGACCAGAAGGCGATCTCTATTTCGATATCGATGAATTC
The DNA here is from genome assembly GCF_038007285.1 of Sporosarcina sp. FSL K6-3457. GTDB lineage: Bacteria > Bacillota > Bacilli > Bacillales_A > Planococcaceae > Sporosarcina. The sequence continues at coordinate 2,236,054 of NZ_JBBOWX010000001.1, forward strand.
AAATTCCCTGGTGACGAGCGTCCTGCTTTGCATAATGTTCACTTCACGTTGCAACGGGGAGAGACAATGGGGATTGTAGGGAAAACGGGATCAGGGAAAACTGCCATTTTGAAATTATTGCTGAGAGAATTTGAAGGGTATACGGGCAGTGTTGTCTATGGAGGTAACCCTATCAATCAGTATAAGCAGCGACGTTTACGAGAGTCCATCGGCTACGTGCCACAAGATCACTTCTTATTCTCAACAACACTTGCTGAGAACATTGCGTTTACCAATCCTAACATTGCGATGGAGAACATTTATGAGGCGGCACGGCTCGCGCATATCCACGACGACATTTTAGAATTTACGGAAGGCTATGACACCATAGTCGGCGAACGTGGTGTATCGTTGTCAGGCGGCCAAAAGCAGCGAGTGTCTATTGCGCGTGCATTGATTATGGAACCAGAATTATTGATTTTGGATGATTCCTTGTCAGCCGTTGATGCCAAAACGGAAGAAGCCATTTTGGAATCACTTAAACAAACACGGACAGGCGAAACGACGATTATTACGTCACATCGTTTAAGTGCTATCCAACATGCGCATAAGATTATCGTTTTAGATGAAGGAACAATCATCGAGGCTGGAACACACGAGGAATTGATCGACATGGATGGTAAATATAAAGAAATGTATGATTTGCAACAACTAGAAGTACTTGTTGAACAAGGGGGTGAGGGATAATGTCTGTGGAAAAACAACCAAAACTAACCGCGAAAGATCAATGGTCGGTTTTTAAAAGGCTATTAAGCTACACCATCCCACATAAAAAAAGTATAGTCATCGCGCTTACCCTATTGATTTTGACAACGATAGGAAGTATTGTCGGACCCTTAATCATTCAGCGCTTTATCGACAATCATTTGACACCGATGAGCTTTCCAAAGGAGACGGTCACAACCATCGCCGTCGTTTACATTAGCATTCAAGTGTTCATCGTCGTGGTGTCCTATTTCCAATTGATGCGTTTCCAGGACATTGCTTTGAAAATTATTCAACAAATGCGGATTGACGTATTTTCAAAAGTGCAAGGGCTTGGCATGCGTTATTTCGATAAAACGCCCGCTGGAAGCATCGTATCACGTGTCACAAACGATACAGAATCTATTAAAGAGATGTTCGTCAGTGTCATTGTGACGTTTTTACAAGCGATTTTTGTGCTGATTGGTGTCTATATCGCTCTCTTTACACTGGATCGTAAATTAGCGTTGATTTCTTTGGTATTGTTGCCTTTAATTTTACTAGTCATCATTGTATACAGGCGTTACAGTGCCGATTTCTACCAAGATATTCGGGAACGGTTAAGTCAGCTAAATGCTAAAATTGCCGAATCATTATCGGGTATGGGAATGGTCCAAGCATTTAGACAGGAAGATCGTTTAGAGGCCGAATTCGATGCGATTAATGAAAAGCATTTCCGTGCAGGTACGCGTAATATTAAATTCGATAGTGTGCTACTAGGACCAGCAATTGACCTGTTATATGCAGGAGCGATTGTGTTCGTCCTTGGTTATTTCGGATTTATGTCACTTGACAGTGCGGTTGAAGTAGGAGTCCTCTATATCTTCACGACATTGATTGGAAAGCTTTTTCAACCAGTACAACAAGTGATGCAGCGATTGTCTATTTTTCAACAAGCACTTGTTTCTGCATCTCGTGTATTTATATTGATGGATGATTCGGATATGGAGCCCGAACAACAGGACGATGGCAAAGTAGCTATTCAAGATGGAAAAATTGAATTTCGCAATGTGACATTTTCCTATGATGGAAAAACAGATGTGCTGAAAAATATTTCATTCACAGCAAATGCCGGTGAAACGGTTGCGCTTGTTGGGCATACAGGGAGTGGGAAAAGCTCGATTATCAATTTGCTGATGCGCTTTTATGAATATGAGCGTGGGGACATTTACATTGATGGTGTATCATTAAAAGAGTTTCCGAAGCAAGAACTGCGTAAAAAAATGGGATTGGTCTTACAGGATCCATTTCTGTTTTATGGAGATATTGAAAGTAATATTCGTTTACACAATCAGGATATGACTTCTGCAGAAGTACGAGCAGCTGCTGAATTTGTACAGGCGAATGAATTCATCGAAAAGCTACCTGACAAATACGCGCAAAAAGTAACAGAGCGTGGTTCGACTTTTTCAAGTGGGCAGCGTCAACTCGTAGCATTTGCACGCACAATCGCAACTAATCCAAAGGTCCTTGTGCTTGATGAAGCTACGGCAAACATTGACACGGAAACGGAAGTGGCAATCCAGACCAGCTTGGAGAAGATGAGAAAAGGGCGCACAACGATTGCAATTGCTCACCGTTTGAGTACGATTCAAGATGCTGAACTCATTCTTGTTCTGCATAAGGGTGAAATTGTTGAACGTGGCACACACCAAGAGCTATTGACGCAAAAAGGACTGTACCATAAGATGTATTTGCTGCAAAATGGGATTTTAGAAGACGTTATTTGAGTGACGACCAGCCTACACATTCCTTATAAAGAGGTACGTGTAGGCTGTTTTTGAGCCTACAGGATGCAGGACGCGGCGCCTTTAGACTGTGTTCCTTCAAAGTGTCATAAACTGTTCACAGACAAATTAGACGTATTCCGGCGCATCTTTTGATACGATGAGGACAGAAAAGATAGAAGGGGAGAGAATAATGGCACCAGACTTAAATCTATTTCTCGCTTTTGGCGCCGGTTTCTTAAGTTTTATATCACCTTGTACATTGCCCTTGTACCCAGCATTCTTATCGTATATTACAGGCATGTCATTGGATGATTTGAAATCGGATTCAAAACGCATGACGAAAAGCGGGATGCTACATACGCTGTTCTTTTTAATCGGATTTTCACTGATTTTTGTTGTACTTGGTTTCGGATCATCATTTCTAGGCAAGTTCTTCATTGAAAATCAAGAAATTCTAAGGCAAGTGGGTGCTATTTTCATTGTCTTATTTGGTGTGATGATTGCGGGTTTATTTACACCAAAGTTTCTTATGCAGGAAAAGAAACTACAGTTTAAAAATAGACCTTCCGGTTACTTTGGGTCAGTATTAATTGGACTTGGATTTGCAGCGGGCTGGACACCGTGTTCGGGGCCTATCATTGGAGCCATTATTGGATTATCTGCTGCCAACCCAGGTTCAGGTATGCTGTATATGCTCTTATATGTCCTTGGTTTTGCAATTCCTTTCTTTATCTTATCGTTCTTCGTGACGAGACTTGCTTGGATTCGCAAATCCAGCGGAATCATTATGAAGGTCGGCGGCTATATTATGATTGCGGTCGGAATTCTATTGTTTTTTGATGGCATGACGTACATCATCAGTTTATTGAGCCCGATTTTTGGAGACTTTACAGGCTTTTAAATGGGGGATACAAATGGAGCAAATTGGATCGTTCAGTGGACGGGTAGAAATAATTGAACGGGGGAGAGCAGAGTGAGTGCATTAATTGAAACCATTTTCACAAAAGTTCCCCCGGTTTATCTTATTATTGGCTCTACTGCTGTTGCATTGTTCATGGGGATCATGGCACTTATCGTGCGAACGAAAGCAGCTAAAAAACCTGTGACAGCCAAAAGAATTATTTTGCCACCCCTTTTTATGTCGACAGGTGCGCTGATGTTCGTATTTGAAGAGTTCAGAGTCGCTCCGCTACAAATTGCGGAAGCTCTTATTATTGGGGCTCTCTTCTCTATTATTTTGATTAAGACGACAGCTTTTGAAAAGAAAGAAGACGGCATCTACGTCAAACGTTCCAAAGCATTCCTGTTCATCTTGTTGGGACTACTAATTATTCGGCTCGTTGGAAAACTGCTATTGAGCAATACAATCGACGTAGGCGAACTTGGTGGCATGTTCTGGATTCTGGCATTTGGCATGATTGTCCCATGGAGAATTGGTATGCTTGCCAAGTTTAATCAAATGAATACGGCCGAACAATAAGAAAAGGTGTCCACACAATTTGTGTAGGCACCTTTTCCTATCAGAACAAACTTTCATAAGGGGCTAAATCAATGTTCATGGATGTTAGTTTCTTACGAAGGAATTTATGATCACGTTTTGGTGTCGCCTGAATATAGCCGCGGATAATCAAATCATGATTAATTTTCTTCGCTTTTTCCTCTAGCGCAATCTCACCGATTTTACCCGCAATTTTTTGCTTAGCGACAGGTCGGAATAATTCCGGTACGGGCGTAACGAGCTCGTTCAGCATTAATTTCGCTTCATCATTCCACAGGTGAATGGAGCTTTCCACATAATGCTCTTCCCAGTCGAGTGTCGATTTACCGTCTGCTTTCGGAAATACTTTGAGAAACTTCCGGAACATGAAAAAGCCACCGATGCCAAAAAGGCCAACAAGGACAAAGCACCAGAAAATGATGAACCACATAAATAAATCTTGCAACAGTCTTCACCTCTTCCATATCTATTACCTATTATAAGAGCATCCGCAAAAAATTACACGGACAATGTATTTCTTTTTTCATTTTCATACTACAAGAAGTTGGCTTTCCGATTTTTGTATCCTTTTACTTATTGCATCGCTTGGAAAGTAAGCTTATTGTTATCCATGATGCTCATGTACTCTTGAAGATGAAATGAACTTCACAAAATCGTCGATGTTTTGACAGGAGATTTTCTACCGATTTGCTTGTTTAGGTGCAACTCTTCCGCTATGATGAACGTATAAACAGTATAGTGAGGGATAAGAGAATGCGTAAAAAGTTATTATTACCGTATGTTTTACTTGTAATACTTCTACTAGTAGCTTGTTCAGGTCCAGGCGGATTCAAAGCAGATTTTGAATATCAAATCGCGCCGTTTGAATTTACAAATCAGCATAATGAGCAAGTTTCGCTTGATGATTTGAAAGGACAAGTGTGGCTATCTCAATTTGTATTCACAAATTGTACATCAGTCTGCCCACCGATGATGGTAAATATGGTAGATATCCAAGCAAAACTAGCTGAAGAAGGCGTTGAAGACTATAAAATCATATCATTCAGTGTCGATCCAGAAGTGGATACACCTGAAGTGTTCCAAGAGTATCTTGATATGTTTGATCCTCAGGATCAAGATAAGTGGGAAATGCTAACAGGTTACACAATGGAGGATATTTCGAAGTTTGCGTTGGAATCCTTTAAGGCGATTGTAATTGATGATCCGAACTCAGACCAGGTGACACATGGTGTTCAATTTTCACTCGTCAATCAGCAAGGTCAAATTGTCAAAATGTATAATGGAGTTGACGACGTACCTTACGAAAAAATTGTTAAAGATATGAAAGCACTCATTAAAGCAGGTGCTTAAACGGTAAAGGGAAGGCTAGATTTGACGGGGTGAAAAGCAAGATGACAAAAAAGAAAAGCAAAGGGTTGTCTATGAAGGTAAAAGCATTGCTTATTATTCTTCTGATCCCCGTTGCAGTTACTGTTTTTACGTTGACTGCTATTATCTGGACAGGCTTGCAGAACCCAGAATTAATTCGAAAATCGGCGAGTGCACTGCTTGACATGAAAGAACACCATAGTGTAACGATGATTCCGGAGGAGTATATCCCGGTGTATAAAGAAGCGGCTGAAACGTATGGTATCCCATGGACGCTGTTAGCTGCCCATCACCGGATTGAAACACGTTTTTCAACGATGGATCCTCTTCTTTCTCCAGTTGGTGCAGAGGGCCATATGCAATTCATGCCCTGCACATTTGTCGGTTGGGGTTATCCGGGATGTAGTGGGCTTGGCAAAGGAGAAATACCTGAAGAGGATAAAACGAATCCGGAAATTATCAAGCAATATGGTGGCTATGGCGTAGATGCAAATGGTGATGGAGTTGCCGATCCATATGATATTGAAGATGCCATGCATAGTGCTGCGAAATATCTTGCGAAAAGCGGCGCAGCAGATGGTGAGCTTGAAAAAGCTATTTTTGATTACAACCGTAGTGAGAAATATGTGCAGGATGTTCTTTATTTTTTCAATGAATTTGAGATATATCGTATTGAAATGGAAAATAAATGAAAAAAATGGACCCATCATAAATGGGGTCCATCTTTTTTTGTCATGTAGCCCTACGCATGGTTTTCATGATAAAGCTCACAATGAAGACAAGGATAATCGCGCCAAGCAGAGCTGGGAAGACATAAAAATCGGATACGCGCCATCCCCATTGGCCAAGCAGTTTACCGCCAATCCAAGCTCCGATAATCCCGGCAATGATATTACCGATAATGCCGCCCGGAATGTCTTTCCCTAAAATCATACCAGCCAACCAACCAATGATCCCACCGATAATCAAAAACCAAATGAATCCCATTGAACTTCATCTCCTTTGAAGTAATTCGTAGTTGCTTCAGTAGTATTCGCCATAACCTGCTTTACGATACTTTAAACAACAAAAACGAAAAAATTACCAGAGATTTTAGCAGAAGTTAGCGAACAATCGTGGCACCTAACGTATTTTTAAAATGACGCAGTGCCCATTCATGACCCGAAGCATCGAAACTTGCGACACCTTGTTCATGAATGACGATATCAAAACCACGGTTATAAGCATCGACAGCTGTGTGAAGGATACAAATATCCGTACAGACGCCAACAAGATGTAATTGCGTAATGCGGCGTGCACGTAAAAGTAGTTCCAAATCGGTTCCAGCAAATGCGCTAAAACGTGTTTTGTCCATCCAATGGATGTCTTTCTTACACTTATTATACAATTGCTGAAGAGAACCGTACAACTCTCTTCCGGCAGTTCCACGAATATTATGCGGTGGGAATTGTTTAGTTTCAGGATGATACGGATCGTCAACATCATGCACATCAACTGGCATGGCAACAAAATGGCCTTCATCTAGAAATGCTGCTGTCAATTTAGTAATATAATTTTCAAGTGCAATTCCTGGTTCTCCACATGTTAACGCGCCATCTTTGGCTACAAAATCGACTGTATAATCGACTACTAGTAATGCCTTTATCATGCGTAACACTCCTTTTCGTGTCATTCTGTTTTTTATGCCATTTCTAAACCGTTATTTCAGTATACTTTAAAAATATCGAGTAGTAAAATACCTTTGCTTGGAAAAAGGAGTACGTATCGCCACAAAATCGGTACGCTCTGTAGAATTGCTGCGCTACATAGCTGAACGAATTAATAATCAGGCAGGAATGACGAGTTTGTCGGCAAAAAATGTTCCAACTGGTTCAAAAGAGGGTATATATGTATGAGATGTTCCCTTCGCCAAGATTAGTAAAGCTCACAGAAACAGAATATGCAATTCCTTTGGAAAGATTTGAAGACTGTAATCCTGGAAGATCAATCGCGCCTCGGCAATGAGTCATTACAATTACTTATGAAAGACTATAAATATAATGTATTTTACTTATGTTCCTAGGTATTATATGATGGACTAGAGAAAAGACGCTTACCTATCTTCTCTAGAAGACAGATAAAGCCTTCGGCGGATGTCACCGGTTTTTGTAGGGGAGTTTTGAAAAGCTCGAAAAAAATTGGACGTAATTATGCCGAGGCGTAATTGATTTACAGCCTTTTCAGCAGTTTTAGTAGAAAAAAGGAGGAATTCAGCAATGGCAAAAAGCAATTTGCACAACAGCCGTCAGTCATTCGAATTGAATGGCAAGACGTATAATTATTACCGTCTAGCTGCGCTGGAAGAAGCAGGCATCGCAAACATTTCCAAACTACCTTATTCCGTAAAAGTGTTACTTGAATCCGTACTACGTCAACATGATGGTTATGTCATTAAAGACGAACATGTCGAAAATCTAGCAAAATGGGGTAAAGATGCGGACGCAGATGCAGAAGTACCATTCAAACCGTCACGCGTTATTCTTCAGGACTTCACAGGTGTACCTGTTGTCGTTGACCTTGCAGCACTTCGTTCAGCAATGGCGAAAATGGGTGGAGACCCGAACAAAATCAACCCTGAAATTCCTGTCGATCTAGTCATTGACCACTCGGTACAAGTTGACCGTTATGGCACACTTGATGCATTGCAAAAAAACATGGAGCTTGAGTTCGAGCGTAACGCAGAGCGTTATCAGTTCCTAAGCTGGGCACAAAAAGCGTACGACAACTACCGTGCAGTACCACCTGCAACAGGTATCGTTCACCAAGTTAACTTGGAGTACTTGGCAAACGTTGTTCATGCGATTGAAAACGCAGATGGCACATTCGAAACATACCCAGATACACTTGTTGGAACGGACTCCCATACAACAATGATCAACGGTATCGGTGTTCTTGGATGGGGCGTTGGTGGTATTGAAGCAGAAGCAGGAATGCTTGGACAGCCTTCATACTTCCCAATTCCAGAAGTTATCGGTGTTAAATTGGTTGGAGAACTTCCAAATGGAACAACTGCAACTGACCTAGCATTGAAAGTAACGCAAACACTTCGTGCACATGGTGTTGTTGGTAAATTCGTTGAGTTCTTCGGACCTGGCGTTGGTAAATTACCACTTGCAGACCGTGCAACAATTGCGAATATGGCACCTGAATACGGTGCAACTTGTGGTTTCTTCCCAGTCGACGAAGAAGCGCTTAACTACATGCGTTTAACTGGCCGCGAAGAAGAAAATATCCAAGTGGTTAAACAATATTTGATCGAAAACGATATGTTCTTCACAGTTGATAATGAAGAGCCAACATACACAGAAGTAGTGGAAATCGATTTGTCTCAAATCGTGGCGAACCTTGCTGGACCAAAACGTCCACAGGATATGATTCCACTAACAGACATGCAACGTTCATTCAACGATGCGGTTGTAGCGCCTGAAGGCAACCAAGGTTTCGGTTTCACACCGAAAGAACTTGAGAAAACGTCTACAATCAACTTCGAAGACGGACGCACTGTTGACCTTAAAACAGGTGATTTAGCCATCGCAGCAATTACATCATGTACAAACACATCTAACCCATACGTTATGTTAGGTGCGGGTCTTGTTGCGAAAAAAGCTGTCGAAAAAGGACTTACGCCACCAGCTTACGTGAAAACGTCATTGGCACCAGGTTCAAAAGTTGTAACAGGCTACCTACAAGATTCGGGTCTTGATGCTTACCTAGATCAAATCGGATTTACAACAGTAGGGTACGGCTGTACAACATGTATCGGTAACTCTGGACCACTTCTTCCAGAAATCGAAAAAGCGATCACAGCGAACGATATGTTAATGTCATCGGTTCTTTCGGGTAACCGTAACTTTGAAGGACGTATCCACCCACTTGTGAAAGCAAACTACTTGGCTTCACCGCCGCTAGTTGTCGCTTATGCACTTGCTGGAACTGTCGATATCGACTTTGACAAAGATCCAATCGGTCAAGATAAAGACGGCAATAACGTCTTCTTTAAAGACATTTGGCCAACAACGGAAGAAGTACAGGCAGTTGTGAAAGCAACGGTTACACCTGAGCTATTCCGTAAAGAATATGCACGCGTCTTCACAGAAAACGAAGCATGGAATGCTATTGAAACAACTGATGATTCCTTGTACGATTTTGATGAAAACTCAACATATATTCAAAACCCACCGTTCTTCGAAGGACTTGCAAAAGAACCAGCTGACATTCAAGCACTTTCAGGGCTACGTGTTATCGGTAAATTTGGCGATTCCATCACAACGGACCACATTTCACCAGCGGGCGCAATCGGTAAAGATACGCCAGCAGGGAAATACTTGCTTGACAATGGCGTAAGCCCACGTTTCTTCAACTCTTACGGTTCACGCCGTGGAAACCATGAAGTGATGATGCGCGGTACGTTTGCGAATATCCGTATTCGTAACCAGATTGCAAAAGGAACAGAAGGTGGCTTCACTACTTACTGGCCAAATAAAGAAATCATGCCAATCTATGATGCGGCTATGAAGTACCAAGAAGACGGTACAGGTCTTGCAATCATTACAGGTAAGGACTATGGAATGGGCTCTTCACGTGACTGGGCTGCGAAAGGAACCTCACTACTCGGTATCAGAACAGTTATTGCTGAAAGCTATGAGCGTATCCACCGTTCAAACCTTGTGATGATGGGTGTACTTCCACTTCAATTCTTGAAAGGCGATAGTGCAGAAACACTAGGCCTTACAGGTGAAGAAGCAATTAGTGTTAACATCGCGGAAGGCGTAAAACCACGTGATATCTTGAAAGTGACAGCTACAGCTACTGACGGTTCTGTTAAAGAATTCGATGTGCTTGCGCGTTTCGACTCTGAAGTTGAAGTTGACTACTATCGTCACGGCGGAATCCTACAAATGGTTCTTCGTGATAAAATGAAAGAAGCTTAATTTTTTGGAAAAGGTGTCCGATTCACTCGGACACCTTTTTCTACGTCCAGATTCCGGGCGCGAGATGCTCGGAGGCTCACAGGAAGTGAGTTACGCAGTGGAGAGGGATTGAACTGCCATCCCTCTTTGTTGCCGCAGGACGCGGCGCTCTTAGCCTGTATACTTTGACAGTCATATTGGCTATGAGGCAAAACCCGCCTCTTCTCTCCAACCCGTCTTATGCCTGTCGCATCTGAGCAGGCGCCCTGCGCTTTTGTAGTTTTATTTGTATAATAAACAATGAGGTGAGAGATAAGTGTATATAAGTGAAAAAGAAATTGAAATTAGGTATGCGGAGACAGACCAGATGGGTGTTGTCTATCATGCAAACTATTTAGTATGGATGGAAATTGGGCGTACGAAATTGATTGAGGACCTTGGCTTTACCTATGCAGGGCTTGAAGCAGAAGGCTATCTGTCGCCTGTGACGGATTTATCTATCCAATATAAGGCGGCCATGAAGTATGGGCAGCAGGTGATTATTCGTACATGGGTTGAGTTACATGGCAGATTGCGTACGACATACGGCTATGAAATCCTCCATGCGGATGGTACGCTTGCCGCGACAGCCACATCAGAACACGTTGTCGTCAAAAAAGAGAACTTCCGACCAGTTTCTCTTCGGAAAATCGCACCGGATTGGGATGCAAAATATGTAGAAATTCGTCGAGTGGCGGACTAATGGCATTTGGTATTAAGCGGAATGAACTGGTTGCGTGGAAAAAAGCAGTTAGCAACAATGAAATCGCCTTTCTCACACATTATTGGCTTGACGAACGTTTTCCCGGATGCCACACAGTGACCAAGGCGGGGTGTGCTGACCTTGATAAGTTAGCAACCTGGGGCAAGCAATACGGCTTACAACCGGAATGGATAGACTTACGGGATGATTATCCACACTTCGATTTATTCGGTAAATATGAACGTGAAATTTTACTGGCAGAAGGTTTGTCGAATCAGCTCGAACGATTTGGTTTACTTGCAACTACCAGTGAAGATGACATGAAAAAAGCGTGAGGCATTGTGCCTTCACGCTTTTTCATATGAATAAATGAGTTCATCGACAGTAGGATCGACGTTAACATGTAGATCATGCTCTAGGAAATACCATTCATCACGACGCTCGATGTAGTATTGGACGCCATCATGGTTTGCTTCAACAGCAGCTTCATCGGGATCTTCCATTCTGACACCCAGTGAAAATCCAGCATGTAATGGACTTGCACCTCCGTATCGAGCAAAAAACTTAATGCTGTCACCCGATTCAGCCGCCATTTCTTCTTTAAACCAGCTTAACGCCTCAGTTGATAAGATAATCTTCATTCCCACACCAACCTTTCGATTACTGCCTCTATTGTATTACAACCACTTTACTTTTGGCTCGGTTCCTGCTCTAATCCGCCCAATATTTTCTCGATGACGATAGAAGATGAAGATAACAAATAAGCCAATTAGAATAATAAGTGTAAAATCACCCGTTCTAACATAATGAACAATACTGTATAGGAAGCCAACCGCCGCATCAATCATTGACGTCAATGAAACCATTTTCGTGATTTTCAATACAATAAGGAACGTGATGAAAAGTAAAAGAAAGACGGGCCAACTATAACCCAGAAGCACGCCACCAGATGTTGCCACCGCTTTACCGCCCTTGAAACGAGCAAATATGGGAAACATATGACCCACGACTGCAAGAATACCTGGAACGAGTGGGTGGACGTTTGTCTGTTCGAAAAAAGGTAAAGTTAACAATAAAACAGCTGCTGTTCCTTTTAAAATATCAATCAGCGTTACAGTAATACCTGCTTTTTTGCCCAAAATACGAAATGTATTAGTTGCACCTAAATTGCCGCTACCATGCTGGCGGATATCCATTTTGTAGAAGAGTTGCCCAACCCACAGTGCTGATGGGATGGAACCAAGTAAATAGGCGATGAGTAACAGTAAGATAGTTTCCATTCAATACCCCTTTTATATAGTTCTATAGTAATTTTAGTTTAGCAGAACCATGTGGTCACTACAATGACTTCGTCTAGAGAATCATTCACTCAGTACATATTTTTATGAGGTGGATTGGATTAATTCGGGTACGAACATCTGATTCAAGTCCCTATCGTTTAACGAATCATCATTGCAATAAATCATCTTCTTCTATACAATAAGTGGAGCAAGCTTCTAAGAACGTTGATTTGACAACCTTCTAGAGAAGCAGTACGATTATATAAAAGAGAACATTCGTTTGATGGGGGTCGTAATTTGACGAAGCAACAGGAAACATTTAAATATGATGATGATTCGATTCATGTATTAGAGGGCCTTGACGCGGTTCGTAAACGTCCTGGCATGTACATAGGATCTACCGATTCTCGTGGATTGCATCACTTGGTCTATGAAATCGTTGATAATGCGGTGGATGAGGCGCTAGCAGGGTTTGGTTCTGAAGTGGACGTAACGCTTCACACAGACGGCAGTGTCAGTGTCCGAGATTACGGGCGCGGTATGCCGACGGGAATACATGCAACAGGGAAGCCGACAGTAGAAGTCATTTTAACCGTTCTGCATGCTGGCGGTAAATTTGGACAAGGCGGCTACAAAACGAGTGGTGGACTTCACGGCGTTGGGGCCTCCGTTGTCAATGCATTGTCCGAATGGCTTGAAGTTACGATTTTCCGTGATGGCAAAAAGTTCCGTCAACGATTTGAACAAGGTGGCAAGCCTGTCACAACACTTGAACAAATCGGTACGACACGTGATAAAGGGACGCTTATCCATTTTAAACCGGATCCGTCTATTTTTTCGGTACTAAAATACCAATATGACACATTAAGTGAACGCTTACGTGAATCTGCATTCTTGTTGAAAGGTTTAAAAATCGACCTAAAAGAAGAAGGCACGGATAAGCATGACGTTTTTCATTATGAAACAGGGATTGAAGCCTTTATTTCTTATTTGAACGAAGAGAAGGATGTACTGCATCCTGTGGCTTATTTGGACGGAGAATCAGACGGCATTGAAGTTGAGTTTGCATTCCAATTTAGTGATGGCTATTCAGAAACCATTTTGTCATTCGTCAATAACGTCCGGACAAAAGACGGGGGCACACATGAAACAGGTGCAAAAACGGCGATGACCCGTGTATTCAATGAATACGCGAGAAAAACGGGTTTATTGAAAGAGAAAGATAAGAATCTAGAAGGCTCGGATATCCGTGAAGGAATTTCGGCCATCGTATCTGTCCGTATCCCAGAAGAAATTTTGCAATTTGAGGGACAGACGAAAGGTAAGCTTGGCACAAGTGAAGCACGTGGTGTCACAGATGCTATCGTGTCACAGAAGCTGCTCTATTTCCTTGAAGAAAATGCGGATTTAAGTGCATCACTCGTTCGAAAAGCCATTCGTGCACAACAAGCACGCGAGGCGGCACGTAAAGCACGTGAAGATGCTCGTTCTGGCAAAAAGAGAAAAAGATCAGATACACTGCTGTCAGGTAAATTAACACCTGCACAATCAAGAAATGCGGCGAAAAATGAACTGTACCTTGTCGAAGGGGACTCGGCAGGAGGATCTGCGAAACAAGGCCGTGACCGTGTATTCCAGGCTATTTTGCCGTTACGGGGAAAAGTGCTCAATACAGAAAAAGCAAAACTCGAAGATATTCTAAAAAATGAAGAAATCAATATGATTATTCATGCCATTGGGGGCGGTGTAGGCTCGGACTTCCAAATAGAAGACATTGCCTATGACAAAGTCATCATCATGACGGATGCCGATACAGATGGAGCACATATTCAAGTATTACTGCTGACGTTCTTCTATCGCTATATGAAGCCACTTATTGAAGCTGGTAAAGTGTACATCGCATTACCCCCTCTCTACAAGGTGTTTAAAGGGACAGGGAAGAGCGAGAAGCTTGCTTATGCATGGACAGAAGCGGATCTTGATGAAGCTATGAAAAAGGTCGGCAAAGGCTATATGCTCCAGCGCTACAAAGGGCTCGGTGAAATGAATGCCGATCAGCTGTGGGATACAACGATGAATCCTGAAACACGGACGTTAATACGCGTGACGATCGAAGATAATGCGATTTCCGAACGACGTGTCACAACGTTGATGGGTGATAAGGTAGAGCCAAGACGACGTTGGATTGAAGAAAACGTCGACTTCGGTATGCAGGAAGAACATAATATTTTGGACAATGAATTTTTGCACGTCGAGGGGGACTTTGAATGACTTTAGAAGAACGTTACCAGGATCTACCCTTGGAAGAAGTGATTGGTGACCGATTTGGACGTTATAGTAAATACATCATTCAGGACCGGGCATTGCCGGACGCAAGGGACGGCTTGAAACCTGTTCAGCGACGGATTATGTATGCCATGTTCCATGAAGGTAATACACATGAAAAAGCCTTCCGTAAATCCGCCAAAACAGTCGGTAACGTAATCGGTAACTATCATCCACACGGAGATTCGTCCGTTTATGAAGCGATGGTCAGGATGAGTCAGGATTGGAAGCTGCGTCATATGATGATTGAGATGCACGGTAACAACGGTTCTGTCGATGGTGACTCCGCTGCTGCCATGCGTTATACTGAGGCACGTTTATCTGCAATTGCGGGCGAAATGATGCGGGATCTCACTAAAAACACAGTTGATTTTATCCCTAACTTCGATGATACGGAACCAGAACCGACTGTGTTACCTGCACGATTCCCAAACTTGCTTGTCAATGGCTCAACCGGGATTTCGGCAGGCTATGCAACGGATATCCCGCCCCATGCATTGCATGAAACCTTAGATGCTGTGCTGATGCGCATGGATAAACCTGACGTTTCTGTTGATGAACTAATGACGGTCATCAAAGGACCTGATTTCCCAACGGGGGGTATCATCCAAGGAACAGATGGCATTAAAACAGCCTATGAAACAGGTAAAGGACGTTTTATCATCCGTGCTAAAACAGCCATTGAACCGTTAAAAGGCGGCAAGTCACAAATTGTTGTGACAGAAATTCCTTATGACGTTAACAAGGCCAATATGGTGAAGAAAATGGACGAGCTTCGTCTAGATCGTAAATTAGACGGGATTGCAGATGTGCGGGACGAATCGGATCGCACGGGCCTTCGTATCGTTATTGAACTGAAAAAAGACATCGATGGAAATGGTATTTTACAATATCTTTTGAAAAATACTGACTTACAAGTCACCTATAACTTCAATATGATTGCCATTTCTGATCGTAGACCGAAGCTAATGTCGCTCCCAATGCTGTTAGACGCTTATATTGGGCACCAGAAAGAAGTTGTGACACGTAGATCACAGTATGACATTCAAAAAGCACAAGACCGCCTACATATCGTCGAAGGGCTTATGAAAGCTCTATCCATTTTGGATGAAGTCATCAAAACCATCCGCGGATCAAAAGATAAGCGCGATGCGAAAAATAATTTGATTACCAAGTTTTCATTTTCTGAAATCCAGGCGGAAGCAATTGTTTCACTTCAACTGTACAGACTAACGAATACTGATATTACGGAGCTGCAGCAGGAAGATGCTGAACTGCGCAAGCTGATTGAACAACTCGATGCGATTTTGAAAAGTGATAAAAAGCTGTCGGCTGTTATTAAAAAAGAGCTGATTGCCATTCGCAAGCAATTTGCAGAACCACGTCGTTCCGTCATCGAGGAAAAAATTGAAGAAATCAAAGTCGATCTCGATATTTTGGTGCCGAGTGAAGAAGTTATTGTTTCTGTGACAAAAGACGGCTATGTCAAACGGACAAGCATTCGTTCTTACGGTGCTTCAAACGGAGCAGGGCAAGAAATGAAGGAATCTGATTATAGCTTGCTGGAAGAGCCAATGAACACACGACATCATTTGCTGCTATTCACATCAGCTGGTAACTATATCTATCAGCCCGTTCATGAATTGCCAGATATCAAATGGAAAGACCTTGGTCAGCACATTTCCAGTATTATTGCACTTGAGCAAAATGAATCGATTATTGCAGCTATTGGACTGGAAAGCTTCGATGAAGAGGCATTCATCTTGACTTCATCCAAAAATGGGGCAGTTAAACTGTCTAAGTTGGCGGATTACCAGGTGCAGCGTTATTCTAGGACGTTTAAAACGATGGGCATTAAAAAAGGCGACCAAATGGTAGATGCGCGACTGGTCAAAGGTGACGAAGATATGATTCTGTTTACACATCAGGCCTATGCACTACGTTTCCCGCTGACAGAACTATCGGTAACCGGCATTCGTACTGCAGGTGTGCGTGGCATCAATTTGAAGGACGAAGACTATGTTGTAGCAATGGAAGTCGTTCAAGACGACGGGGCTTCTATCTTACTGGCCACACAGCGTGGCGCTGTCAAACGAATGGGCTTGAAAGAACTGGATAGTGCTGCACGTGCACAGCGCGGCGTCGTTGTGTTGAAAGAATTGAAATCTAATCCCCACCGGGTTATCGGGGCTAAAATGGTAACAACTGATGAAATCATTGTGTTGGCAACGGAAAAAGATAGTAAGTTTGCCATTGTTGCAGGGGCATTACGTCCAGTCGATCGCTATTCCAACGGTAGTACGATAACGGATGAGAAAAAAGATGGCAATGTAACGCATATTTACAAGGATCCAAAGGCAGAGGTTGAATAAGAAGGCTAGGCAAGTCACGGGGATAAGTTCCTCGTGACTTTTTTTCATACCTCGCTTATAATAGTTCGATAAGCGAAATAATAGAACGGGGATAGAGTGATGTGGAAGAATCGTAACATTTGGATCATCTTAACGGGGGAAATGATCGCAGGTTTAGGGTTGTGGACTGGTATTATTGGAAATCTTGAATTTATGCAAGAAAAGATCCCTTCTGATTTCATCAAAGCACTCATTATGTCAGTTGGTTTGCTAGCGGGAATTATTGCGGGGCCATTAGCAGGGAAGGTTATTGATCAATCTAGGAAAAAAATAGTATTACTTCTAGCGGGCTTTGGGCGGATGATTAGTGTTGTCTTTATGCTAATTGCCATCTCAACGGGATCTGTTTGGTGGATGGTCGCCTTTATGATTAGTATTCAATTGGCAGCTACTTTCTATTTCCCAGCACTACAGGCGGCAATCCCACTCGTTGTCAAAGATGACGATTTGCTGACGATGAACGGGCTACACATGAACGTTGCGACCATCGCACGTGTCGCTGGAACTGCATTAGCAGGCATCATGCTCGTTTACTGGTCATTGGCGTCGCTATACTGGGTATCTATGATTGCTTACGGTGGATTGCTCATTTTCACATTAATGCTGCGTATTGATGAGGGAGAGGCAAGAGAGGCTAAAGTGAAAACCGCAGGCAAAGGCGGCTTCATGGAAGTGTTTCCAGTATTGAAAGCTTATCCAGCAGTCGGCATGACATTAGTTATGACACTGATTCCATTGTTGTTCCTTGGATCATTCAATCTACTTGTCATTAACATTAGTATTATCCAAGATTCGGCGTCCATTAAAGGGTTAATCTACACGGCTGAAGGAATTGCATTCATGGTCGGCTCCTTTGCGGTGAAGTATATTTCGTCAAAATGGAAGACAACAACGATTCTATTTTTCTTCGCAACGACGGTAGCAGTTGCTGAATTCATGCTGTTTTTTGTAGACAGTATGGCCATTACATTAAGTGCTTTTGCCGTTTTAGGCTTTTCATTAGGCTGCTTTTTCCCAACAGCCATGGTTATTTTCCAGAAACAAATGCCGAAAGAGTATCATGGTCGATTTTTCTCATTCCGGAATATGTTGGAGCGGGTTATGTTCCAGGTTGTGTTATTGTCGGCAGGGGCTTTCCTCGACATTATTGGGCTCCAGTTGATGGTCATCGTGTTCGGATTGATTAGTGTCAGCATGACAGTCTTGTTCTTTATACAGATGAAAAAACGTAATATTATATTGGAGCAACCGAAAACCACCGCGGAAAGTATTTAACTTTTCTGCGGTGGTTTTCTAGTGAGAAAGTAAAAAACGAACTATCCATTTTGGAAGTTCGTTGGTGTTTAATCTATTAAAGTTAAAGTATTAAGCAATAACTGTTCAAGTAAATCTTCACTCGTCACTGCACGAATCATAGCTTGCATGTACTGATCACGATCCATTTTGTTATATATCCATAAGAATCCTTTCTGTTTTGCAAAGGATTGTGCGGCAGTGCTAACTAAACAGTTAAAAAACTCACAGAATGCATTAACAAATTTTCATTAGCCTTAATGCATACATTGAAGGTAGCCATTGACCTTGAATAAAATCCTTTTCGAAGGAAAGGCTAATGGACATCAGGCTGCCTTTATGGTATTCTGAGATTAGAAATATGGTGATGATTAGGCACCGTGAAAACTTGATACTCATTTCAGACTTCGGGCGCTGGAAGTTGGCAAGCAACATAAAAACTTGATACTCTTTCCGGACTTCGGGTGCCGGAAGTTGGCAAGCAACATAAAAACCTAATCATTATATTCAGAAAAGGGGTGGAAGTAGTCATACTTTCATCCCTTTTTTGATTGAAAATAGGTGATTTCATATGATGAATGATAAAAGGACAATTGAAAGATTACTTCAAGGATTGGTTGCATTTGAAAAGGTCGTGGATACAGAAATTCATTACGTTTACTTTAAAGAAGGTTCTTACTATGAGCTTATTTTCAAACCACAAAAATCTAATTTTATGCACTTATGTGGTGTAGAATATAAAAACCCTAAGAGTAAGCAACCAATGAGACCTTCACAATTTTATTCAGCCCTCAAAGCAAGAAAAATATCACCCGAAGGTATTTTAAAAACTACATTTACCGATCAAAAATTGCAAGTTATTAGTTGTTTAGATGACCTGACGAAATGTACTGTTCGCATAATCGATGACAGAACCGTTTATTTGAATTTATCATTTGATAAAGGAATTCGAAGTAAAAAACAAATTTTCTGCTTGGCACTTGTTCGAAGACATAATGATTTATATGCACCAAATTCACTACTAAATTTAAAATCTTCAAAAGGAAATACTATTAAAAATGGTTATCCTGTTCATTGTATTTATAAGGTAGATCCCCATTCTCTTGGAAAAATAATACTATGCCAGACCGATGAATTTGATGAAAAGGTTTATTTTGATTAATACATATTTTAAAGGAAAAACAGAAAAACACCGCAGAAAGTATTTAACTTTCTGCGGTGTTTTATTTTATTGATTAAGTTAAAGCTGCCTTAATCAAAACTGGTGTTACGCTTGTTGCTGAAATGGATAATTTATGTATATGCAGCAGAATTATTAGACCTCGGCAGTGCATATATAAATACAGCTCGCACTCAATCTACCGTTCAACTAATGATCTATTCCCGTACCTCTCATTAAGTAAAAGGAAATCACGTCGATCAGTATTTAGCATTGTCTGATCAACTGTACAGGCTTCTTGTCAGTATTAGAGAGGATAGGTTGTTTATAGGGCAGCGCGACTTCTACGGGCATGCTACGGTGTTTCATAAGGCGAATTATATTGGGAGTCTATTTATGAATAAAAAGAAAGGTATTCGATAATATTCGGGTTAATCGTTTCCATTATTGGTTAAATGTTTGAAAAATTTATCTGCTGCGATTGATAAAGGAATGTCTTTTCGGGTTATTAATCCAATCTTCCGCTGTTCTAGTTTTTCATTTAATTGAACTTCAATTAATTCACCTTCAGCCAACTCCTTCGCAACCAACTCCTTAGTGACAAATGCAATTCCCATTCCAATTTTTGCACATTCAATTAGCAATTCTACACTTCCTACTTCAATATCTGGCTTCATAATAAGCCCCTTCTTTTGAAATAACTGATCAAGAAACCTTCTTGAACTACTTGTTTCCGAAAAAGTGATAATAGGGTAGTTTAGCAACTCTTCTAAAGACAGCGTTTTATTAGCCAAATCTTTATATTTCTTTCCCACTATGAAGGTACTGTTAATACTTAGGAACTCTGTTAGGTGTAGTTGACTTTGGTTGATCGGCATGTGAATGATGCCAATATCGATCATCCCACTTGTTAATTTGTCTACAATTTGAGGTGTTGACCCATGTTGAAGTTTGATCTGTAATTTTGGGAAATTGTCTTGAAATGTCTGTACATAAGGTAGCAAATAGTGCTTGCATGTTGAATCACTACCTCCGATTGTGACATGGCCATTGTCTAAAGTTTTCAATTCAGCAATCTTACGTTCCGCATTGTCAATTAATCCAAAAGCCGGTTGGATATAATCAAATAAGGTTTTGCCCTCATGAGTGATTTGTACTCCTTTTGAGGTTCTAATGAATAGTTGTACGCCAAGTCCTTCTTCTAATTGCTTAATAGAATGACTCACGCTGGGTTGTGTAATATATAACTTTTGTGCGGCTTTGCTGAAGTTTTTTTCTATGGCCGTTACATAAAATACATGATATAAATTCAAATGCATGATATAGATACCACCTATGACAGTTAGTCTTTATAGTAATTTCATTTATATAAGTCCCTTGATTATAATGAATATACGGAAAAAGTAAATCATTTAGATTAAGAGGAGTGATTTGGATTTGGACAAACATGGATTTGATGTAAAAGCCCGTAGTCCCTGGACACCATTAACTGATGTGAAAACGGTTGTTGTTTCACCGAGTGAAAAGAGGATAAATGGTTCAGTTATGATTCCTGGTAGTAAAAGTCTAACAAATAGAGCTTTAATAATGGCTGCTTTAGCTAATGGAAAAACAAAGGTGTCAGGAATTTTAAAAAGTGATGATTCGTATTGGTGTATAGATACCTTAAAGAAGCTAGGGATCAAAATAGAAATTCAAAATGATAGAGCTTACATTGAAGGGAAGGGGGGAGAATGGGATTCTAGTCATCTGTACATTGGTGCAGCGGGTACGATTGCAAGGTTTTTACCGGGGGCATTAGCAGTATCTAGTAAAGGGACGTGGGAGATTGAGGCTAGTGAAAGTATGAGTAAAAGACCTATTTCCCCTTTAATCGATGCTTTACAAGAACTAGATGCCGATATATCTTATTTGAGTGAGCAAGGCTATTATCCACTGTCCATAAAAGGGAAAGAATTAGCTGGAGGCCATGTGAACCTTTCCGGAAAAATTTCTAGCCAATTCATTAGTGGTGTATTGATTCCATCACCTTATGCTAAAGAGTCAATCACAGTTAATATTAAAGATTACATTGTTCAACACGCCTATGTGTTTTTAACATTACAGTTAATGGAGAAATTTGGAGCTAATGTTGAATATGATAACAACCTTGAAAAGATAGTCATTCATCCTTCGCATTACATTCCACAAGATATAGAATTAGAAGCAGATGCTTCTACAGCCTGTTACTTTCTTGCTCTTGCAGCACTGACAAATGGTACAATTCGAATTGAGAATCTTACCTATGAAACAAAACAGCCAGATATAAAAATGGTAGATGTTCTTGAAAGGATGGGATGTAAAGTAACAAAGGGGTCATCTTTTATTGAATTAACAGGGGTTCCCCAATTAAAAGGTGGATTTGAAATATCTATGAGGGAAATGTCAGATCAGACATTGACATTAGCGGCAATAGCCCCATTCGCAGATGGTCCAATCACGATAAAAGATGTTGAACATATACGCCATCATGAATCAAATCGCATTCGTGTCATATGTGAGTCTTTAACGAAGTTAGGAATCAAAGTAGAGGAGTTTAAAGATGGATTAAAAGTGTATCCAGGTAATCCGAAACCAACTTTGCTACATACTCATGATGATCATAGAGTTGCTATGTCCCTAGCTCTTATTGGTTCAAAAGTAGAAGGGATTAGAATAAATGATCCAGGATGCGTTTCTAAAACTTGTCCAGCGTATTTTGGGATGTTGGAGGACTTGGGATTGAATATATGTCGAATAAAACATTGAAAACCGGATTGAAAATAAAAGCTAATCAACAGGAATAGTACTATTACGATGCCATAATGTTCATAGGAGCATTTACGGGTAAACTAAAGGACCCTATAGATGCCTTACAAGCCCTTGAATGAAGAGAAAGGGCAATGGCTATTAGAAACGTCTTAAGCAGTCCTAATCATCTTTCTAAAAACGGTTCAACTACAGCAAGAATGTACAAAATAGTAGTTATAATTCTATAAACTTTATTGTATTAGAGACAGCATTAATTAAGGGGGAGAAAATGAGTAAATTTAGAGGGATAATCTTAGAAGGCTATTCGAATGCTGGAAAAACTTCTGTTTTAAAATCGTTGAAACAACTTCAGGCATGTGATGATGCCGAACGCAGTGTTATCATTCTTAGTGAGCATTATTCGCAAGTATTACACAAAGTAAATGGTGAATTAAAGTGGTTAGGTCATGAGGAACACTTACAACTCTTAAAAGAAAGAGTTGCGATGTTGAAAAAATTGAATAATTGGGCAAGAGAAATTGGACAATCATCCCAAATTTCAAAAGGTTTATTCTTTATATTGGAAAGGTTTCACTTAAATCATCGAGTAGCATTCCCGCATTATATATCAGATGAAATCAAGCAATTAGAAGAAGAGTTGTTTGAAATGGGAGCAAGATGTATCTTGTTAACTGTATCTCCAGAGAATATAGAGCAAAGAATATGCAGTAGAAATCCCAATGAATGGGTAGGCAAAACTGAAGAAGATATCAAAATGGCTTGTGATTTATTATTAGAGCAACAACAAGAGTATAGAAGTCAAGCTGAAAACTCAATCATTCCTACAATTGAAATAAATACCGATAATAAAGATTGGAAGTCCTACGCAAAACAGATTTACTACTTGAACTAACTGAGTGTGTTGGCTTAATAAGAATACTGCAAAAAGGACCATAGATAGGTCCTTTTCTTTGTTAATAGATCATCAACAATATTTTTAACAGAACCAAAAACAAAAATAACGATGGTACTAATAACAAATCAATCGCAAAGTGACAATCCGATCCACAAAGGTTGACTAACACATTTTCATACAAATCGAGCGTTGATTACAGCAATGAAATGTGCTATTTCACATCATCTTCTAGAAGTGTAAAGGTAAAAATGTTACAGTAGTTACGCATGCTTGATTGATTTGTCTGAAAACTGGCATTCTACAAACGGGCGATATTAAGAGTATTGTGTTGATGACAAAAAACAGAATGAGTAGCGCAGGGAGTGAATGTAATTCAAACTTTTCTACGGGGGGACTTATGAAAACTCACTATTATTTAGGTTGGTTTAGCGATTTTTTTCCAGAGAATCTGGGCAGGGTGTTACAGGAGGATATAACTGATAGAAAATCGCTCGCTATGATTAGCTCGAACCCATCTATTTATGAAGATGATGGTGCTACCGAGCGTTCGTGGCTTGACCAGGCTGGCATTATGTTTGATGAATATCATTTAATTAATTATCGTGTACAGAAGGAAGATGCCCAAAAGTTAATTCAAAATGCTTCAGTCATTTTCTTGTTGGGTGGAAGTATTCTTAATCTAAATGGTTTTTTGATGGAATATGAATTGTCGGAGCTGATTAAAAAAAGCAGCGCCGTTATGATGGGAGCAAGCGCTGGTGCAATCAATATGTCCGCTAAATGGTTATGCTCGAAAAACTTTGGAGATAAAGTTGAAGTAAGCTCTGTTTACGACGGAATCGGCCTTGATAATTTTTCTGTCCTGTCTCATTTTGATCTAGAAAATAATATGGAGCTTGTTCAAAGTGAACTGTCTTCCTTATCGGAAGAAATGAATATTTATGCGTCGAACAAAGATTGCGCAGTACGTGTAAAGGGGGACAAAACCGATATTTTTGGCAATGTATATTTAATTTCTCACTCAAAGATTCAGAAATTGGAGGAGACGCTCTAGTTATGGTGAATGGCTTTGGCTTTATTGAATTAAAGGTACTATTTTAAATTTAGTGATGGAGAACTACGCAAAATAGGATTGTTTCTTCTGTTAAAGTGGTGATAAGGCGATGGAGGAGAAGAACGGAAATTAATCTCAATATATTCTTATGTGAATTTCTTTGTTGGAGCTAAAATCATATAATCAGTAAAAAAAGACTACGAAGTATTGGTTTAAGACATTCAAGACAACTTCGCTAAGCATGTACATACCTTGTTAAGTTGTATAGGGCTAGAATATGGAGGAGAAAAATATGAAAACAACTAATTACTCTAAGATAGCGGAAAAATACGATAATAACCAGTTTAGAGTTGATGAAATAAGATTTGACTATGATTTAAAAAATTATATTGAGAAAGATGCGAAGTCTAAATATACCGTTTTAGATTTATCTTGTGGAACTGGTTTATATCTTGAAAAACAAATTAACTATTTTGATGGAGATAATATAAATTGGAATGGACTCGACCTTTCAGAAAAAATGTTAAAGAAGGCTAATGAAAAAGTAAAAAACGTAGAATTTACTAATGCTAATGTTGAAGATATGCCGTACGGTTCAGAAAATTTCGACTTTATTTCTAACAATTATGCGTTTCACCATTACAGAAATAAGCAACAAGCATTAAATGAGATATACCGTGTATTACAAAAAGGTGGTATTTATAAATTACATAATATAGCCATTCACGATATGCCTAAATGGTGGGTTTATCACTACTTTCCAACAGCATACTATGAAGATTTAAAAAGATTTTGGAATAAAGAGGTTATTTTTAACGAACTTTCAACAAGGGGGCTAGAAGTAAACTTAAAAATCGAATATAGAATGGAAAATGCAAGGGTAAATGATTACCTAAATCACGCTGAAAACAGAGACATTTCTGTACTAACTTTGATTAGCGATAAAGAATATGAAGAAGGGCTTGAAAGAATGAAATATGATGTGAAAACTAATCCTGATAAAACAATAGTCAATGATTTTGCAGAAATGTTTTGTATTGCTAAAAAAATTTAAGCTTTTAAAACTAACGGATGCAATGCTGCATAAAAGTAAATTTAATTGGTAATGAGGTGGTTAATTTAACCACACATATAGATCAGGCTGAAATAACCGTCCTTATTTTCGTCTCCAAATAGTCCTAACTTTGATGTCCTTATACAATAAACTCATTTTATCTCATTGTTTCAAGTATACTTATTCAACGAAACGCAACTTCTGATAATTTATATTATGACCGGGGCGTTCTTTGAAACAGAATAATAAACACCAGTCTATTACTCTACCCTAAATCTATGGCTATTGTTCTTAACGTTCTCAGTATCAATAAATTCCACGCTATACTCAATAATATCATTGATAAACAAGTTGTGCTCTTTAGCAAAAATCTTCGTGCTTTCCAATAACTCTTTATCATAAGTCGTCTTATATTGAACTCGATCCTTTGGCCTCAACTCTTTATTGAATGACACAACACCTTGCGTTAAAACGGTTTGCAATCCACTTTCAATTAAATAATTGACGTGTGTATTATGCTTTAAAGCCATTACTTTTAAGGATTCCAAGATTGAATGACTAATATTTGTTCTAAATTTAACTCTTGAATTGTCTGTCGTATGAATTAAATTTCCGTCTACCAATTTCCACATAGTTAAAAAACTCCTTTTTAATCAACTATCCGTTGTGACATGCGTTGTCTTTTATCAAAGATAAAATTATCAGCCACTGCATCATTATATATAATCTTCGCAAGTTTAGGTAGTTCATATTTCCCCTTAACCCAAACGCGGTAAATAAGATTGCCAGCTGAACTAACTGTTGTCGTAATTTCTGAATGTAGTTGCCATGATTGAAATACTGACAACAGACCATCTGCAAAATTCTGACTACCCGATGTGACATTCATTACATAACCCGTTTTTTGTACCCAACCATCACCATCAATCCCCCCCTAACAAACGATGCCATAAACGCTTCTGGTACATTTGGAAAAGGGACTGTTAACGACTTTTGTGCGACAATGCCTAAGTCTTCAAGATCCTTTTTTATCTCCTTAGAATTAACGATTAAAAGTGGTGTCGACCTTGTGGGACCTGTAGGCGCTAGTACATAATCTGCTTCCATATACTTTGCGATCAATTTAAGGATGCGCTCGTCTTTTTGTGAAAAGTAAATAGTGTGATAATTTTTATTTACATGTCCATCTGTCACGAATAATCCAAGTACCCAAGCCATTTCGTGTGTCCACACTTTAAAAAAGTCTTCATTCACCTTGTTTTTCCTTGGCTGGCCTGAGTATTGCTTTCTATTCATCGGTATTTTGTGCTTATGTAGCACATTGCGAATTGCTCGATCAGATATGCCGGTGATGGGTTCCATTTCCTTATAAGGCATACCGCTTTTGTACATCTGAATAATGGTTTCATCTGTTACACCCGGATTTCTTGGCATAGCCCTTCCCTCCTTCTGATGACGGAATAAAATACTATTCAAAACGAACGAATGTTCCATTTGTTTAAATATACACTTTTGCATCGACTTTATCAACTGAAGATTTGAACTAACGTTGATATTCAATAAAAATATGCCCAAATACGGCACAGGGAACATTTGTTCTTATCGTGATATAAACCCTCTTTTTACCGATTTATCAAGCAAAAAATCTACATTTCTCCCCTCCAACAATCAAATAGAGCTTGTCACTCCATAATCCCCTTTTTACAATTGCGAACAAGCGTTTAGGTGTCGCAAATTCGGCATATTAAACCATAAAAAAGTAGGGCAAACCAGTTAATTGATCTGCCCCACTGCTTATTCAGTCTGTGATAGCTCCTTGTAAGCCAGCACCTTCAAGGCAAGGATTTCCTCAGGTGTTAACTTGCCTTCAATGTCATTGAGCAGTTGCTGCTTCTCTGCCGCAGTTAAGCCGCTTTGAGCTTTCGACTGAAGTTCCTGCAACTCACTAACATTAAATTTTTTGACCAATACACGTACGGCCTGTTCTTTCGTTTGGAAAGGTAACGTACTGCTATCTACATTTTTTCCCTCTTCAATAAATGCCTTTAGCTGCGGATCATTATTGACTTCTTGTTTAATACTCTCAAGTTGACCACTATCATTCAACTCCACGGCGACCTGTTCCATAACTTGATCGGCGATGATTTTAGGTCCGAAATAGTAAGCGGAAAAGCCTAGCACAGCAATAACAACGATAATTCCAAACAGTATCTTTACAAATTTCAACTCAGCTCACCCTTCCATTACGAAATCCCTTATAAAGGATACTACACAGTATTCGTCCGATGTACAAGAAAGTAAGCGATTTGAGCGATAGAAGATGAATTATTCATCTAAATGTTTTGTGCCGTTATAAAGCGGACAGCTCCATATATTTTCTGTATTCTTAAGAATCGTTAGGGATGTATTGTCGATAGATGTTTTTGGGAATTGCTCTGGCAGCAATCGCTGTAAAGTAAGGCCTATTAAAGCCCCGTGACTCACTACCAATACTCGCTTATCCTTATGAGCCATCACGAGTTCTTCTAAAAACTCCAACCCTCTGTTGGATACAAACTCATACTTTTTCATTCCAAGGTCTATTTCTCGCCAATTCCTTCCCCATTTATGAATCCTTTCAACTTCGGTTGTTCCTTCAATTTCACCGCAGTCGATTTCACGAATTCTTTCATCATACATACTAATAGGCAATTGTAGTGTAGTTGAAACGATTTGTGCAGTTTCAATGGCGCGTGATAGGTCACTCGTAATGATTACATCCCATTCCTGTTCCAAAGAAAGTCGATTGGCAAGTGCCAATGCTTGCTGCTTCCCTATTTTATTTAAAGGGATATCAGATACACCTTGCGCCTTGCCTAGTTCATTCCACTCCGTAATTCCGTGTCTGACTAGCCCTATTATTGTCAAATCGCTTTTGCTACCTTCCTGATACAAATATCTTTCGTTTTTCATAATGAGCCATAAGAAAATGTTAGCTAATCGGCAACAGCTGAATGACTGCGGTATGCTCCCCTATTGTCATTTCGGAACCATCAACAACATGATCTCTCATATATAAATGACGCATCAATAAGTTTTCCTGTAGTAATAACGCAAACTTTTCAATAACGATTCGTAGCTCTGGGTCCGTACAAACTGCAATATCAACACGCATATTAATCGGCAACTGTAATTCCTTCCGATACGCTTGTATCGCCCGAATCAATTCGCGAGCCGTTCCTTCTTGCACCAGTTCCGTTGTTAAACCAACATCTAACGTAACCGTATAGGCTCCATTTGCTGCTGAGGAATAGCCTTCCTTCGCCATTTTCTCGACGAGCACGTCCTCAATGGTTACTGTCACAACGTCGCCTGAAGCCGCAACCATTTCTCCATGACCTACTTTTGTAAACGCCATAGACTCTTCACTCGTTAGTTGCTGTAGCCATGTATGGACGATATTGGATTGTTTACCGAATTTGGCACCCGCTTTTTTAAAGTCTAATTTTAGTTTAATAGCTGCAAATTGGCTTTCATCATTGACTTCATGGAATTGTTTGACGTTCAATTCGTCCATGATGATGTCCTGGTACGCCGCCCAGTTAACAGACGCCATTGCACTTAAGACAGAAATGCTTGCTAACGGCTGTTTGACCTTCAAGGCAGTTGTGTTGCGAATGCTCCTTCCTAATTCAACGACTTGGAGCACTGCATCCATTTCATTTTCTAACTGCTCGTTTATCCGATTTGGATCATAGGTTGGATAATCAGATAGGTGTACACTGTCTCCTGTTAAGTTGAAATAGATATCTTCAGCGATGAATGGCGTGAAAGGTGCCAGCAATTGACTCGTTTTTGTCAGGACTTCGTGTAGCGTCCCATAAGCCGCCGCCTTGTCTGGACTCATGTCACTCGCCCAAAAGCGCTCTCTGGAACGTCTAACGTACCAATTACTAACCTCTTCGACCAGTTGTGCAATGTCCCTTGCTGCATTGGTAAAATGATAGTCCTTTAAATTAGCACTGACCACCTTTATGGTGCTGTGTAAGCGAGAAAGGATCCACTCGTCTAATTTATTGTACTCTGCAACAGCACCTTTTCCGAACACATAGCCATCTAAGTTAGCATACAGGGCGTAAAAACTATACACATTGTCTAACGTATCGACTAATTTCGATTTCGCTTCCTGGACGATGCGTTGCGAAAAACGTTTGGAACTCCACGGCGCGCTATCGACGACTAATGCCCAACGCAATGCATCTGCACCGTACTTTTCGATTAAATCGACTGGATCTAGTGCATTGCCTTTACTCTTGGACATTTTTTGTCCATTTTCATCTAAAATATGGCCTAATGATAAGACGCGTTTGTATGGGGATTGCCCCGTAAATAATGTCGATACTGCTAGTAAGCTATAAAACCAACCCCGTGTTTGATCAATCCCTTCAATAACAATATCTGCCGGGAATTGCTTGTTAAATAGATCCTCATTTTCAAATGGATAATGATATTGTGCAAATGGCATGGAACCACTGTCAAACCACACATCAATGACTTCAGGCGTTCTGGACATTTCTCCTTCACAAACCGAACAACGAAGCTTAATTTGATCAACAGTCGGTTTATGCAAGTCAAGCTCATCTGCGAGTGGATGAATGGACAGCTTTCTTAGTTCTGCTATGCTCTTTGGTGCTTGCTCGTGTTGGCAGTCGTCACATTGCCAGACATTGAGCGGCGTTCCCCAATAGCGTTTCCGACTAATATTCCAATCCACCATTTGCTCCAAGAAATTGCCGAATCTCCCTTGCTTGATATGCTCAGGATGCCATGTCACGCCTGCATTATTGTCGATGAATGGTTGCTGCAAAGCCGTTGTTTTGATAAACCAGTTATCGTTAGCGTAATATAACAGCGGTGAATCACAGCGCCAGCAATGCGGATAATTATGTTCGAATTTTTCTTTGCTGTACAACAAGCCTTTATCCGCAAGATAACGAATGATATCGACATCACAGTCTTTGACAAAACGTCCTTGAAAAGCAGGGACTTCCGCCGTATACTGCCCCTTTTCATCGACGACATTGACAAAAGAGAAGCCGTTGTCTTGAATGACGTGATAATCGTCTTCTCCGTATGCAGGTGCAATGTGCACAATTCCTGTACCACTGTCCTCTGTAACGTAATCGGCTTCCACTACTTGATGCCCAATGGCTACTTCTACAAACTCAAATGGTGCACTATACGACAAACCCTTTAACTCCGCCCCAAGATGAACAGAGAGAATGTCATAATCCTTTTTTAATACCGTTGTAGCTAGTGATTCCGCCACGATGAAGATGTCATTGCCTTGTCGTGCACGCACGTACTTCATCGTTGGGTGGACAGCTAATGCCACATTGGCAGGTAATGTCCAAGGCGTTGTCGTCCAGCCGAGAAAATATTCGTTGGTCCGATCTTGAATCTTGAACTTCACTGTGGCCGTTAAATCCTTCACCATCTTATATTCCTGTGCGACTTCATGTGAACTCAGAGATGTTTGACAGCTCGCGCAATAAGGCGATACGCGATGTCCTTTATGGAGTAAGCCTTTATCATGAATCGTCCCTAAGATATTCCACACACTTTCAATATAAGAATTGTTTAACGTGACATAAGGATCCTCCATGTCTACCCAATAGCCAAGTTGCTCCGTAAACGTGCGCCATTGTTGTTCATAGACAAAAACGCTTTCCCTACATTTTTCAATAAAGGCCTCAACACCATACTTCTCAATGTCACTCTTGCCTGAAATACCCAATTGTTTTTCCACGCCTAATTCAACCGGTAATCCATGCGTATCCCAACCTGCTTTTCGAAGGACTTGATGGCCCGTCATCGTTTTGTATCTGGCGACCACGTCTTTAATTGTACGTCCCAAGGCATGCCCAACATGCGGTAAACCATTTGCGGTCGGTGGCCCTTCATAAAATACAAACGAAGGACTCGCTTCTCTTGTTTCAATGGATTGCTCAAACGTACGCTGCTGCCCCCATTGCTGTTGAATGCGTTGTTCGCGTTGCTGAACCGTTTCTTTTTTCATCTGATATCGCCTCGTTTTCGATTTTTTGGTTAAAAAAACATACAAAAAAACCCGTCCCTATGGAAAGGGACGGGTTTAACCGCGATACCACCCTAATTCTATTGAAAACATTCGTTTCTCAATAGCACTTAGCCACGTACAAGCATACGCGTTCCTTTTATCGGTAGACACCCGTTCAAGCTTACTTCGTTTCAGCTCGATTTCTCAGAGAGGATTTTCATGCTTGAACTGAACACCGGCTTTCAGCATCTACCGGCTCTCTGGGGAACAGTGTCAAACAGTACTTGTTCTCGTCAACGAAAATGTATGTTTTTGTTAAGGATGATATTACCTTATGCTGTGTAGGCTTGTCAAATGAATCATTTTTCGATAATTTTTTATTTACTATAGGAATTGGCCAACTGGAAGGTCAAGATTAATGGTCGTATGGCGCACTATCGATTCATAAGCGCAGGCTTTCGCTGAAAACTGGCGCATCAAAACGGCTACCTGCAAAGATTCACTAGATAAAGCACTTTCTTCACGACTGCCAATGAGCTTTACATCTGGTACGACCGGCCAAGCGCCAGCACGTTCATAAAAATTGGTCAAAGATGACTCGCACGTAAACACGCCAATATCTATGTTGTTATTCTCTTCAATCCATCGAGTAGCGGCAGCAACTGTGCGCAAACCCAACCCGAGACCTTGATAATCGGGATCAGTGGCAACACAACTAAGTCCAGCTAAGTTGAATGTCTGCCCACAGTGTTTGATGGTCTTCCGCACCACACCTGCGTAGCTGACCAACTTTCCATTTGAGTAGGCATAGAATGAGCGTGCCTGAAGTGATGCAGCGTGGGTACCCTGAATGGGTTCGCCGAGCATTTCTGGCCAAATCTGGTTTAGCATGACAGCAATCTGATGCCATAATGCATCAGACGCTTCATTATATTTCTCAAGAAAAATCAAACCCTAACTGCTCTCGTTCTCCTAACCTAGCAAGTGTATCAGGGTCGTTGTCTTCAAAATAAGCTGTTTGGATATGTTTTTCTGTTTTTACGATTTGTTTCGATGAATTTATTGCTTGGCGTAACTGGCAACTATAAATAACCGGGAAATAATCACTTAGAAACTTCCCCTCTGCATGTGCAGTAAGGGCAATCATTTGGAAGCCAAGTTGTTCTGCAATATAAAAGACAGGTTGCAAGACATGCTCGCTTGAAGCTTTTCCAAAAGGATTATCAACAATAACTGTTCGATTTCTCTTCTTTGACGAACGAACATCTTGATTTTTTTCGGCGATATAATTTAAAATACCTAAAAATAACGTCATGTTTTTACTCCATTTTTCGCCACCAGACCATTTATTGGATTGTTCCCATGGATAGGACTGTGAAGTAATAGATAAATCATTCGTTACTTTTCTACAAAATGCTTTTAATCGTTTTTGTTGGACGATGACATTCAGTAATTGCTGCGTATTTAAAATCTTTTGGATTTCTTCTTTTATAGCGGTTGTATTTTCAATTCCCGTGGCATCTTTAAAGTCAATATGCTCCAACCGCTGTCCAAGTCGTTCTACATATACTCGGATTGCCTGTTTTGCTTCGTGTTCCTGCCATTCCGGAATGGCAAACCGATAAATCTCTGTTGGTCCGTCGACAGTTTTAACACGTGTATTCCTAGGAATCGCTTTCAGTTCGTCAATTACGTTTGCTACATGCGTATACATACGGTGGATAAATTGCTCCAATTCCTGGTCTTTTTCCTTCATCGTCGTCTCCGCAATTTGAATAGCATTCGCAATCCGCGCTAGCATATGTGTTGAAAACTGCTGAATGTCTTTGTATTTCGTATGCACATTTAAGCCTTGAATCGTATGGTCGCGTAACTTACTATCTTGAATCTTTTGATGGCAAAATTGTATAAACTTATTTTTATCGTTGACTAAACGATCACTCATTTTTGTATAGTTATTTTTTGCTTCTTCTAATACGTTTTCAATTTCTTTCAACATCTTTCTCGCATGATAAGTCAGTGCAAGTCGATCCTCTTCTGTTAATAAAATCCCTTCAATCTGCGGATGAAGGAACTCAAATTTCCCATTCAAAACATCATAATGATGCACGACTTCATCGATTTCTGTTAGTGCTGTACTAATTTTTTGCTTTTCATTATATAACGACTTGGTGAGGCGGTCCAATCCTTCTTGTTCTTTTTGTAAATTCTGCTTGACCGTTTGAAGCGGCTCCTGAAAAGACACAAGTGGTTCTCCAGCAAATTTTTGATGAAATTGAGCAGATTTCTGTTCGTGAAGTGTTTGTTGCTTAATAAATAAAGAGTTTGCCTTTGTAAGTTGTTCCTCTTTTTCTGATAACATCGTCTTTTCTTCATTGCGCTGCATGGTTAGTTGTGAAATTTTCTGCTTAATATCAGACGGCAGTAACAGTATTTTTGTTATTGGCTCCCCCTCACTATGCAATTGTGCTAATCGATCCTCGGCCTCCTGTTTGTTGGTGATAAATTGTTCAATCTTTTGCTGAATTAATTGACGTGTAGTAGACTCGTTCGCTAACTTCCTTATCACCGAATCGTATGTCGCTGTCAATTGCTCAATACTTTTGCTTGAAAAAACAGGCTGTGTCATGTCCTTTGATTTTAAATACAGTATATGGCTATCGACTTGTGATCTTTTATCTGACTTTCTTTCACCCAGTCGCTCCTTACAGTTCTCCAACGCTTCGCTGCTCCTCTTAACAGCAAAAACAGCCTTTTGTAAATCAATTTTAACGAGGCGGGATGCTTCTTCCAATGCATGTACTTGCTTTTGCTTTTCTTCTACCTGTTGATTGAGTTGTTCGTGTCGAATTGCATCTGCTAATTGCATGTTTAGGTGATGTAAGCTATCTCGATCATCTATTAATTCAGCTTGCTGTATACGAATTTTTTCACTTTTCTCCTCTATTTCTGTTGTAAAGCTACGAATTTGTTGTTCGATTGCTTCTAAGTCTTCTTTTAACGATCGAATCTGTTCCTCTTTTTCAAAAATCAATACTTGAGGACATTCGGCTAAAAATTGTATAAGCTGTTGCTCCATATGGCTCCATTTTGCTAAAGTATCTTCTACTTGCTGACGTTCTGAAATGAGTATATTTGCACGTGCACGAAGATTTTGTTTCCATTCAGTAAAATTAGTGATTTCCTTATGATAATCCCAATGAGTGGGTACGACGACTTGTGTGATTGCCTTTTGTTCCCCTTGTACAAGTGCATTTGCCTCATCAAGCGATAGCACGAGTAAAGGATATTGAATCTTATCACGCTGTGCTGTTATTTTTTCGATAAGTTTCGGCACTTGGTCTGTTGTAGTGATTAAAGAAATAGGCCAATAAGGATAGTCTTGTGTTTCCAAGGAGAGATTTAACTGCGATAAAAAACGTGTACCTTTTTCCAGAAAATCAAATTGATTTTGCCATTGCTCAATTTGTTCATCGATATAAGGATCGGCAAAAAACTGTTCCATTTGCTCATAATCATCAACATAACGGAGCGCCAGACGTTCCTTTTGTAACTTCTCTACTTTTAATGTATTTAAATGTTGTAATTCATTTTGAATGCTGCCCCGTATTGTTTCTTCCTGTCTGTAAATGGAATCAAGCGTATACCACCGTGTTTGCATCGCTTGTAATTGTTCAATCATGAATTGATGTTTGCGCTTCATTTGTTCCAATTCTTTTGCCTTAGCTACGTGTTGATTACTTATCTCAGTCTTTTTTTTGTATAATTGGTATCTTGCTTGATCCGCTGCCCCAACTTCTCTTTCCAGCTGTTTATTATTCGTTTCTGTTGCACTAATATGTTGATCAAGCATTGCTGTTTGAACTTCTAATCGTTTTTTCACATCACCAACCGTTTCATTTTCCTGCATGACTGTCAGCGATTGTACAATACCTTTTTGTTGATTTTGGAGTCCTATGACCTCCGTTTGACGTTGAATCATTTTCCTATTTGTTTGACTTTCTTGTTGCTCTAATGACACTAGCCGAGCTTGTTCATCAGCGACTACTTGCTCGAAATAGACTTGCTCGCGTTTGTGTTCTGCGATATCTTTGTCAAACTTGTCTTCCAACTCAAGGAAGAACCCTTTAATTTCTCTCAAATGATAGGTTTGCTGTGCTTGCAATTCTTGAATATCTAGTTGCACATCTAAACTAGACAATTCTTCTTGCTTGGCCAGTATTATCCCTTCAGCTTTTTGAATTTTATCTTCTTCATCAGCAACTTTTAAGGATAAAATTTCTTGTTTTGTCGCTGTGTACCGTTCGTTTAGTGCATCTCGTTCTGCTGTAATATTGTTAACAATTGTCTGTTCATGAGTCATTTTATCCTGTAGTACGTGCACTTCATAAGATGCTTGTTGCTTTTCGTAGATATCTAACTGATCTTTTGCTCTCTTTAGGGCATTTTCATTGTCAAGTTGTTTTTTCTGTTGATCTAGCAGCATTTTATCGTGATAAGCTGCTGATGCCTTTGTTTTTTGTTTTACTGTGCGAAAGGCTTGTTCCATTTCATGCAATTTTGAAAAGGTTTCTTGATAGGTAGTTAATTGCTCTCTAATTTGTTCGTGTTCCCGAATCGTTTCACTCATTTGACGATGGATTTTAAAGCCTTTACGCCGTGCGGTGAAAGAATCGACAAAGGTTTCATCTTTGTTAAAGTGCATTGAGCGTTCCACAGCTGGAATGAGTAGCTTTTCAAATAATTGTTGAGATGTTTCACATTTCTCGAAGAATTTTTCGATATCGCCTTCAGCGCTATTAATTTTTATAATACTTGCCCATTCTTTGGCGATAATTTGATAATTTCGTTCGATATGTTCTTGAAAACCAGAAATCGTTTCAAAAATTCGTCCACTTTGTTTCGTTTGTGCACGATAATAGTCGAGGATTTCTCCTTTTTCAGCTGTTCTAACCCCATTCGCAATTTCTTTCACAAATGGTAAATGCTCAATCGACTCTTTACTGCCTTCCGCATATTCCGTCACAAATCGGTAAGAATCAAGCTGGTCTTGTCCGCGAAATAAGGTGACTGCTGTCAGTGCATAGCGTCTAGGGCGGTCTGAAATAATCCATTCGATAGCAATATGCGCAGGTTCGTCAAGCGTCAGTGTCTCTTTAATCTTCCGGCTGGCCATATTGGTATGTGGAATAATGGCTTGCAAAGCCGTTTGAATAAAAACAGTCTTTCCCCCGCCATTTTCCAATAAAATAGCACTATTCTCACCATCAAAAACAAAAATCTCATCATTATATCTCTTATTTCCATCTTCATAAACGATATTCGTAAAACGAATTTTTGAAATGGCAGGCATCTTACTCCTCAACCTCCTTATTCAATTCATGTGCATAAAGAAAATCTAAAATAGCACGGTTGTATTCGTATTCCATGAAATAACTTTGGATAATAACTTTTGCTTTTTCAGTTAAAGCAAGCTCACCCTCACCAATCCATGTTGCTAATCCTTCTGCGATTAAAAAACGACTTACTGAATCTAGAAAACTTAACCGACTTTGTGTATTACCAACTTGTCTTTTGGCGGTTTCTTTCAAATCATCAAGTCCGTCCCATCTTTCAACAATTGCTAACCAATTATAAGAGTATTCCTTTTCCAACGTAGCTAATGCTTCTAAATCATGCCCTTTTAAAAAGGTGATTCGCTGATTCATGCTGCGTGCCCAGTCATCAATACGCAAAAAATCAATCGTTGCCTCTGTCGTCGCATAACTATTATAAAATTCACCGAAGAAAACGAGTGTCGAAAAGTAGAGCAAATACAAATCGGCATTTGTTGATTGGCTTTTCAAATATTTTCTTTTCATTGTTTCATTCGAGTAATGAAACGATGAGTGGCGTGTAAGGGGCACAAGGAACATTTGATCCCCCGCAACAACAGTTGTACATTCTACTTCTTTCACGAACTGTTCGATCAATCTTCGAATGTCTTCACTTGCTGTATAGTCTTCAAAAAGTTCCCCTTCCAGCACGCCAT
The DNA here is from genome assembly GCF_038007285.1 of Sporosarcina sp. FSL K6-3457. GTDB lineage: Bacteria > Bacillota > Bacilli > Bacillales_A > Planococcaceae > Sporosarcina. The sequence goes on from NZ_JBBOWX010000001.1 coordinate 2,273,474, forward strand.
TTTTCGTCAATTCGGCATACACTGTGAAAGCCCGTAAAATGGCTTGTTCATCATACATCTTCCACGCCTCCCTCCAATTGAAATAGCATTTCTTGTATTGAATAACGCTCAGTTACTTGTAAAATCTTTTTTTGCTCGGTGATTGTAAGTGTACGATTACCAAGCAAAGAAAATATAGACGATAAAGCATGTTCTGTTGTGGATTCTTCAAATGATTGTGAAGTATGTAAAGGTGAGCGTTGATGTAACACGAGTAAAAATTCATAAAATAATCGATGATCCAATAGGTTTGTGTCAACTACACTAGCTATAAAAGCAGAAAAGAGTAATGACGGCTGCGTTTCCAATTCTACGATTAATAGGCGCATGATTTCACCATATGCTTCGTTTTGAATTACGGCATATTTCATTTTTTGCTCTTCTTCATCGACAACTAGAAATTCAGAAGTCTTTTGTTCTTCTTCTATTTTCCCAATCAATTGAGGTTCAAAAATTGTCAAAGGAGACCATACTTCTATTTGCTCAAGTGAACCAAACGGTGCAGCAAGTCCTTTGACACCTTCAAGTGCAGCGGGACTGTTTAATAGACGTGTTGTAATGTCTTGCTCAAAGTTAAATGAGGCGACACCTGAAAAGTATAAGGATTCATGTGCTGCCTTTAATGCTGTGTTTTTCATTTCCATACATTGAAATAACAATGCACCATGCTCGCCATGAACACGTTCTAGCTCTTTGGCGATTTCTAATATGTAGCGGTAGGCTGTACGTTCTTCTTGTTCTATATTTTCATAATACAAATGATCTTGCGTCTCTTTAACAAAAGTCGTTAGCTCATCGAATTCCTCATTTTCCCTTTTTAAACGATCATAAATATCTTCTAGCAATTTTTGATAACGAGAAAAAGTTTCACTAGAGACGATATTTCGTTTAATTTCACGCCCTACCTTCAACATTCGCTCATTTAATCGTTCGACTTCGATAAACATTTCGTTCATTTGTCGAAGTGCACTTTTAAATTCCCCTTTCTCAAGCTGCTTTCGTAGCATTAGTTGATGAATCGATAATTGAAACTCACTGTAAAACTCTCGGGTTGCAAAAACGAGTTCGAGTCCATCTTCATCTAAGGTATAATATTGGATGCCTTTTTGAAAATCATTATCACGTAGAAATGAAAATTGAACAGATTCCTCCACTTTGGTTTCCCAATTGTAATAGGGAACAATACACTTTCCCCCAGATGGACGAAATTTCATAATGATCTCGCGGGCAATTTGAAGATAACTATCGTCAGAGATGGACAGTCGATCGCCTGTCATTTCTTTTAAAAAGTCTCCTAAGTCGGCCGCATTTACCTTCTGATTACGCATCAGTTTATGTTCAAAAAAGAACAATAGCGTTAGAAACCCAAAATCTTTCATCGGAATTGTTTTACCGTTGAGATCTTTTCTTTGTAGGCGATCCAGTTCAAATAACGGCTCGAATAGGGCAAGACGTCTCACACGTTCACTATAATTCAGTGTTAAAGTATCAGAAAATTGCATCACTCCACACCCTCCAAATCATTTGTAACTCGCGTGTTTTCAATACTTCTTGGGGTAAATAATGATTGGTTTTAAGCATTTGTATTATGTTCGAATGTTCATTTTCAGGGAAAAAGGATAAGAAAGAAGCGAGTGCACCGTCCAAGATTGTTTGAGTTTCTTTCCCTAGGGACGGTCGGCATTGAAGACATTTGTCGTAAAATGCACGTGCCGGTAATACATCGAATGCCTGGTGTAGTTTATACCAAATCGAGATGCCCGTCCGATCTAAATCACCAAAATAATAAAAAGTATGTACCCCGTTAACCAGCAATTGCTCATGGAAACTTTCCATCCCTTTATCAACTTTCCAACCACTTCCGTAAATCAAAGTTGTAAATCGACTGTCCTTTAGTGCAGGCAACAATCCCTGATAGGTCGTCTTATTTTCTACAATCAGATGAATGTGATGGTTTTCATTTATTCTTACCCCGTTTACAGCAAACATCAATGGATCTCCAACGGGCATAATATTCATTTTATCCCACAGCTCTACTCGTTTTAGACACTCGGCACCGCCAGTTTCTTCAATCCACTTTTCATCACCTACAAGTTCAAAACTGCGTTCAGGGGCAGGTACCGCATAAGTTGGCAAACCGCTGTTTACAAGATATTGATGAATTTTACGCAGATAAGGGAGATCTTGTTGCATTACTTTTTCATTAAGTCGGAAATAGCGATCTAAGCGAATCTGTTTATGTAATTCCAATCGTAATTGCTGAAGTTGAACAAAATAATCTTCTTTTAGGGCTGCTTGTTGAATACGGTATGTATTCGCTAAAAATGGTGGACGTGATGTGCGACCATGTGCTTTGACCATCGTTATGACATGCGATTTTTCAAGTGATTGTATCATGTCAACAAATTGCTCATAGGGTATGTTTGCGTTAGCCGAGAAGCTTTGTAGTTCGTCGATGGATATAGTTTTCTTTTTTAAGGTTTGTAAATATTTTTTCAAATGCTCTATCATCGTTCGTCTCCCTTCTTTTAGCCGATAGGATAAACAAGATTTTTATCGTATTATGAATGATTTTATCATAATATTGAACCAATTACTTTGTTAAGCAGGCTGTTTGAAAGATTCCACCACCAAATGATTACATATAAAATAATACTGTACACATTTGAATGGTCAGTGTATATTGTAGGTAATAGAACCCACCACGCCTCTTGACAATGTGGACCACGGTGGGTTATTTTTATGTCATAAAAATAAAGGACCATTGCTACTCATACTAGCAATGGTCCTTTATTGTTAGTTACGAATCCCCCACATTAGAGGAAGGTGCTCGTCATCCGAATAAACACGTTAATTCAATTAAACGGATTGATTTGTATGTTCCGTTAATTGAAAATTAGAAGAGGATCAGACCTATCCAGTTCCCTTAAGTATTTGTTATCAATTTCATATCACTCGCCCAGAAGCGTTCTCGGCATCGTCTAACGTACTAATTATTAACTCTTAAGCACTTGACGTTCCTATGTCACCTTTAGCTCAATGAGCGTCGCCTAATTTCGTCTATACAGTAGAATTTTAAGTAAGTTTGACTGAATAGACGAAATGGTGTTATATTCGTTTGAATAGACGAATTAATATGGTGATTTAACCAGCCATTCACTACAAATCAGTTGAGAGGAGATTTATATGACTTACCCAGTTTCTGTTTTTATTATGGACGTAAGCAATTCTTCCAAAGGAGACATTGGCGGTGAATTAAGTAAGTATCTTCAGCAGTTAGAAGAAAGGATAGCTATCTGGACGAGGGATATCACAACGACTCAAGTCATCCATCGTTCTGGTGATGAGATCGTGGTCGTCAGTAGTGGCTATGCAACAGCTTACACACTTGCCTTTTACATTAGTCAACTATGGGCATTCAAAGATCATAAACCCTATTTTGGCCTCTCTTTTGGCGACATTCAGGAAAACATCAATACTCTCGATATTGAGACTTGGATTCATCCTTTCATGAAGCAAGCAAGACATGCTAACGACTTGCTAAAACACCAAGAGCAAAATAGGGGCCAGTTCAATTTTGAGTTAGCTGATTTTCTAAATGAAAACCCCTTTGAAGGGTATCACCTCTTTAGAAGCCAATTTGAGACCTTATTAAATATGATTTTAAAATTACAACAAGATCAAATAAAAGAACAAACAGCTATTCAGTCACTTGTCTGTTCTTTGCTTCTCGTCCTTGACCAACAAAATAGAATAAGTCATTATCTTAGTCGGTCTGCATCGACTATTTCAAGCCATTTAAAAAAAGGGAATTATGACTCTATTACAAGTGCATTTCATGATGTTGTCAAAGTATTGAATTCGTTGCAGCCAGAAAGCGAACATGCTCACCAAGTCATCAACAATCAACTGCAACAGAATATCAAGCGGAGTGTGAGCGCTAATCTTCATGAGTATTTTTCAATTGATTAGAAATGGAGGGAGAAACGATGATAGTCTTATTGTTACTTCTTGCACATTTAGTAGCTGACTTTTGGCTACAAACGGATGCCATGGTAAAAAACAAGATGAAGAATTTAAAGAAGCATATGCTCCACCATCTAATTACAACTGGACTAGCACTCGTAATCATCTGGGGGTATTCTCATCACTTTACGAATATATTCAGCTATCTCTTACTTCCCCTAGCCTTTATAGTCGTGTCGCATCTAGTGATTGATATATTGAAAATAAAGCTGTTGGATACCATCAAAGCAAAAGATAGTAACAGTTTAAAAAAGTTATGTTTTTTCCTGGTAGACCAGTTATTACATATTACGATGTTGCTGATCACCTGTATGATTTTCTTTCATATGACCACGCCAAAGATAGTGACCCGATTACTACAATTGCTCAGTGAGGAGAATGAAATCGGCAGTTTAGACGTGCTCAATACATTTCTTTTTATTGTCATTCTTTTTATTTTGGCTACAAGTGTGAGTGGTCACATAATAAATTTATTGGTAGGCTCGCTGCCTTCGGAATTTGTAAATTTCGAAGGGGAATTTACGCTTACTAATCAATTAACGAAAGAAAAATCTAGTCATCCGTCTAAGATTGATAGTAATTTCACAGAGCAATACCATTACCTTACCTATTCCAATCCCCTACCTTCACGTGGAAGGTTAATTGGCTACGTAGAAAGATTACTAGTGATTTCATTAACGATTGTAGGTGCGTATCCATCGATTGCTTTCATAATTGCGGCAAAGTCGATTGCGCGTTTTAAGCAATTAGATGATCGAAATTGGGCTGAATACTTCTTATTGGGAACTTTAGCTTCCATATTGCTCGGATTAGTGCTTGGTTTATTGGCGAAAAAAATCATCATGTAAATATCTCTTAACCAAAATGCGAAGTTGCTGATCGTTTCCCCAGCAACTTCGCATTTTGTTATAGAATCAATGAATTATTCTCATAATTATTTTGCGGAAAATTGTCAGTTCCGAACTCCCCGCATCTTATATATCCCAATCAGCAAAATAAACCACACAGGCGTGACGAACAACGCGATGCGTGTATCTTCTGCCAGTGCTAGCACAACTAGCACGAATGCAAGGAAAATCAAGATCAAATAGTTGGAAAGTGGGTAAAACGGCATTTTAAATTTGCTCCTTCTAGCTAAATCCGGTCTTCTTTTACGGTATTTCAGATGGCTGATAACTGTAATACCCCAAATGAAGATGAAACACACCGTCGAGATACTTGTGATAAGCGTAAAGACGCCTTCTGGCATGACATAGTTCAGTACAACAGCTATCAGAATGACAATCGTTGAAAAGAACAAAGCGTTAGAAGGTACTTTATTGCCTGTTAATTTAGTAAAAGGGATAGGCGCATGTTTATCTTTCGCGAGTGAATAAACCATCCGGCTAGTACTAAAAATGGCGCTGTTACATGCAGAGGCAGCGGATGTCAGGACCACAAAATTAACGATACCAGCCGCAGCTGCGATTCCGACAGCCATGAAGACGCGTACAAATGGACTTTCCGTTGGATTGATAGCATCCCACGGGTAAATACTCATAATGACAGTCAATGCGCCAATGTAGAAAATTAAAATCCGAATTGGAATATTGTTGATCGCTTTTGGAATTACTTTTTCAGGGTTTGCTGTTTCTCCAGCCGTTAATCCTACCAACTCAATACCTGCAAAGGCGAACACAACCATCTGGAAGGACAGTATAAAGCCCGTCACTCCGTTCGGGAACATACCGCCATGGCTCCATAAATTAGAGAGGCTTGCTGTTCCTGCATCAGTCGTAAACCCTTTGAAAATCATATAACCACCAATGACAATGAGTGCTAAAATAGCAATAATTTTAATTAAGGCAAACCAAAATTCCATTTCCCCAAACAGTTTGACTGTCGCAAGGTTCATCATCAGCAACACAACGAGTGCGATAAGACCTGGCATCCACTGGGGCACGTCTGGGAACCAGAATTGCGTGTAGAGTCCAACTGCGGTTAAATCAGCCATCGCGATAGAAATCCAACAGAACCAATACGTCCACCCCGTGATAAATGCTGCCATATTGCCCATATAATCTTGTACAAAGTCTACAAACGAATTGTATTTCAAATTACTTAAGAGTAGCTCTCCGAGTGCACGCATGATTAGAAAGCAGACAATACCTGTGATCAGATAAGCAAATAAAATCGACGGCCCTGTTAAATGAATTGATTTTCCTGCGCCTAGAAATAATCCTGTTCCGATTGCTCCACCAATCGCAATCAGTTGCACGTGACGATTTTTCAAACCTCTTGCTAATTCTTGCTTCTTCAAACAACTTCCTACTCTCTGCTTACATTTTTAAATAATATTCCTTTAGAATTCTACCATACAGACAATGAAAAAATACCTTCAATTTAAGAATATTACAATGCAAAAAAGAGTGGTGTTAACACTACTCTTTTTTAAACGCTTATTAAAGTGACTCCTTAGGCAAAAATAATGCGAATATTAAATAGACAGCAATGGATCCTGGCACAAAAACAAATAGTAGCCTTACAATCAACGATGGTAAATTGAAAAAATCCGCCATTCCTCCACAAACCCCGAATAAAATCTTATCGGACGATGATTTCGTTAATTTGCTCATTGGGACACCTCATCTCTGCTATGGACTAGCTATTATTTTATTGTAAAATGAAGGAACTATATTGCCTTCATTGAAAAAAGGACTATGTTAGAATCTTATCATATCCTCTACAAAAAAACGCTTACAATTGTAAGGGAATTTATTTCACGTCAAAAAGAGCAGTTCGAAAAACTACTCACTAATGGTTACGGCAACTCATTATTTTACTTCTACAACAAATGTAAACGAAACTCTACCATTCTCCCATTTCGCTACGACTTCGTAGATTGTATTGCCGCTAGTAGCAGGCAGTGAGATATGGCCTTCTTCTACAGTGACAGCCTGTTGTTCAATATCCGTATCCCAGATAAAAACACTCAGGATAGGGTTTTGCTCAATCACAATGATGGCCTCGCTATTGGCTTCAACGATAATGGGCTCCAAATTTTCCGCAATTTGCGTTGGACTAGCAGCATCTGTCATAATGGATTGATTTTTTCTTGTCCACTTAAAGCCGCCTTTTGCCATTTTATAACGAGTGCCATTTATCTCAACAAATCCAGTTAGATTAGGCGGAAACGCATGATTATTATAATCGAACGCATCGGATGATAGTTCCTCCACCTTTAATATTTCAATATTTCGTGCTGTTGCTTGAGCGGGATAGGATTCTTTGATGCCGCCATCTATCCATACAACAACCTCCTGATTCACTTCATATTTTGTGATGTCATAAAAACTAGGTAAAGTCAGCCAAATAAGCCCATCGTCTGAATCATCCACCAACACACGGTTTCCAGTCACATCGACTTCAGTAATGACCCCTCGTCGATCAACTTGCCCTTTAACCGCACTATCCTTTGCATCACACCCCACTAAGGTCAAACAGACAATTAACAGGAAAACTAGGTATCGCTTCATAAGAGATATTCCCCCCTTTAGCTGATTTGACGGGTAGACCTGATAAAGGTTACGTAATTATTAATTACTCCCTATACGTTTCACATACGAAAACAACCATTCAGCCACCTACTTATATCAGAATTTCAGATTTCAGGTTAACGGTGAGTTTGATGTGAATGGTAAAAATATATAGACAACGCCAAAAGTGCTCAACCTATTAGTGGCTTGAGCACCTATGTCTGCCGCATAATGATAATCATTCATATAGAATTTATTCGGTCACTAATCATGTTCAGTGATCTTCTCGCTTCGCCTCTGATGATTTGTTCGCTATCATTTTGTTCAATGTCCTCAAGTGAATGGATTACATTGCTGTCATCGAAACTCTCGAATGATCTAACCAACTTCCAACGAATCACATCATCATAAGCATAATTTTTCAAACAGAGCATAAGCGCGTCACTTATTTGACTATCGGTATGTAGATTGTTGTAGAAACAGATGAATCCTATAGCATCAATGACTTCTCTTATTACAGGTAATTGATTTGTTTGAAGTACATTCAATAAAATAGGTAAAATATCTGGATTCATATGCGCCAACGTTCTGGTAATAATATCTCTCGGCAATGGATAACTGTTTTTATTGAAAGCCTTTGTAGGTAATGCCTGATGCTGATTGTTTCCTATTCGTCCTAAATAATTGACCATTAGTTTGGCAGCTTGAACACCGCCTTTTGCTAACGCATCACATAGTTCAATCTTTGTATACAGCTTTTTTTCTTGTACAAGCCTCTGTAGAAACAGTTGAATCAATTCATCATCTACATCACATTTTTCAGATAGTAGCTTTACGGCAATCGTGCGTTGATAAGCTTCTTTTGACTGAATCATTTCTAGCCACTCAGACTTTGTATGATTCATATGACTTTCTACATCTTCAATTGTTATATAGCCACGACTTTTTAATTGATCCACTGAACTTTTCATCTCGGGCTCCTTCGTTCCAGTCATGTGACTGCCTCCACGTATTTAGTATTACACACTAAAAAAGTAAAAGTAATTCGTTTCTTTGGCAAATCCAATTTTCTCATACAGCCTCTGTGCTGTTATATTGTCTTTCCCTGTTTCAAGCAGTACCCCCTTTGCACCCACCTCTACTGCAAAAGTAATCGCTCTCCGTATCAATGCCTCACCAAAGCCTTTACCACGACCAGATTCTTTCACATACAAATCGTTTAACACCCATGTCCGTTTCATACTGACGGATGAAAACGATGGATAGAGTTGAACAAAGCCGATTGCCTCGTTGTTATCCAAAGCCAAAAAGACAATAGATTCCTCATTGCTTAATCTATCATTCAGGAAAGTCCTTGCGCCATCCAAATCAGATGGTTGCTGATAAAATTGACGATACAGGTCAAAAAGTTCGGTTAACGCATCCAGGTCATTTATTGTTGCTTGTACAATAGTCATATGAAAAACCTCCTACATTCATCAATTCAATCATTGGTTCTGTTTCCTTTGCCAATCCTCTGCCAACATACCATAAACAACATGGTTCACGTAATGATCATACAACCATTCAGCCTGGCGAATACATCCTTCCTCTGTGAAACCTAGTCTTTCTGGAATCGCTCTACTCTTTTTATTCTCTACGGCCGCTCGGATTTCCACGCGATTTAAGCCGAGTTCAATAATCGCATGATTGACAAAGGCTTTAACCGATTTGGTCATTAACCCCGAACCTTCAAAGCCCTTCCCTAACCAATAGCCTATACTGGTCGATTTGTTGCTCCAATCAATTTTATGAAACCCGATGACTCCCGCAAGTTTTCCTTCATACCAAATACCTGCTTGAAAGCCATTGTTATCACCAAATTGTTTCATAGTCGAAGTTATAAATGCTGCTGTGTCTGCTGAGGTCTTCGTATAATCAATGAAAGGTAGCCACTCTTTTAAGTGTTCTCGTGATTGATCTGTTAACATAAATAATGACTCCGTATCTTGCAGTGTTAGCATTTTCAATTCTGTCTTGTCATCAATTTTATAAGTAAACATACAGATCTCCCCCAACTATTATTATTGTTGTACCCAAATCGCTTTCGTATAAGCAATTTTCATTCCTGCTCTCTCCATATTGTTTTGACTAACTGACCCAAATTCGGCTTGCCCGACAATTAATCTGCTGTGTAGCCTTGTTGCATGCTGGATGCGTTGATGAATCAAAGCCTGTTGAACCCCTTTACTTCGTAGATGTGGAACAGTAGCTGCCGCCGCAAGCGTAGCCATTCCATCTTTTACGAACAACACACCAATTCCGGCAGGTTCATCGTCCAAACTGGCAAGGTAAAAAGTCCAGTGGTCATTGCCGTGTAGGATTACATTATTTTGAGCAATCCCACTTTGTAAAAATGTAGGCATTTGAAAACCTTTTGCATAAATTTCCGCAAATAAATCAAATTCATGACTCTCCAGGCGGCGAATAGTGATTCTTTCATCAACTGTTACGGCGCTTTGTATGAGCGAGCCATACAGAGACGTATGAAAATCAGAATGATAAAATCCAGCCTGCTGAAGATGTGCCAACAAATCTGGTGAGGCATGTGCAGGTGTCAACTCAAATCGTACACGTATCTCTTTCTCGGTATAAAACTCGATAAGTTGATCCATAAACTGCTCATCCCCATCTGTTAACCCTTTCACTGTATTAAAGGAGGGACCAGGTATGTTTTTTACAGAGAATGCGGTGGCATTGCCAAACTGTTGGATGTCAACGCCCATTGGATTCCCTTCAATGGCTTGCATAGCCATTAGCCGTGAATGTAAGGCGTCTATTTCTGATAGCTCAATGGTTTGGGCTAGCTCTTTCGTTACAATCAAGCTCATCATGATCACGTCCTTGCACAATTTGATGTTTCTTATTCATGTAATGTAAATAGTTAGAATTTTAGTAGTATACTATGAATAGATAAACTATACAAGGAGATTTTTCCATTCGCTTTTGAACTACTTCATAACTAGATGGAACAACGACTTGCATTCCCTATTTTCCAATTGTATAATCAAACTGTATTTTATTCGGAAGGGACTGAACTATGCGCAGATATCAATATCTTTAACCCAACTACAAAAACACAATGGAGGGAAAAGTATTGATGACAGAGTTACACACAAAAAGGTTATACTTACGTAAAATGAAAGTGTCGGATACGTCTAGTTTGTTTCGCATTTGGTCTGACCCCGACGTTACTAAATTTATGAATATCAGTAGTTTTGCAAATGAAAACCAAGCAAAAGAGATGATTGAATTATTAGATGGACTTGCACAAGCTAACGAGGCTATACGCTTTAGCATAGTTGAACTAGAATCGACTGAAATTATCGGTTCTTGTGGGTATAATTCCTTAGATTTCGAACATGCAAAAGCTGAAATAGGCTATGATATTGCTCAAGCATTTTGGGGTAAGGGATATGCTACAGAAGCTATTAATTCTTTAGTAAAGCATGCATTCACGACGTTAGCATTAAACAGAATCGAAGCAAAAGTACATCCTGAAAACGTGAATTCAATCAAAGTTTTACAGAAGTTAAACTTTACATTTGAGGGGACATTAAGACAGACTGAAAGAGTCAATGGACAATTTCATGACCTCAATATCTATTCAAAATTAAGAACAGATTGATTTCACTGGCTTATACTTATTAAAAGTATAAGTCAGTTTCTCTGTTTCTTTTTTGGATATTTCAATGGGATTATGAAGAAGAACCCCTTACATGATGTGATATAATGAGGTTAGAATATTTTAAGAAGGCTATGAAATTGAGTGAGCAAAACTTTGAATTAATTTTGACTGAGTTACAAAAGTGTAACAATGATTGAGACAGAGTAGCTCCGTCAAGGTGAGCATATTCAACAACTTCTTCAAGTTGCTAGGGCAACCAATCTGAACTTAGAAAAACTCGAACAGGATACAATAAAACGTTTTGGCCGAGTAGACCGCACACTACGTTTCGTTGAGACTGACCTTGATTTAATCTTCCGAAAATCTACTAAACAAGAACGAGATATTAATCGCTTAAGACATGTTGAATAATCGTATATAAAATAATAATATCCACCGTGAATCCTTCAATGACAAGAATTCATGGTGGATATTTTTTATTTTACGGGTTTTGTATCTGTACATTTGGCTTTTCACGGAATATATGAAAAAGGCCTTATCTATTAAATCTCCCCATAACAACGGTATTATAATATTGGCCATCTGAAAGGATTTTGTCATTTTCCAATAGACACGAGCTCCATTCTGTCAAGATTAATCTTACCATTTCTCCCGCTAACAGCAAAACCAAAAAATCTCTATTTCCCTGTCATCTAGGAAATAGAGATTCTACTCAATGCTCATGCTTGCCAATGCAACGCTCACATTCATACAGTACTGATTCATGCTTTTCGATAATTTTGTTACCACACTCTATACAATGTTTTTCCGTTAATATCTTCATCTGTTCCATGCTACTCACCTCCATTTTTTAAATTGTTTCAACATCCCTGTATTGAAACAATAATACTTATTGATAAGTACTATATAACAGATTATTGTGACTGTCCTTAATTTCTGATAAAACACCTTAATTTGAGGATGAATCAAGCTATAGGTTGATGAATTTTCAGAATTACACACAACCAAAAGATCGAATGAGGTAACTACATACCCCATTCGATCTTTTAGTCGTTAGCCTATTCTCCTTCCATCTTCTCTCGCACCGCGAGCTCGACATATTCACTCATCGACAGATTGTTTGCTTTCGCAATTCCCTGCAATTCATCCAACAAATTGTTCGGTAAGTCAAATGTTGTCCTCCTGTAGCCACTAATCAGCGTCCACTGTCCTTCTTCCATCACGACATCACCTAAGACAAGTAATTTCTCAATCATACTTTCTGTAAAAGTTTCTGGAACGGGTATGCCCAATACCACGACCCCACTTTTGATCGATAAATCGATATGCCCTTCTTGCTCACGGATACGAATGTTTTCAATTCCCCATACCTGGTACACAAAATCGAGGAAATCAAAGGATTCCTCTAAATCCTTTGGCAATGAGAAATCAGTATAGCCCCTTACACTGTGATTCGGCTGATGAATCGGGTACACCGCCTCATACTGAAAGACGTTCACACCATCCGCAAAAGGAATCCATGTGCGTGATTGCAAATAAAATCCCCACTCCTGGTTATCGTTACGCAACACACGTATATCCTGACCTTGCTGGGTGCGGAAACACTGATACAGTGCGATATCGAATTTAGCATCATAAAATTCAACACGTGTACCCCGTACAGAGGCAGTTCGCTCGATCTCCTGCCGAATCCACGCCGCCGTTTCTTTTGGGATAGAATAAATCGTCCGCTCATCTCCAACCGGCAATTCATCCACAGGTAACTCAGTCTCTTGAATCAAGGTATAAATACGCTGCGTCGTCACGCCTAATTGCTTGGCGAGTTCGGAAGGTCGCAACCCTGTTGGTTGATGTCGTTTTCGTTCTTCTGCTAGTGCATCTACTTCTTCCTTTTTGTACCTCGCTTCACGTATAAGACGATGCGGATCTTCTATTTTGATAATTTTCTTTTGTTTGGCGTAATGATAGACAGTCGCCTTCGAAATGCCCAGTATGTCCGCTACTTGTTGTCTGGTATACCATTCATTCAATGCAATCTCTCCTGTATTGTTGATGATCTTTTTATAAATAAAAGATAATATGGACTTTTTCATCTTATTTTACCTATGTAAATAATTGAAGCGCTTCTTTATTCATTTAAATAGTTATAACTTTCTCATTAAGTATAATCTAATTACAAATTAAATTCAAATTGGTTTAGTTACTATAAATCAAATAGCTATAGGTATACATATTTGAATACAAAACTATTTTATTTGACTTAAACTAAACATAAACAAATGGATACTTTTTTTATGTTTTATTAAAACTATGGTAAACTGGATGAGTAAGAAAAAATTGAATGTATCTCTATAATTTAGAATTGTATTAAAACAGACTAACTTATAAAATTTAAGATTTATAAAAAGGTGGGTTCACTTTGACATTTTCACTTGTAGAAAACAAGCAATTCCAAATAATCGATATAAAAAATGAATTAAGAAATATTTCTACACTTCCTGTTCTCCAAAACTGCTTGGATGAGGCGGAGAAAAATGGCCAGCCGGCTTTTCATGATTTTACCGATTCTGATATGATGAAATGGTTTCTTTACGAACGTCGCCATTTAAATCAAGAAAATAATCGTACAGAAAGGACGGTACGGGAGTATGAGCGCGAGTTGCTATTGTTCATTGAACAGCTTTTCACGTATAGTGCAGAAATTGACGTAGATATGACCTATATAATAGAAGGCTCTCTGTTTAAATCACTCCAATCGCGTCATTTACGAAGGTATCAGGAGTGGTTAGCGACCCATAGTCCGCATGTAATTCGCAATGGCCCGTACTCCCCGGCTACACTTGAACGAAAAACAACGATACTGAAAGCATTTTTTTCATTTCTACATAAGGTGGGCTATATTCGGCAACCGATTCACGAAGGGCTACGAATTGCGTCGGTTCGAAAAGACGACCGGCCGAATCGCGATTTAGGCCCAGCGGATATTGTGACACTGCTGAATACATTTCGAGATATACAGCAACCTATTATGTTTACGATTATTCATGTTCTCACAACAACCGGCATTCGGAATGAAGAGTTTTGTACGTTAGAGGTAAAGGATTTGAAGGTAGATGCTATTCAGGGAGGCTACTATTTAGATGTGCTAGGGAAAGGCAATAAGAGGCGGCATGTGCCGTTGAAAGAAAAAGTCGTTCATAGCATTCGGAGTTTCCGTCAAGCACGGGGATTGTTGCCCATTGAACAAGCACAGCTGGAAGACCCTCTGTTTACAACGAATACAGGTCGCGCCTATTCCCCTTCCTATTTGTCGCAATACGTGAAAAAGGAAATTACTAGTCTAGAACAACTGAAGTTATCCGATCAAACGATGACGATCACACCTCACGTTTTTCGACATGCATTTGCGATTATTTCCAAGCTCAACGGCGTAGATATATATGACATTATGCGCTCTCTCGGGCATGAGAAGATTGAAACAACGATGATTTACTTGGAGAAAGTATTCGAAAAGGAGCGTCATGCCATTCATTCGTGGAAATCAGAAGGCTTCGGGGAGTATATTTAGGAATGAAAAGGGTAGCGCCTATGTCATTATTCGAATGACATAGGTGCTACCCTGTTGTGACTCACTAGTCTTGTCGAGTATCAAGCTTCTGCAAAATCGCAAGAACTTTAGAATTGGTTTGATATCCGACTAAGTTTCCATACTTGAAATTACTTGATGCTCTTGCACCAAATTCGGCAATCCAATCTCTTTGGCCGATACCGTTAGCTGCTGTTTCATACATATTAAAATTGGCCGGAACACCTGGTGCATTTCGTTTTAAATAGTTAGTCGCACGCTCATAATCAAATGTTATAAGAGCATGTTCTTTTAAAGATATTTCTCCTGCTTCATATAATGTATTGGATATTGCAACAATCTCATCGAACGTCGCATTCCGAACATCATATTTACCAGAAAGCTCTTCATAAACAGTAGAAGAATCTTTTTGTGTAGTCGCTACTGTTTTGGGCACATTAAATACTTGTTCTCCAGTGGCAGCTGTTTTCACAGCAGTACTTTTTGCGTATAAAGCTGTTGTTTGATAAGGTTCGACTGCATTGATGGTCATATGACGATTCCTCCCATATTAGATACCTGTTTTATATTTTGTAATCCCGCTTTCTTTGTCCCACGCCGCTGTCGGCTTTTTCTCTTGTAGTAAAGAATCAGATGACTTTTCGAGCTGTTTCATCAGCATATCATGAGCAATGTCAATTAAATCGCCTGTTTCATTCGACTGCATTCCTTCTTGTGCCTCGGTTTGTTTCGTTTCCATAATCAGGATTTTATCACCATTGGCTTTCACAACATATTTACGTATGTATCCCCCTTCATTTCTAACTTCAAATCTAGGTTTATTGTTCTTTAGCTCATCCTCATCCAACATTAAGTGGGCGAGATTTTGCTCTTTTGTTTCTTCATTTTTTAGTGTTTTGACATAGCCCATTGTAACAGGGTTCGTAGATTGAATTCTCATCACGATTACCTCCGTCTATTTATTAAAATTTCCAATTAATTCTTCTATCGGTTATTACATAATATTTTGAAGTTATGCCCATAAAATTGTGAATGCAATGATCCAAATAAAAGTGAATTTAGTTGTCAACGTTGTGTTTCAAACGTATAATGAATATATAGTTTGATTAGAATAAAAAAGATCGTTTTGATGCGCTAACATCAAAACGATCAATGTAATAGTTGGTTCCCATCATGGGGTCAGCGTCACAAGATGAAATAATCCACCTGGGTCGCGAAACTCAAGGGTGGATTATTTCTTTTGCGACATATCATACGCCAATGCAATCACAGTAACGATTAGTGAAGAAAAACTAATCATGATCACAAGCACCTCGAATGTAGTCACTTTGCAGCACCCCCTTCTGTCAGGAAATAGTCCATGACCGAAACAAGTAACAGGATGCTGACCACCCTTGAAAAACCTATTCTATTACATGTTTAATTATACCATACATACGTTCTTCAGATAAGGAGAAATAATGACTTCACAATCTACTGTGCAACGCTTCACCCCTGTGTTAATCCCCCTTATAAATCCCAGACAATTTATACTTAAAAGCCAAAGAACTAACTAATAAGCTCAGTAAAAAAGAGTCAATCATCCTAACTACCACTACCCCGTAACTACTAATTGAAACATAGTCCATCAGATACCATAGAAACACAAATACTACCGCCAAAAGTGATGTAGAAGACCAGAAAATAAGTTTATGTTTAGTAGAAACATGATTCCGGCTATGATTCTTTTGAGATGAAGCTCTAACATACATATAAATCAAAATGATTGTTAGCCCTAATAATGTACTTCCATGTTGTAAAAACTTATACAAAGGTATCGAAAAGCCATAAATATTAGCACTAAAAGTGAAGAATTCAGGGAATTCCAGTACCATATATCCATTGATATGCGTGAAAGAATCCCAGACAATATGGGTCACCATTCCAAACAATGCAGAATAACAAAATACCACTATTTTCACTATTCCATTAGAATCTATACTTTTTGGATGAGAATCTTGTAAACAAATCGGTAAGTGGCTGAATAGCGTTTCATGTACAAATATACGATAAATAAAATATATAAGAATTACTAACGGTAAGTTAAACCAAACAAATCCAGCAAAGGTATGTCCAATCTCCCCCATTGGCCGACCTTTTAAAAAATATTCAAAATCAGGAGCCATACTTCCCAATACCAATGCAGAAAAATGAATATATCTACTCTTTCTTGAGAATGGCAGTATGGCTGCTGGGTGAGCAAAAGTTAGTGGCATTGTCTACACTCCCACTTTTATGCAATAAATTTCCTTCATTACCTACTAGTCAAAAAAACCTTCCCATCATTCCCCTTTGAAAAATCCGCCATCCGAACAGCCTCTTTCACATCTATTAAATCAAATTGAAATCCCGGCTCCATCAATCGTAATTTTTCATTGTGAATGAATTGGATGATGTCATGAAAAGTATTTTGCCATGTCTCGACTGAAACACACTGATTCCAGTAGCGAAGGTGAAATAGCTTCACATGAACCTTTGCATGATTCATAATGTCCGCCCAGTTGATTGGCTCACCAGACAAGAGCCCAATAGTGACAATTATACCATTTGCGCGAACACAAAATGCTAAAGCCGTACCTGCTGATCCTCCAATCGAATCGATGGCAGCCGTTGCTCCATAACCATTTGTTAAATCCATTATCGCTTGTTGTAATGGGGTTCCCGAAGTATTTATGACATGCGTAGCTCCCAGTTGAAGTAACTGCTCTGTATAAGTATTATTTCTTGTGACAGCAATCAATCGAAAACCCACAATCTTTGCTAACTGTGCAAAAATACGTCCAATCGCAGATCCACATGCATTGACGAGTAATGTATCGCCCTGTTTCAATTTCAATTCTTCAGTACAAATAATCCACGCTGTTAACGGGTTAATATACAGTTGTGCTGCTGTAAAATCATCGATTGTCTTTGGTACAGGAACAGCTAAATCTGCTGGGGTTGTAACAAATTCTTGCCAAGTTCCTTCCCCGCGCAATGGTAGGACACGTCGCCCTAAGAGCGTCTGAGAAACGCCTGGTCCCACATCTTCTACAATTCCAACACCTTCGTAGCCAGGAATGCCCGGTAAAGAAATACGGTGTGAATAGGCTCCCTTTATAGGGATTAAATCAGATGGATTGATAGGCCGCATCTTCATTCTTACGAGAATCTCCCCTGTAGAAGGAGGTTGAATCATTTTATCCTCAACACGTAACACATCTTCTGGCGTACCGAAGTCGTGAAATGTAATGCATTTGGCAAACACCCTACTCACATCCTTACCTTCACCTGATAGCTTCTGTTATCCCATGCAGATACGCATCTTGTTCATTAATAAGCGAATAAAGCAGCTGCTGTTATTGACCAAACGATATACATAAATGAAATGGTCAGCCAAAAGGTATTTTTTGATGTGTCACTTTTACTGTCAGCGCTCATCTTCTTAATTATTGCTACTAAATTCAAACAAAATACAATCGCTAAAATCGGATTTAGATAAAACGCAGCAATTATGAGTATTTCCAATTTTCCACCTCCCATTTTTTAAAAATCACGTTCTACTTGGTCATCTGTTCAATTATTTCTCCATCTTGAGAAAGAGCTGTAATCGTAGCACCTAGCAGTTCTTCCCCCTCACTGATTAAAAACCAGTACTTTTCATTATTGTTATGCTCAATAATTTCAGCACTGTATTCGACTCCATTCTTAGTAACAATACGTACTTCTTTAATGCCAGCGTCAAAAATTTTCCCACTTATTAAATCTGTATACCCTGAAAAATCAAACGTCAAATTGGAAAAGCTCCAGCTTAATTTATAGCCTTCAGGGTTTTGACCACTTACAGCACCAACCAGTCGCCAACCAAATAGAGTCTTCTTGAATCTAGCATTTCCAAAAGACTCTATGCCCCCAGCAGAACTTTCGTAAAATACAATCGCTTGACTTCTGTCTAATTGTTTAGTGTATATAATTTTGGATATCGGTTGATTCAAAGAATGAAGAGCCTTTTCAACTTCTTGACTATTATCTTTTAATGCATCGTTTACAACATAAGCAAGCAATAACAAGATAGTGATAGAAAAAAGTAAATTCATTTTCAGTTTTTTTAACAGGAGAACCCCTCTTTTATTCAGTAATTTCACAACTTTTTAATAGGCTTGGCACTAATTGTGGTTTCAGTACAAATATATCTTCTATCGGCACAACTACATACCACGAGTCAGCCATTTTCCCCTTTAGCAGTTGTTGATCATATACTAAATCAATCTTTAATCGTCTAGTGATGGTTATATCAGTAGTTGGTTCTATCAATTTTGATAGCTCCCAATAGATTTTATTCATGCTTTCATCGTCAAATACTTTTTGGATTGCAATATTCCCATAAATCCCGTCCCACCAAGACAAAAATAACTTTATACTTTCAGAATACCCAAACCGCCCATTCTCATTGTTCTCAAAAAGCCGTTGATATAAGGTGTTTTCATTTTCCAACATGCTAGAATGATCATCTAAACGCTTATTTTTACCGATTACTTCGTTCCATATCTCCCTAAATGTGTTGGTGAAATTTTCATTTTGTAATAAACCCCATCTCGAACTATCAACATACGGAAATAACGGTCTTATCCCATCACTATTTTTGCTGTTTTCAAAAATATTTTGCATAAACACTAAATAGTTTAAAGAGTATGGAGCATTTACTTCCATTATAAATGAGTTGTTTTCCATTTCGTTAATATCATGCATACATTCACACCTCCCTATTTTCAATCATTAATTTCATCTGCAAATATTCTTTTTCGGTAAATAACACCAACACTTAAGTCGCTACTGAAATTTATAAAAACAACACCATATGCTCTTCATCAAAATAAGTATCGACAACTTTTAATGCCCTTTTCTCTATGCCAAAAACCTCGAAGCCCAATGAAGCATATAGTTTTTTTGCAGATTCATTGGTCGTGACCACTGTTAAATAAACCTGTTCCACGCCTGCCCAATTGTTTGCGACTTGGATAGCTTCTACCATCAGAGACTTACCAATTCCTAATCCACGCTGGTCAGGAGCTACATACATCGCGATAATATTTGCGCGATGTTGGAGCTTAGCCAAGCTTTCCCTAAACAACGTAACCACTCCAACAAGCTGATCATCCACAAAAGCACCTACAGTAATGGAATCATTGGATTGAAACCTAAGTATGTACTTTTCGACTGGCTGACCTTTCTCTTCTTCATAGCTTGAGCCAAATGCCTCGGGGTTGTTTTGTAAAGCCTTTAACCTAATAGCTAGATAAGCTTCGGCATCTTGTGCGGTTAAACATCTGACTTTCACGTAGTCAACCTCCCTCTGACAGCTACAAGATCCTTTAATTGCGCTAAATCATCAATAACCTCATCAGCTTGCGCTAGTTCAACTTGTTGAGCAAAATCAAAATTACAGCCTATTGCCAGCAAGTTATTATCTTTCGCTGCTTGAATATCAGATAATCGATCTCCAATGACAGCACCTTTTTCAATATCATACTTTTCGATGATTGTACGAACCAAATCGGATTTGTTTTGTGATTCAATTTGTTGGATACTAAATGTTTCCTTAATCCATCTATCTAACTTGTAATAGTCGACGATTGCTGCTAAATACTCTGGTAAACCATTGCTAGCAATAAATAGTGAATAATTTTCTGTTGCCAAATAGTCAAGAACTTCCTCGACGTTTGGATACAGTGCCCCCTTGCCTGCATGAATGTTTTCAATTAGTTTTCCGAGAAAAATAACATTCACTTTAGCGCGTATGTCATTCGAATGGTCAGGCATTAACGTTTCCCAGACTACTTGCAAGGGCACGCCCATAATTTCACGGTACTCCTCAACAGGAGCTGGTTTATCCCATAATCCCTCAGATTTCAAGTAATAAAAAGTTTCCTCCAACGACATTTCCAATATCTTGTCTGTTTGAAATAGTGTACCGTCCATATCAAAAATCATTGTATATAACATAATTTCTTCAACTCCTCAGTGAAATAATAATAAAAATTTCCAAATAGTTCTTCTTGGCTTATAATAAATCTATCACATTACACTATAAGTTGGGTATTATGCAATTTTAAAATACGTTAAATCAGTTATCGCTGGAAAGGAGATTGAAATGAAAACGACATTGTTTATGATTAGGCACGCAGAATCGCCATTTGTTTTTGGTCAAGAAAGAACTCGGAAACTATCAGAACAAGGTGAATTTGATGCTAATAAAATTACAGAGCGGTTCAAACAAGAAAAAATTGATGTTATTGTCTCAAGCCCATATACGAGGGCAATTCAAACAATCGAAGGAATCGCTGATGAATATCGGATGGAAATCACCATTTTTGAAGGGTTAAAAGAAAGACCAGTAAAAGGAGCATACAAGCTACCAGCAGAAGAAATAGAACAAGCTATAAAAAAATCTTATGATGACAGGGACTATTGTTTACCCGGTGGTGAAACAATGAGACAAGCACAAGAACGTGCAATCCCCATTATTAAACAATTGCTAACTGACTATCAAGGAAAAAATATAGTTGTAGGAACTCACGGAAACATCATGACCATAATCATGAACTATTTTGATGAGCAATATGGCTATGATTTCTGGAAAAGCACAACCAAGCATGATATTTATAAATTAAGTTTTGTAGAAAATGAGTTGAGTCATGTAGAGCGTTTATGGAAATAAGCTATTTTTTATGAAATATTATCAGGAGGCAAGAGTTTATGTGGACACAGCAGTTCATTGAAACAACAAGAGGTTCTTTTGAAGTGTTTATAAAAGGTGAAGGTGAACCCATTTGTGTGACACATCTATATAGTGCATACAATGAAAAAGGTAACACGTTTGCTAATCCATTTACGGAGCATTATACCGTCTATCTCGTCAACTTACGAGGAGCTGGAAACTCGGTTGAATCGGTATATAAGGACGATCTAAGCATGAAAGTGGCGGTTAAGGATTTGGAGGCGATACGAACTTCCCTGCAATTTGACCAATGGGCATTTGCAGGCCATTCGACAGGCGGAATGCTTGGCCTTGTCTACGCCATCCAAGCACCGGAATCACTTACTAAAATGATTATTGGCGGAGCTGCTGCCTCGAAGGAATATATGAACCACCCTGGTAGTATTTATTGCCAAGAGAACCCAAATAACGAACGTCTAAGAGAAATTATTAGGACTATCAATCATCCAGGAACACTCGTGGAGGAAAAGCGCCCGTTAAGTCGTGAGTGGATTGAAATGTCCCTTTACCTCCCAGAAAACTACGAGCAGTATTTCAATAAACCAAACAGTGGAAGTACCGTTCCAGAAAGACTTGATTATTACTCATACACCGAGTTGCCGAACTATGATGTAACGGCTCAACTTTCAACCATCTCGATACCGACAACTGTTTATTGTGGGTTACATGATGCCCAATGTCCGCATACTTTTTCCGAGCAAATGGCTAATGCAATCCCGAATTCGAAGTTGATTACATTTGATGAAAGCAACCATTTTCCATTTACAGAGGAGCCGGAGAAATTTGCAGAGATGCTAGTGGATCAATAAAGCTTCTCCCATTTCACTTGCGATATTATAAGAGCAACCATTAGATTGTTTAGTAAGATATGTTTTAAATTGAATAGGTACAAATTTGTTGTCAGAGTTGTTTTTTAGACGTATACTAAAGATATAGTTTGAGTAGAATAAAAAAGGCCGCCCGGAACTGGAATTCCGAACGGTCAATGCAATAGTAGGTTCCCTACAAAAGGATCGACACTTACGGAGTGAGAATAACCCATCCCTATGAGCCCTAACTCAAGGATGGGTTATTTTTTATGGTTGAATGTTAGTATCAACACAACTAATGTTGCAAAAGCTACTGCGAACATTAACGATTCAAATACTGACATTGGCACCACCCCCTTTCGCGGGGAGTGAGCCGACCATCCTTGAGTCACCTATTCTATTACTCTGCAATTATAGCATACATCTGTTTCCTAACAGCTAAATCCTTTAACGATTTTGAACCTCCTCTATTCCAATTCAAATCTTCTAATTCAAACCAATTCTAAAACATAATGCAAGTATTTACGAACCTGGGTAATCCGTTCAGTCAATGAAGCTGCTACAATCTCATAGAATTGCTCACTGTTATCCGTTTTATATAGTTTGCGGACAGTCCTTCTTTCATCTGGCCAAAAACCTACTAACAAATTGGTTTCTTCCATTTCACGTGCGACATTGTACAAGTAGCCATTAGATGGAGCCCAGCCAAACAAACTATTCAATTGGCCTTGCACCTCAGCCATATAGAAAGAGTCGCGGTGTAAGCTGAGTCTGAGTGCCATAAATCGAACGACATCTTTGACAGATAACAGCTTCGATATAAACGGTCGAAAATCTTCGTGTAGCGGCTCAATGTTATCTTGTGATGGAAGGCCATTCTTCGTAAGAAAATAATAGAATCGATCGATGACAGTCGAAACTTCGCTAAATCGATTCGCATAAATTGTATTGTATTCCTGAAGTCGGACTTTCCCTTCCTCGGCAATTTGAAAGAACTTTTTTCGACCTTCTGTTTGTGAGAGAAGGAAGCCGTTATTTTCTAATGTATTAGCCATACGTGCGACATACTCGTAAGAAACTGAACGCCCCGGAAACTCGGAGTTAAATTGCTCATACAGTGCTCTTGAATAGTTAGATTGATCAAGAAGAGTGCGTAACAAAAATAACGATAGGGTATCGCCAACACTAAAACCGACAGCTTGCTGAAATGAAGGTATCTCCATACTGAACACTCCCAACATTTTAAGTAATCATATATCTCGATAGTCCATATATCAAGATAAATATCCGTTGTAATGTATCTCCCCTTTTCCCGGAAAATACGTTTTTTAAAATATCAAGTCCCCAGTCTTGAATACTGAAATTGTACTAGATACGGGAATGATTATTTGTTAATGTATATATTGTGCGAGCTATTTATTTTAAATATGCACTAGAGAGGTCTTATATATCAAGCTTATATACATATCATTAAAATTGATAGTGCTTTAATAAATATCTCAACTTTCGCAGGGCGAAATCGGCAAATAAGCCTTGATGTAACTAGGTAAACCAGCCATCCATTGCTGTAGTTGATTTTCGACTAGCTTTTTGAGTTTGGAATTGGTCTGTTTCAGGACATCTTGAAAAAGCTCGATCAATTGCTGTAAAGCCACAGCCCAATCTAGTTCATTGACTTCATCACATAATTCATAAAAAAGCCCACCTAATGTCCGTTCATCGGTGTTGCAGCGGTTTTGCCAAGCCAGTACGATATAGCGAGAAAATACAATCGTTGTATGGCTAATCAAGCTATCATATGAACGACCTTGAAACTCTTTTTGGAGTTTCAAAAGAGATTTAGTCGTCTTAAAAAACACCTCAATATCCCAGCGCATGCCGTAAATTCGCACAATTTCTTGTTCGGAAAGCGTACAGTCGGTACTGAGAATGGCGAGCCATTCGCTTTTCTTATTTCGATTTTGAATGAATATAATTTTTATAGGTGTCCCGTTCGACATGACACAATGAATGGAACGAAGGATGCTCTTTTTATCTTGAACGGGCTGCGCTAGATGATAAAGCTTCTTTAAATCAACCAGCTGACCCGCCACGGAATAGCGCTGTTTCGTTGCTTTTACCATGCCGATGACATCAATCCCTTGGTCAACAATTCCTTTGATAAGAGGTGGCATTGTAAACCAAGAATCCATCAAGACATAACTTGCGTCAATTCCACTCGAAAGCGCACGCTGAATCATAGCTGGAATTTGTTCAGGAGCCGTTTGTAACGCATTTACACGGCGTTTATAGCCAGATGTACGCTTATCGATATCCGCTTGAATTCCATTTATTTGAGAGTTTTTCGAGCTGAGTAAAGAAAAATCAACCGGCATAAACGTGTAGCCATCTGACCAGCCCAATGTAAGCATTCGGAAACCTTTGTAAAAACGCATTTTTGGTGAGGCGTGATCAAAACAGCGAGCGAGAAGCTCTACCTTTTTACTGCGATTTCGATCAAAAGATGAGTCATCAATAATAAACACCTTTGGACGAGTTTGGTCCGTGAGGTGTCCCACTTTTTGAATCGTAGAGGCACTGAAAGCTAGTAAAAACCGTCGCCAATTGAACGTGGATTGATTTAAGAATCGGTACACGGCATCTTTAGCTGGATAGCGCTCCGCTTTCTTTGATTCTAAAAGAGAAAACCAATTTCTATGTTGGAAAATCAAACAAAAGACAATTTGAAATAGGTATGAAGAGCTGAAACCCACTGACTTTTGAATGCCGGCATTACGCAAGTGTTTGAAAATCTCTAGCTCTGAGAAAACAGAGCGAAGTTCTTTAGGTAGTTGATTATTATCATGGTTATGATCTATCATATTAGTAGGCACCTCTTCTATGTGGTAGTGATTTCTCGATAATCTCACTATACCAAAAGAATGAGGTGTTTTTTTCATTTATGAAATTGTCAATGGACCTATTGATTAGGCCATAAAACTAGTTCAACCAACTGATCACACTGTTTTATTAGGTGCGAAAGTTGAGTAAATATATATTTTAAAAGCTGAAAAAAAGACATAAATTTATTAAACAAGGAAAAATGTAATAAATGAATAAAAGCACGTCACCTAGTAACTAGTGATGTGCTTTTATTATATTATCATGTGTAATTCTACTTACAACACGATATCCCGCTTCTTCTCTCTTTTCCAAAGAACGATGATAAAGAGTAGACTTGCAACCACCATCAAACCATATACCGTAGAGGCCAGCCACTGTGGATTGCCAATAGAAATGATATACCGCATTAATGGTCCTCCCATCAAGATAATCATCCCAACAACAAACGGAATTTGAATACCAATCAGCGCCATACTATTGGGTACAATACTTGAAAAAGACATCGCCAATAGGCTGAAGACAAAACCAATTATATAAATCGCAGCAATACATAACAAGATATATTGGAAAAACGTTGGATCATACCATGATAAACTTCCGATGAATGTGTTAATCGGTACATCAAAATACATAGCTGTATTATTTAATGAATAGATACTGAAATAGACTGCGAGCAATGCTGTTATCACGAAGAATGTTGAAATCAGCCCCGCAATAATTTTCGTCTTATAAAGATTTCTTCCTGCTTTCGATGTGT
Source organism: Sporosarcina sp. FSL K6-3457 (assembly GCF_038007285.1). Classification (GTDB taxonomy): domain Bacteria; phylum Bacillota; class Bacilli; order Bacillales_A; family Planococcaceae; genus Sporosarcina. The sequence continues at coordinate 2,299,552 of NZ_JBBOWX010000001.1, forward strand.
ATTGCAAAGCAAGTACTTGCCGCATTCGATCCCTCAGTATCATCGGTGAAATCACTAGCACGATGCTGAACAAAATCGTAATTGCCACATTACCAATGAAATCTCTGAAATTCATAATAACTACTTCTGGATACACATCATGGTTTTTCGCAGCAATTAATGCCTCTACACGATTTTTTTGCTTAGCACCGTAAGAGTCTGAAATATGCTCCTTCCATTCATAAAACTCAATGAGACGGCTCCTTTCTTGAAGCTCCCAAAATGTATCGATTTTCTCTTTGTGAAATATAGTATTGCGTAGCTCATCTGCTTCTGTGGAAGCATTCACCCAATTGTATGCATTAAATTGCTCATAGCTATCAATGCCAACATCCACAAACCCCTTTTGGGATTTAATATACAAATCAGCTTCCTTCACTTGCGCATCATATACTTCTTTAAAATCAAGAAATTCTTCCTCATCCATCTGCGTCCCATATTTCTCAATCATTTCAATTCCAATATTATAGGAATCAAGTGCTGGCCTACCATTCGGAAAATGTTCAATATCAAACTGAATGAGCAAATAATAGAGCACACTATTGACTAAAACAAGCAGCAGTAAGATTTTCCACGTCAAGATTTTCTTTAATTCATTCCATAAAACTCGCATCGTCATCTCCCCTTACTGAATATCCTTTTTGCTGAACCATTTCAAAGAAAATAGACAAAACAGAATTGTTATCATCGTCCAACAAACGGTTGTCAGCCACTCAAAATTTTTGAACATGACGAGACCGCTGCTTCCCATAAACGATGCAGGTATATTCAGCACAAGTACCGATAAATTATAGCTAGTGATGAATAACAAATTTGAAGATGTCGGCATGAAGCCAGGTATCAATAACGCAAGGACGAAAAAGGTGGCCATCAGTATGGCAGCTGTATAGCTGTTTTTCACAAGCGTAGTCAGCGCAAAGGTCAAACCTGAAAATAACAGCATGGTGATATAGACAATGACAATCACGCCAGCTAAAAACGATCCTACCGATAAGTCCCACCATGCAACATTCGGGAAGTTGTACTCCCAATTGAACGCACTACTAATAGAGGTTCTCCATAGGCTCATATAATCGAAGACTGTGAAATAGGCAATAAGTGTATTCACTAGAATAAAGGTTGTTAACAACACCGCCATCACGACTGAAGCCCCAAGCTTATCCTTCATTAATCGCCTGCCCTTCGCTGTACCATATGTCACAAGATGCGTTCTGTTTTCAAATTCATAATTCGTAATCAAAGCAGTCGATAATATGATGAGCATCAATGCTTCTATCGCAATATGCTGAAAGACCGTTTTAAACAGAAAACTATGCATGAAGTACGCTTTCCCTGCAAAAAACCACTCTTTATGCTCGCCATTCTGTTTCATTTCCTCAAAACGCTGTGAAAACTTGTCGTATTCTCGTAGAAGTGTCTTCTCTGCATTACCGCTCAAACCATATCTCGCAATGTCGTTTGCCGCAACTTTTTCCAAATCTATACTCGCATAGCTCTCGTCTATATCATTTGCCATGCCAAAGTACATTTCCTTCAACTGCAATTGATCGATGAAATGCCAATCTTTTTCGCTATACAATTCACGCTTTTCATAGGGTAATTGTTCAACAAAATCATAGACGCTACTAAATTGTTGCCCCGTTATTTCTTTCAGTTGTATTAGATTAGCTTGAAGATCCTTTTCAAATTGCAATAATGATTGGTCCGTAATTTCCCGTCCATATTTTTCAATTAATTCATTCGCAACCTTCAATTCATCTTTGAAATAAGAATTGTTCATAATCACAAAAATATTGAAAGCTATAAATAATAAGAGAAGCCCAATGAGTATAGGTGACGTTAACGCTTTTTTGCATTCATACCAGACGATGCGCATAGCCATCACACTTCCGCCTGGATATCATCTCGGTATTCATAGAGAAAAACATCTTCTAGCTGCGGAATGAGTGGCAGCCAGTTCGCCTCGGCTTCCCCTTTATGGATGAATCGAATTACCATTGCACCTTGATGCTGCTTCTCTGATAACAGCACATACTGTTTTCGATAAGCCTCCAGTTGTTCATAAGGAATCGTCGTTTCAAAGACATGTCCGTCTAACGTTGCACATATCTTTTCGACCGAGTCTTTATAGAGCAACTCATGATTTTTAATCATAATGATTTCGTTGGCAATCGTCTCGACGTCTGACACGATATGTGTAGAAACGATGACTAGTCTATCTCGTGCAAGTTCAGTGAGCAGATGGCGAAAGCGCGCACGTTCTTTCGGATCCAATCCCGCAGTCGGCTCGTCCAAAATGAGGATTTTAGGATCATTTAACAGTGACTGCGCAATACCGATCCGCTGAATCATTCCCCCGGAAAATTTCTTCATCTTTTTATTTGTGACCTCACTCAAAGCCACTTTTTCTAGCAAGTCATCAATTTTCGCCATAGCTTCTTTTTTTCCAATGCCCTTTAACGCTGCTAAATAAAGTAAATACTGCTTCGGTGTGTAATTTTTATAGTAACCAAATTGCTGTGGCAAATAGCCGAGTAAAGAACGATAGTCCTCATCCATCGCTACGATATTTTTCCCGTTATAAAGAATTTCTCCTTCACTTGGCGAAATCAATGTTGCCAGCATCTTGATCAATGTCGTTTTACCCGCACCATTTGGGGCGAGTAGTCCGTAGAGCCCATTTGTGAACTCCAAATTGATATTTTTGAGTGCCGTAAAATTCCCATATTGTTTACTAATATCTTTCACGATAATCATATTAAAACGCCCCTTCTGTTTGTTTGAAATGAATTAATTTTCCAAGGTATTTCAAATAGATATAAAAGGTGCCGCCAAGTACTAGACCATAGATAAAGAGTGGAAGCGCGACGAGCATCTGGGTGTACAGCGAATAATTCGAGAAGCGCAATAACAGATTTCCAACAATCCAGCCGGTAAGGATGCTAGCTACAGCAACAGTCGAACGACGTTTCATCATGCCGTATAAAAACAGGATGGAAAATGTGAACAGCGCTGTAAGTGAAATCATAAATGCTCGCAGAAATTGAATGTCTTCGTATAAAAAGACAAGCAAGACGATGACGATTGTATTGACCACAATAGAAATCGCACTAAATACCAACATCCTGAAAGCAATGACTTGGTAAACATTGTATTTACACGACATCTCGATTTCAAAAGTGGCATTTCTCACTTTAGAAACATAGGTGTAAGCTGAAAAACTAACAAATAGAATTGGTGATAACAGAAAGATAAAGCCATATAACTCGTGTACATCTAGTCGTTCAGGCCCAACTTGAAAAAAAATCATCATGCATGCGATAAGCGCCGTACAGGTGATGTACACAAGCTCTAGCCGATCAGCAAACAAATGCTTGAAACCGACTTGTTGCACCATAGACTTCAAATAAGAAGGGAAAGATTGTTGCTGCTGAACACCTTCGGCAACAATTTGGTCAATTTCTAGCTGTATTGTCCGTTCATCTGGCATTGGGATATGCAATTTTTCTTTAATCATTATGAGCTTTCCCCATTCCTTTTCGAATTTTTTTCAATGCCGCGTAGTATTTTGTTTTCACCGTCGATGGTGGAATCGTTTCGATTTCAGCGATTTCCTGAAACGTATAATCCCCAAATAGTTTAAGGCGGACGACTTGCTGTGAGCTGGCATCCAGTTCATTAATAAGTGCTGTTGCCCTTTCAACATCATCTTTGTACTCGAGTGAAAGGGTCATATCATGCTCATCCTCAAAGTCGTAATCCTCGATAGGCTGGATGAGCTGAATATCTTTATAGTTTTTCGACCGGAAATAATCGACGAGCCGATTAGAGGCCAGCTTATACAACCAGGTTCGAAATGATGCTTTCTTATAGTCATAACTGTGAATCGACTTCAAGACGCTAATAAATATTTCTTGTGTGAGATCGAGTGCCAGCTCCTGATTGAGTGTTTGCTTATACATAAAGACATACATCTCGTTATAATACTTTGAAACAAGATTATTTGCGGCAGCCTCGTTACCATTTTTCTGTATTTGGCGTATCCAACGCTTGTCATTTTCCATAGTTCACCACATGCTTCCCCATGATCATTACCATCCTATAAGTATATTCGTATATAGTTCTGAAAAAGTTTGAAATCGTTTTATACCTTTGCTTTTCATTATAGACAAAAAAAGTACACCGCCTGTGAAAAGCGGTGTACAGCCATTCATTTATCTCGACAAAATTTACACACTTGCACAGTTTTAGTAGGCTCCATTTTATGGGCGTACAATAACTTGACTCTTTTCCGATCACATAAAGGGCAATCGCCTCTCCCGTTGGACGGCAGCCGATTCAATACTTTTCCACGATTTCTTTTCGCCACAGCCATTCACCCCTACCCTAAGTTTGTTTGTTCTCTCTAGTAGATGTTGTTTTTTTGAAAAGATTGACGGTATAATGGAGTCAAATTTTAAAAAGTAAAGGTGATTGTAAATGAATCAAGCGAAACTTTGTCCGCTCTGCCAGGAAGATAATAAGTGTGGGTTGACTAATAATCCTTCAGCAGGCGTCTGTTGGTGTTTTGAAGCAGGCTTTCCAAAAGAGATTTTCGACCAGTTAGCTCCTGATCGTGAAAAAGTTTGTATTTGTGAAAATTGCTTGGTAGAATTTAAGTCTTAAATTCTCTTCTTCGGATTAATCTGTATCATCATTAGTTTACATAATAATATTATTGGTCAAATTCAATTTATTCAAGATTATCCACCAAATCCTTCATTCTATCTTCATCCATAGGACCGACAATTCGTTGCCCAATCTTCCCATCGCTTCCAAGCATATATGTTGTTGGAAAGGATGTAATTCTGTATGCAATCTCTATTTCACCATCTATATCAAGCGGAATCGGGAAAGTTAACCCATAGGCATCCACAAAACGCTGCACCCCCTTAATCCCCTGATGCTCTGAATCAGTCATATTAATCGCCATAATTTCAACGTTTGCGGATTCTTTGTACTGCTGATAATAGTTTTCCATATAAGGCATCTCCGCCTTACACCACGTACACCAGGATGTCCAAAAATTCAAAATCACCTTTTTCCCCTTCAAATCCGACAATTTAATAAGATCCCCAGAAATGGTGGTCAGCTCAAAATCAGGTGGTGTTTCCCCGATCTTTAATCCGGACTCTTCGGCAGGCTTGGGAAATCTCGCAGTAGCAAGCGACTCATCAATTGGTTCAAGCTGTTCGATATTTGACTTTACCATGATAACTATCATCATACCGATTAATAGCGCTACTATACTTAGTCCAATCACTCTTTTCATCACGAATATTCCTCCGTCTTCAATGCTTATTGTTCATCTAATTTCGTAAATTTAAAATAGAGAAATGCTATGTATATAGTTCACAGTAGCATATCATATGACTCTATGAGAATAGATGACAACTTTTCGAACATCAACTAATTTTCTAGCAAACTTCGAGACTTCTGCGTATAATATATCTAGATGATGCTTATAGTAATATGACCGCCCGATGCGCCAACATCGAACGGTCAATAAATTAGAGACTAGGTTCTTTTTAAAGGAATCGGATCAATTCATACAATAATCCACTTGGGCGCTATACTCAAAGGTGGATTATTTTTTTTGAGAGATTTTTTCAGCTAGTCCAATGACCGCAACAATTAATGAAGAAAAGCTTATCATCAGTACAATCGTCTGGAATATCGTCATTTGTAATCCCCCCTTTCATGTTTCCACAGTTGGCGTTCTCTTTCTAACATATCACTCCTACTTAATTTCAGATATCGCAAATAATAAAGTTTACTACGAATAAAATGCTTAGATTCAGAATATGTTAAATAACACTGCTGGGTATACTTGAAATCATGTTTAATGAGTGATAAGACCTCCTCTCTGTTAAGGTTGGATTTCACTAGAGATATGGGGAAACCTAGTGTTCCCTATTCTAATCGATTCCCCTACTTCATACATACGTTCTTGAAGTGCTTTTCAGAACAACTTCATCCTTTAATTAACAATTAATTCAGCTAATCACCTAAAGTTCTAATAAAAACTATAAATGAATGGCAGCAAAAATTCCTTTTCAATAATAATATTATGTTAACTACAGCGCCATTTTTTCGCTATATGGATGCCAAAGGGCGAAACCATGAAGTAGAGTATAAAGTGAGTGATTGTCAGTACATTGATTCAAATGTATAATACCAATACAGATTGAATAATCACAATAAAACTCACACTTCTATTTGGAGGAGATTTCCTATGAAAACAATTGGACTTATTGGTGGAATGAGTTGGGAGTCATCTGCAGAATATTATCGTATTCTGAACGAAGAAGTAAAAAATAGACTAAGTGGATTGCATTCAGCCAAGTGTATTTTGTTTAGCGTAGACTTTGCAGAAATCGAACGCTATCAAGTGGCTGGCGATTGGGAGACTGCCGGTAAAGTACTAACTGATGCGGCGCAATCTTTAGAAAAAGCTGGTGCTGACATGATTGTTCTTTGTACCAATACGATGCACAAGGTCATTGATTATATCGAAGAGCAGGTGAACTTGCCCATTTTACATATTGCCGATGCCACCGCCACTCAAATTCAGCAAGCAGGAATCAGTAAGGTTGGACTACTCGGCACGAAATATACAATGGAGCAAGACTTTTATAAGTCACGGATAGCATCTATGGGTATTACAGTTTTAATCCCCAACCAAGAGGATCGCGAGGTTATCAATCGAGTGATTTTTGAAGAATTGTGTTTGGGGAATATTCAACAATCCTCCAGGGAGTATTATAAAAAAGTAATCCAGCTATTAGTCGATGAAGGTGCTGAAGGTATCATATTGGGCTGTACGGAAATTGGGTTGTTGGTGAAGCCAGAAGATGCGGATGTGCCATTATTTGATACGACGATTATCCATGCGATTGAGGCGGTTAATCGAGCATTGGAGGGATAATTATAGCCAAACAATACTAGGCAGTTGTCAGAACCCTACTTCCGGCGTATAATAAGCTGTAAGATAGATTATAATAAAAAAAAGATCGTCCGATGCATCAACATCGAACGATCAGTATAATAGCAGGTTCCCTACAAGGGAATCGGCATCAGGTGTAAAATAACTCATCCTAACTGAGCCACTAACTCAAGGATGGGTTATTTTTTATGTGTAAATGTAAGTATCAGCACAATCAATGTTGCAAAAGCTACAGCAAACATTAGCAATTCAAATACTGACATTGGCGTCACCCCCTTTCAAAGAGGGGTGAGCCGACCACCCTTGAGTCACCTATTCTATTATTCTTTCATTATACCACACATACGTTCTTTGATTAACGTTAACTAGAGAAATATTTCGATATATAAACCCCAACATTCCCTGATTAAAACCCAACCCCTTCACCCACACTATAAAGGACACAACCGAAAGGAGTCCTTTGCATGAAACAACAAACGCAGGCAAATCCCACACAAATCGAACAGCAATTTCAAGCACTAAAGAAACAAGCACTTCAAACGATGCAACAAGCTGTTCAAACATTAAAGCAAAGTAATGCCACCAATGACGTACAAGCCGTGCGACAAGCGCAGCAACAGCTTCAACAGGCCTCGCAGCTTATGAATCAGATGCAAGGCATAGCCGTCACGGAGTCGACTACGGCTATCCAGCAGCAACTCGAACAAGTCCGACAACAAATTGAACAAGCAGCACAAACATTGCAGCTCATCCAAACATTAAACAACGGAAATAATAGCTTCAAAAAAGGGTAAACAACCCTATCATCGCCGAATTTCAACTCGACGATGATAGGGTTTTTCGATTCTTCATAAAAGCCGGCACTTTAAAGTACGTCCACAACCGCCAAATCCATTCCATCGGTCCATATAAAAAGAAATGCAACCATATTTTACTGAAGATGAATTGGAACAGACATATCCCTATACAAAGGAATAGGGATTGCATATAAGAAAAACGATCAAACAAACCAAATAGGTACCCAGCAAGTAAAATTAGTACTGTTTGCATTAAGTAATTCGTTAATGCCATTCGTCCATAATATTTTAAGGGTGACAACACTTTTTGCATTACCGGCAATTGGAGCAATAGTATCAGCATACCGACGTAAAAAGCAGAAATAAATGGTCCAATCATCAGACCAATCTCCAAAAACTCACTAATCTGTTCAATCACCGGATCACTAACCCCCTCTAAAATATACGGGTAAAATGGTTCGGACGGTACATGCTTATATTGAATCAGCAGGCCTATGGCACTCAACACGAACATGGCGATAGTAAAAATGGCTGTCCCGCGAACTTTTTTATGTAAATCCTCAAAAACCTGATATTGTCCAGCTACATATCCTAGTAAAATTAGTGGCAAAGGCATTAATGCTTTCAAAGATAAGTAACTCGTCCAGATTAATAACGCAAGTCCGATAATCAGATTGATTTCCTTTTTCATTCTGTGAAATGGTAGAATTATCAACCCACAAATCGCATAAATTGCTAAAGCTTCACCAGGATGAAATACCATATGAATAATCCCCATCAACAGTAATGCACTCATTCGTCTGACAAACAATAGAACACCATTTTCTCCTTTTGCCCGAGCACGGCTAATGAACAGATAAAATCCAACACCGAATAAAAAGGAAAAAATAGTGAAAAATCTACCTTCAACAAACAATAGTAAAAATCGTTGATAAGTTTGGCCAAACGTATCTGAATCTGGTATTTTCACAGAAAGCAACGCAAGAATATTAACCAATATAATACCGACTAAAGCAAATCCTCTTATATAATCGAGTGTATCAATACGATTGTTCCGTTCAATGGGTTGCAAAATATTCTCCTCCTATTCTGATTTATTATAGTAATTCACATGTACAAACGATATAGAATCAGCTTACAGTATCCTTTCATTTTCGTCACATAGCGCAGGCGACTGACATTGGAGACCTAGACATAGAAAAACCATCGTCAACAAAGTTTAAATTGTTGACGATGGTTTTTTCATTTGTAAAACGCTCTTCACTGCCTCTTTGATTTCCTGATACCCTGTACATCTACATAGATTCGATGCCAGCCACTCATCGATCGTTGTATCATCTGCATCAGGATGCTGCCCAACAAGTGCATGACAGTTGGTGATAAATCCTGATGTACAATAGCCACATTGAATCGCCCATTTGTCGACAAATGCCTGTTGCAACGGCGAATCCAACAGTCCTTCATTCGTTGTAATCGACTGATGCACCGTTTCAATCGTTAAAGAAAGGCAGGAATGCATCGGTTGTCCGTCAATGATGACTGTACAGGCACCACAATCGCCATTTTCACAAGCCGGTTTGGCGGCAGTTAGTCCGAGTTGCTCGCGTAATGTATGCAGCAATGTATCGGCAGATCGTATGACGGCATTGCGGGTTTCTCCGTTGACATGTAATTGGATAATTTTTTCAGGTGAATCATTTGAAGCAATCATTTATTCGCCTCCATAGCATTCAATGTGTCTGTTAGCACATTTTTCAACACGAATAGACGGTACGCTGTCGACGCATGGATGTCCTGCACGACTGGACCTGGAAGAAGGGCGATTGCCTGAATGACTCGCTCCTCTTGCGTTAAGGATAAATCATTTAATAACTTCTCAATTTCATCAGACCTAAATGGAAATTCACAAATCCCACTAAAAGCAGTTCTAATCTGATTATCCTTTTCCAGTGCTGCCACGGTCACAATCGGGTATCCCACTTTTGACATTCTTGTTCGTTTGATTGTACTAAAAGGCAAATTGGTATAGGATTGATCGACATGAATTTGTACAAGAAGTTCACCTTTGGCTAGTCCCCCGTTTAAGATTTGGTCTAATGGAAGTATCTTCTCTTTTCCCTTGCCCGCAATCATTCCCTTCGCGTTCACCAATAAGAAGGGTAAAATACCTTCCCGGTAGATGAAATGACTATTGAGGTTACCACCAATCGTAATTTTATTACGTGAAGTATGATCCGCTATTCGTTGCACCGTCTCTCCCAATAAAGGAAATAGATTCGATTCCACAATAGTTGTTAGTGAAACAGCCGCACCGATTATCAATTCATCTCCAATGACTTCCAACATCATACATTCAGGAATTCCTTTAATATCAATCACTACATCCGCTCTTTTTTTATTCGTCCGGGCGAATGTAATGAATTCTGTGCCCCCTGCATAAAAAATGGCCTGTTTGCCAGCTTGATCAGCTAACTGATACGTTCCTACTGCTTCACTAAGTGAGGAGGGTTTATAATAATCAAAGTCGAATGCAATCATTGGCCACTCTCCCTCTTTGTTTTCCATATAAATTCTGGAGTAAGTGGCAAGTTATTTAGTTCGACTTGCGCCGCCGATGATAATCCATTTGCAAGTGCTGATCCTACACCAATTACACCATACTCACCAATGCCACGAGCCCCGTATGGTCCATCGACGGCTGGTGTTTCGACAAAATCGACAAGGTACTCTATCGGCTGTTCTCCAAACCGGAGCATTTGATAATTTCGTAAATCGTAATTTTGCGGAATACCCTTGTCATCAAACATAAACGTTTCACTACTTGCTAGACTCAAGCCCAAATACATGCCCCCTCGCATTTGCTGGGTCGCTGTCGCCGGATTCATAATCATTCCTCCATCCAGCACAGTAACTGCTTTCAATAGCTTATACGTACAGTCTCTTTCGTTATACTTAACCTCGATAGCCTGTGCGCCAACTGACCACCAAGGCCCAGGGTTGCCGAATCCTGTCTCTTTGTCGAGCGGCGTCAAATGCCTCTGCGTATGTTTGCCAACACCGATAACTTGTCCTCCAACAGTATGTCCATTCGGAAATGTATAGCCTAAGGCAATAGACTGAAAGGTTACGCCAAACTCCGGATTCGCTTTGACAAAAACGCGACCACCTGCAACATCTACATCATCCTCTGCACATTGTAAAATGATGGCTGCGGTTTTCTTCAATTGGCGGATAGCATCTTCTGCCGCTGCAAATACCGCCCGCCCTGCCAAGAAGGTTGTACTACTCGCCACTGTCCTCCACTGATGAGGATCGTATTGCGTATTCACTTCCATTTTCACATGGATATTCACCATATCGATTTTCAATTTTTCCGCAACAATTTGGGCAAGCACTGTTTTTGTCCCTTGTCCCAGTTCAACTGCAGCACAGTTCAAATTAACAGAACCATCTGCTTCAAATGTAATAATGGCACCTGCTTGGGCATTCGTTGCCGTTGATGATGTTTTCCAAAATAAACTGATACCTTTATATCCTTCACCATCCGTATCCCAGTCAATCAATTCCTTTGCCCGGGTGAGACATTTGGCTGCATCGCCAACCGTATTTGCGGTGAGGACGGTTTGGGTTGGTGTCGTATCACCAGGCTTAATGGCATTGATGAGCCGTAATTGGACAGGATCCATCCCTAACTGCCTCGCTAATTTGTCCATCGTCCTCTCAACAGCAAACGTGAGCTCCGGATGACCATATCCTCTTAGTGACGTCGCATATGGATGATTGGTGTACATACAATACGCATCACACCAAACATTCGGTACATTGTAGGGTCCTGTACAGTCGACCGCCATCGCCCTTGTGATCCCAGCCGCTTGATCCGTATACGCCCCAGAGTCAACGAGAAACGTATATTGACCAGCAAGTAACTTCCCCTCTTTCGTCACTCCAAGCTTAATGACTGCGTCCAGCCCAATATGACACGGTGCAGTTATCAAATCCTCTTCTCGTTCATACTGTAATTTCACCTTTTTTCCACCGACAGCCCTCGAAGCTAAATAGGCAAGGGGCTCTAATTGGACCGTCCCCTTCCCTCCAAATGCACCCCCAATGAGCGGCACATGCACAATGATATTTCCTACTTCAACATTGAAAAATTGGTTCAATACTTTTTTAATCGTGTAAGGTGATTGTGTACAGGAATGAACCGTTACTTTACCGGCGGAATTGATTTCAACTTGCGTGCTTCGTGTTTCCAATGCGGCATGATCCGATAAGTTAAAGGCATATGTTGCGGTGATAGTTTCCGCACAGTTTGCCCATGCCTCAGCAAAATCTCCCTTTCGTATTTTATTATGACTACCAATATTCGTCCCAGGAACAGGATAGACATCTGAGATGATTTTGGTATAGTCTCCAGAATTATCATGGACTAACGGTGCATCTATTTGAAAAGCCTGTTGCACAGAATTCACGACAGATAATGATTCATACGTGACTTTTACCTTACTGGCGGCAAGTTTTCCTTGATGTGCATGATCCGCTACGATAATAGCGATAGGTTCCCCGAAGTAACGCACTTTCTGAAACGCCAACGGGGGGCGATCAGCAAGAAGTGGCCCAATATGGAAAGGAAAAACATCTCCCGTGATAATTGCGCGCACTCCCGGTACTTTCCATGCCTCCGTCGTATCGACCGATTTGAGGTTGGCGTGTGCTTCTGTGCTGGTCACTAGTTTGGCGTGCAGGATGCCTGGACCAACCAGATCCCCAACATATTTGACATTCCCTGTCGCCTTATCAAGCGTATCAATCCGCGCAACAGGCTGACCGACGGTTGTTCGCGCTGTGTTATCCATTCATGAACGCCTCCCATTTTAACGTGCCACAATAATAATCGTCTGCTCTTCCACTTCATGCGCAGCAGCATCCATAATTTTCTCCAAAGTTAAGCTCACCTTCTGCAAGTGCTTTTTATCCTGCACAATAAAAATAGGTGCACCACCCCCTTGGAAAAACTCAGGTTTCATCGTAATAATCGCGACAATTTCAGCATGCTGATTATTCACTATATAAACTCCCTTTCGTATGACTAGTAGTTTAACCAAAGCAGCAACTGATTATAATAATCACCGCTACTTCTACGGTATATATAGTCCGCTAACCCCTATCCTCTTCACCATTCTGAACATAGTTTAGGAGACATAAACAAATGGGAGGAGGAGCTTGCATGCATTATTTTCACCCACATTGGATAGCATCACAAAACGCCCCAAATCCATTCCCACCTGTCGATACGCACCGACTACATGCATCAGCGGAAAAAATGCTTGAAGTCATTAAACAATCACAACTGCTAATCAAACACATTGCAGATTCGCCCGGTTTTGCTCATGACCTCATGGATGCTGCTCAATTATCCAATCAACAGAAAGTGGATGAATTGATCCAATCAACAGGGATTACGAGTAAGGTTACGACTACATTTTCGCCAAGCGGAATTCATGTTGAACTCGACAATGCCGAAACAGCTGGGGAATGCTGTAAATTACACATTGCGTTACGTTGGTAAGGTGTTGCAGACTCAATTTCTTATGATTTCCCTTTATCTGCTTCCTGCGGCATCCGGATTGCGCTGTCCAATACGGGGACCTTTTCTAATACTGTCTTAATTTGAGCGAAATCTTTTTCCCGCGGCAAAAAGAACAGCGCTATTCGACCGTCTGCCATATCTCTCTTCGATAATGGAACCAACGCCGGTTCACCCGAATCAAGATAACAACCCAGTACGGTAGCAACATGGTGTAACATCGCTTGTCGCTGCCCAAGATAAGACAATGTAACGACGCTATTTTCATTTTTCGGAGTGACAATTGCACCAACTGCTTTTTCAGTGATGGTTTTTCTCGTATCCTCCAATCCCACATTTTTAATCAAAATATCTCCAACAAACAGCGTTGGCCCTTCGAAACGAATGTCTGCTTCTGTCACATCTGCAATTGCATTCAACAACTTACCCGACATCTTAAACCTCACAATAATAAGCATGACAATCCCACCTATAACACCCAACCAAATGGCATAAACGGAACATAATGTCGTCACCAGTGCCGTGAACATTACTAAATAGTTTCGACTTTCGAACGCTTGCGCCATTCCTTCAATAAATGGCGCACCACGTTTCACAAGCTCATTCGTATCGATTTTTTCAAGAGAATCCCTTTCCATCTTTCTAATTTCACGAAATTGCGTCGCAGCAAGACCAAGAAAAGTGACTGCAGCCCAATCAGATTCGAGAACGGAAGGAATCGCTACCGCGCCAATAAAAGCCGCGATGAAACCGAGAGAAAGATGAATGATTCGACCTGTTGGATACGTTGGATATTGCCTGAAATCAGTGCGCAATAATAGTGTTCGTGCCACAAAGCCAAAAATGATACCCATGACAACAGGAAATAAATAACTATCCATCATAAACTACTCCTTACAAAATCATCTACCGGAACTTCCATATTCTAACCATTGCGTCAACTGATTATAACGATATCTTCAATATTGCGTAATGAATAAAAAATGAAGAGAATGGAGATAGTTGGAAGCATGAAATGAGGTGAAGTATTTGCAGTCTATCTCGAAAATGATTGACATCATCTTACATGCTAACCAGCCTGTTGTTCTTGCGATGATTGTCAATGTTGAAGGTTCTGCCTATCGAAAAGAAGGTTCGTGGATGTTATTTCAACAGGATGAGACACAAGTAGGCGTTATTAGTGGCGGTTGCCTTGAAAATGATTTGCAAAGCCATGCACGGGACTTGTTTGAAACAGGAACAGTAGAAGTTGTTCAGTATGATTTAAGTGCAGAAGATGACCTTGGTTGGGGGCGCGGCGCGGGATGTAATGGGATTGTTACAGTGTTAATAAGAGATATTGATCAAGATTTCAAGCGATATCTGAGGTTAACGCATCAAAAATTACTAGCTAAAGAGCCTATTTTATTCGTCCAATCTATGAATATGTTTAACGACTATGGTGGAATTACACAGAATGGTCATCCATATGGCAACTGGAAAGATGACATGCCAGTTAAAATGGATACCACAATTCCTTTTCAGCATCAGGCAGAACAACAAATCATTCGTGACAAAAACGTTTATGTCCAATTCATATGGCCTGACCCATCCCTTTATATCATTGGTGCTGGCGCTGATACACGGCCACTTGCTCGTCTAGCTCAAAACGTCGGATATGCAGTCCACGTGCTAGATTGGCGCCAATCGCTGTGCAATGAAATCTATTTTCCAACAGCACTATCATTTCAAATCGGTGATGTAGGAAAATTGGTTGAAGCGATTCGATTCAGCCCGCTCGATTCAATAATTATCGTGACACATGACTTTCAACGTGATATGAACATTATTCAACACATTCGTCATACCCCGCTATTATACCTAGGTATTTTGGGGTCGAAAAAAAGAACGCAACGGTTAGTAGGGGGGGAAATTCCCGAATGGATTCATTCCCCGATCGGGCTGTCGATTGGAGCAGATGGACCTGAAGAAATCGCTGTTAGCGTGGTGGCCGAATTGATTGCTGTGAGACGGAGGAAAATGATGTGAAAATCGCAGGTATTTATCTCGCTGCCGGCAATAGTAGCCGAATGGGCAGCCACAAGTTGAAGTTACCGATTGGGACCATGACAGTTGGAAGCTTGGCACTCGAAACAGCTTTGAAATCCTCGCTCGCGGCAATCTATGTCATTACAAGAGAAATGGATGAGGTAGAATGGATCCCTGCCGATATGAAATTGCACAACAAGTGCATAATCATGCCGTGTCCAAGCGCCAATGAGGGTCAATCCGAATCATTGAAATGGGGCATTAGACAAGCGCAAACTAATCATATGGACGCCGCCCTCGTCATGTTGGCAGACCAACCTTTCATTACCGTTCAAATGCTCGAAGAAATGATTGTTTGTATGAAAAGCAATCCGACATGCAAGTTCATCGCGACAACCATTGAACAAACCATTATACCACCCGTTTTACTGTCATCTTCCATGTACGCTGAACTCCTTACCTTAGATGGAGATACAGGAGCAAAAACACTCTTGCAAGGAGATTTTCTTCAAAAAGGACATGTACTGCCATGTACTGATCAACGTCTTGTCTTTGATGTTGATACGCCAGAAGACTATCAATTACTGCTAACAGACAAAGAAAAAACGAAATGATAGCCTGTTAGCTATCATTTCGTTACAGTAATTCTTCCATTGTCCGTTCTTAATTTAATTAAATTCTCACCTTTACCAAATGTTACATGCTTATTTTCCTGCCCAAATATTTCAACCCGGCCATTATCCGTTTTCGCATCGATGACCGCATTTGTTGGCTCTTTTTCTGTTTGAATCTCAATTCTACCGTTATCAGTTTCTAAGTCGATGGATTGATCTAAATTGTTTGTAATAAGGGAAACTTGCCCATTGTCAGTCTTCGCCTTAATCTTCCCCTCAACATTTTCGAGAATTATTTTCCCATTATCTGTTTTTACATCGACAGTCGTGGCATCTACATGCTTTAATTCAATCCTGCCATTGTCTGTTTCCAACTTAATGTCTTGTGCTTGTAGCTGATCTGCTATGATTCGTCCATTATCCGTTTCAACCTGCAATCGTTCATATTGTTTTTCAGGAAGCTGCACCGTTAACGTTAAGTCTAGTGAGGAAAATCCGAATTGAATAAAACTTTTGCGTTTCTCCTTAAACTGGATTGAAAGTGTGTCTCCTTTTACATCTGCTTCGAAAATAAATTTCTTATTTTTTTTCGTTTTACCTGTATACTCAACGGTCGCTACCGAATCCGTCGTCGGTACAATTTCCACAGCTGCATTGTCGGTTAATATTGCAATACTTGTAAACGAAAGATCATCAATTACTTTTTTATTAGTACTTTTCTCAAAGACATTCCCCTGTTTAAACAGGAACGAAACACCTCCTGCAACGATTAATATAAGTACTAATGCAACGAACAGCTTATTTTTGAAAATCATCAATGCTATCCCGCCTTTCATTTAATAGACGAAGTCGATACGAGTTCATCGCTGCTTCACCCAATTGGTCGAGTAGATTATAATTAGCAAACGCGCCAACGATTGCTCCGAACCCTGGTATTAATTGAAACATTTTCACCAAATCAATGTGATCCCGGTACTCCTGCTGAAAGTCCTGCCAATCCATATCAGCAATCAAATGCTTCTGTTGTTCCCAGTCTTCAATAATTGGTAATGTTTCTTTTCGTGTTTCTTCACTTGAAAAAGCAAGATGGAAAATATGCAGGATGAAGAGGCGTTCCTCGTATTCATTAGTATCAAAGCCATAAACTGCCGCCGCTTCAAATAGAAACTTCATCTTAATGGACAATAGCAAGGGGAAATCAGCCAATCCAAGCATGATTCCACCCGCTCCTGTTCCAGCTCCCTCAATGACAGCTGTTTTACGAAAATTCGTCAATTTTTCTTTGAAAAGCTCATCACGTTCAAACAAACTTAAATCCGTTGCTTGCTGCTTCTTCGTCGTCATATTCGATCCGACGAGCGTTGCCTTCACCATGTTTTTTATGCTCTCGGTTATAACGTTATGAACCTTTTCTGGAATCAAACCATTTACTTTTCCTTGCGCTTTCTTAGAAGCACGACCAATGGGACCCGAACGTCTAGTCATTTTCTGCTTCCAAAAAATCAATTCATCTTCTACCTTTGCTGTATAATCTATCATCTATTTACACCCTTCCACTGCTTACGTTTAGTATAAACATAATTCTACTTCAAAAAAATGGACCTGAGAAGTGATTGTCTCTCAGCCTTCAGACGTAGTTCGCCATTTCCTAAATACCAGCCATAGACTCGTAAACATGATAAACGCAACAACTTCAAGTGACAAGATATACCACGGATAAGGTCCCAAAAAATCTAGCAAACTGCCATTATACGGTTTCTCTCGTAAAAACATATAATTCCCTTGAAACAAGTGATTAACTGCAAATAAGAGTGGCAATAGTAGATTTAAAGCAATCATCGTCTTCACAACGCCTTTAAAAGTCGGCCTGTAGCCTTTCATCCAAGTGAAATACAGTGCTGTTAATATAATACCGATATGCGTATAGAAGAAGTGAAAATACCTGAAATGAGGAAAGCCAAGATCTAATACTGGAGTTGCCATTGCTTGAATAGCACCTCCAATGCCCGCAAAAAAGACAAAATCGATAAGATGCTTATTCCCCGTCCATAGAAGAACAATGGTGACGAGTAAACTTATGCTGCATAATTCTAATGGTAATGAGCTCGCAAGCGTCCATCTATCGGTTGCCATCATCCAAAGATGATACAGAACTTCCATTGCCAATAAAGACAATGCAAAAAGACGTTCATATTTCAGTTGTACTGGCCCTTTTTTTCTACCAATAAATAGTACTACTATTGCCAGGCACAGCACAACGATGACTGCGATATGGGCTACTGAAAACATGATGAAAGAGCTTGTCATCTCATTCCTCATTTCTATCGTTTTGTTAAAAAAACAATATCACCCTTTTCTCTCTTATTTTTCATCTTACCCTTTTTTACTGATGTTGGATAGGCTATAATCTATTGAAAAACACCATTGCACAGTTTGTTCCTGGCGATGGTGTTTCTAATTAGTCATATGGAATTTACCTGGCTATTAATAACCAGAGTCTTCTGATGTCAGATTGTCCATCATTTTATAGTCATATTTCTGTAAAGGTTTTTCTGCCGGCCCTTCCATCACTTCCCCTGTAAACGAAAATCTCGAGCCGTGACACGGACAATCCCAGGTTCGATCCCCACTGTTCCATTCCACCTCGCATCCAATATGCGTACATGTAGTATCAACGATGTGCAATTCACCTGTATCATCCTTATAAGCACCTTTTCGATGTCCATCCAACGTAATAACAGCACCTTCCCCGTTAGCCAAATCCTCGGGCACTGTTTTTGGTGAATCTAGCTTTCCTTTAATTAATTGGCCAACAACATTTGCATTCTCGACTAGAAAGTTTTTCAAACTCGGATGTGCATAAAAACGCGATGGTGTATACAATTTTTGAAAGGCATTTTCTTTTCCTACAATCATATCCCGAAACAGTAGCGCAGCCGCAGTCCCATTGGACATTCCCCATTTTCGAAAGCCTGTTGCAATGAGTATATTCGGTTGCCCCGAGGTTAGTTCCCCAATGTAAGGCAATTTATCCAACGTAGTAAGATCCTGGGCTGACCAACGATAGATAATGTCATCCAGTCCAAAAATCTCTTCACCGAAAGCCTCCAACGCTTTGTAATGCTCCATCGTATCTATGCCTTGACCTGTCTTGTGATTTTCACCGACAATTAGCACGACTTCCTCCCCATCTATCGTGACAGAACGAAGAGAACGTGTTGGCTCATCTGCGCTAATATAAATCCCGCCTGGGTATTTCTTCTTAGTCTTGACAGCTAAAGCATACGAACGATCCGCATACATTCTTGTAGAATAAAGCCCAAATCCCTCGTAAAATGGAAAGTGAGAACAAGCTAGGACATACTTGGCAGTAATTCGGTGTTCCTCACGAGTCAGAACAACTGGCTGCTCCCCAGTCTCAATATTCACGGCAGTAGTATTCTCAAAAATCAATCCACCCTTTTTCGTAATATGTTCGATTAAATGAACTAAATATTTAGTCGGATGAAATTGCGCTTGATTTTTCATGACAAGTGCATTTTGGATGGCAATATCGAATGGGATACTGTCTACTAGTCCCCCTTCAATCCCAAGTGTTTCATAAGCTTCCGCCTCTTTTTCGATTTTGCGTGCGTATTTTTCAGTCGTGGCATATATGTACGCATCTTGCATACTAAACTCACAATCAATTTGATGCTGTTCCACCGTATTTTTAATAAAGTCCAGTGCTTGACTATTTGCCTCATAATATAAACGTGCATGATTTCTTCCGATATTATGAATGAATTCATCATAGATTAAGTCATGCTGTGCGGTGATTTTTGCTGTCGTGTGTCCTGTCGTACCGTTCAACACTTTACCCGCTTCAATTATGGCGACCTTTAATCCTTCATTCACTAATAGATAAGCGGATGTAATTCCGGTAATACCTGCGCCTACAATAACGACGTCAACCTGTAAATCCTCTTCTAAACTTGGAAACTCAGGAAATTCAATAGCTGTCCTCCAATAGGACTGTGGGTCCTGAGGCAACTTTCCATTTTTTCGATTTTGATGGGTCATTGTAAATCCTCCAATAGCTACTTTGATACATAAAGGATTCCCATTCACAATTGGAATATACACGACTCATTACCATTAAGAGTGATTGAAGTCTAAATCCAGCCCCCCTCATATGATAAAAACTGCCAGGCGCATGATGTGGTACATACTATTCATCGCCCAACGGAATATTAATTTCTGCCTTACCTTCCAAATATAACGGATAGCTATTGATATTGAATCGAAGTGGATTTACTTCATTATCAAAATTGAAGGTATAGATGGCTTTTTTATAACTATTTTCTCTGCTAAAATTTATTGAATTTATGCTTCCACTGAGATCATCGCCTTCACGGTTCACTATTCCTCCGAATAGTTGACTCTCTACAGCCATTGGGTAAGTTACTTCCATTGTATTACTCGATGGCACTTGAACTTCGATATCCAGTTCACTCGGTACATACAGCACTTTCTGTTGCTCAAAATCGACCTCAATATAATCAGAGCCTTTTGGAAGTGCTTCAATTCCCTCCATCACTAATGTTAGTTTTTTCGGTTGCCTAAAATAATTACTATGCATACGTATGCTTACTTCACTGTCACGCCATATGCCGAATCCCTCCTCAACATCTCTTATTTGACCCCAATCTTCACCATTTTCATCAATTAACCTGACCCATCTAAATTTTAGTAATTTCATCGTGTTTTGTTCGTCAGCAGTTAGCAAAATATCGGCCCGTAAAGGTGAAATTTTCAATTGTTTAATGCTAATGGTTTGACCATCTACGACAACAGATTGGTTCACTTCATATACTTTGGGCTGTTTAATGTGCTTGGTGAGTGTGAATGGCACGACGAACTTTGTCTCTGCTGCATCATTCAAATGCAAATTAAATTCAAATGACATATTGTCATACGATAATTCATCGGCAGAAATAATATCAACTTTGTCTGCACGAAAAGCCGTTCCACCCACTAAAGAGCTAATGTAGGAACTTGCGACACCCCACGGAATACCTTGTTGAGACACCTCTAAAGATCCGATAGACACAGCGGAAAGTTTAAAGGGGAATTCAATATTATAGAATATAGTCATTCCTGAATCATCGGCTGCCACGCTCTGTAAAGTCAAGGTATAACCGCCTTGTGTTACTACAATTCCGAGTTCTTCGTGGTAGTCATTTTCGACAATGTCACTAATTCCTTTATCATAAGCAAACATATTCACGATAGAAGAAAATCCTGGAATTTTAGCAACTGCCTGTGCAAATACGGGAGATACACGAACTGATGTCACAAATAGCAACAGTACAATAGCGGCTACACTGGCGACTGCATACAAACGGCGCTTTCTCTTTCTTGCAAGCCGATGTCGCTGCATAGCCTTTGTACGTGCTGCGTGTAAGGCTTCTTTAGGGATTTCAATTTTTTCTAATTCCTCGGTAAGCTTCTGCCAATCCTGCTCGTTCAAGTTAGCCATTTACAGTTCCTCCTTTTCTATGAGTACACGTAATCTTTTTAACGTTGTGTGCAGCCTTGATTTCACGGTACCTTCGGGAATTTGTTTCAGCTGTGCAATGTCCCCGTTCTTCATATCCTGAAAATATTTCAAGTAAATCAGTTCCTGTTGCTCAATCGGCAAACTGGCGATTATATCAGCCATTTCGAATGGTTGCTGATCCGTCGATGCTATATCTACATCATAGTTGTAGACAAATCTCTGTTGCTTCTTTTTCATATCTAAACAAATATTAATCATCATTCGGACAAGCCATGTCCCTATGTATGCTGGTTCTTTGACGGTATGAATCTTTTTCAAAGCCCGATAAGTCAGCTCTTGTGTAGCTTCAATAGCATCATGCTCATTTTTCAAGTAAGCATAGGCCGTACGATAGAGCGTGTCCTCATGTCGCGCCAATAGCTCCACTAACGCCCGTTCATCACCCGCAATGGCCCGTTTCGCTAATTCCATCCCATCACCCCCTGTTACCTATTAGACTGTTCAACACGACGAATCGTTCATTTTATTTTTCACGATAAAAAACGAGTTGCACTAGAATTCAGTGAACTCGTTGCTTAATTCCTTCTAGCAGTGGGCTAAGAAGAGACAATAGAGTTATAATGCGAACGGTTGGGCGACGGATACGAAGCAAAATCACTTAGGTGTATAGGATAGTACCTCGTGATGCGCAGTTAACAAGAAAAGATTGCAATACTTTCCGCATTAATCCACCGTCAGTTCAACAAGCAATCACTTATTTATATCTCCTCATTAATTTTGAGTCAAATTCAACTTTTATGGTATGTCAAGTTAGGTGCTTTCCGATGTTTTGTAGCTTGTTCAAAAGCATATGCAAGTTTAATTAATATACCTTCACTAAAAGCAGTACCTGCAAAAGTTATACCAAATGGTCTTCCACTTTCCTTGTATCCAGCAGGTAGAGCTATGGATGGATATCCAGCTTTAGCACAGATTGTCGAACCTACATATGAAGGAAAAAGAATAGCGTCTACATCATACTTTTTCAAAGCAGAATCAATACCCATTTGAGAAAAATATAAATCATCTAGCTTTGCATTCAAATATTCTGGATTTCTAAGCGTGTTGGGTAATCCAACCATTTCCTCCAACTTATTTTGCCCATATTTCAATGCTCTATCTGCATTATTCTTATTAAACTCAATCAATTCAGCTATAGAGTGTACAGGCAAATTCGATGGGAGCTTAGAAAGATAGTTTTCCAAACTATGTTTCATCTCAGATTTTAATACCACTCTTTTCCACTCTCTATGAAAAGAAGGAATTTCGATATCCTCAATGACTTTAGCTCCTTCTTCATTTAAGGTTTGAATGGCATTCTTAAATGATTCGTCTTCGTATTCCTCAGATGCATAAAATTCTTTAGAAGCATTTTTAAATACACCAATTTTAGCACCCTTTAAACCAAAAGAATCCAAGTAAATTGAATAATCCTGCTGTGACCTTCCTTCACTTTTATGGGTTGCAGCGTCAAGTTCATCGACACCAGCCAAAGCACCTAATAAAATAGCCGCGTCCGTAACCGTTCTTGCCATTGGTCCTGCCGTGTCTTGAGAATACGTGAAAGGAATTATACCAGTACGGCTAATCAATCCAACAGTTGGTTTTATACCTACCACAGAATTTGTTACCGCTGGACTTAGAATAGAAGCATCAGTTTCAGTGCCAACAGCCAATACTGTAAAATTTGTAGCAACTGCCACAGCTGAACCTGAACTGGATCCCCCGACAAAAAGGTCAGCATCGCCATATGGATTTAATACTTGTCCACCTCTGGAGCTATAGCCTGCCCACATTGTATTTGACATCCCATTCGCTAGTTCGGTCATATTAGCCTTACCTAAGATTACTGCACCCGCGTTACGGAGCTTTTCAACAAGGAATGCATCATGACTGCTAATATGATTCTCTAATGCAAGTGTTCCTGCACTTGTATGCATTGAATCTTTCGTTTCAATACTATCTTTAAGAACAATAGGAATACCGTGTAAAGGACCTCTAACACCCTTTGTTTTTCTTTCATAATCTAATGCTTCAGCAATGAATATTGCGTCAGGATTTATTTCAAGAATAGAATTTATTTTCGGACCGTCTTGGTCATACTTTGCTATTCTAAAGAGGTAATACATGACCAACTCTTTTGATGTTACTTCACCTATTTCCATAGCTACTTGTATATCATTAATTGTTAATTCTTCCTTAAAAAAATTGTTAAAGTTAATTTCCATATAAACACTCCCCCGCACCATTTCCCTATTTTAAATCATGTATTCTTTTCTTGAAGATATTTTTCACGAATGCCTCTTTATGGTCCGTATACTCGGTTATCCCAGTCGAATGTATTCTCAAATAATCTTGTTTCAAATTGGTATAGGCTTGCCGCGCATGTTCATTCGCATTTAAATAATCTCTATAAAAAAGCAGGTTTTTCCATAGCTCTTTCTCGTGTTCTACCAGATGAATGTAATGGGTTTTTTCTTCATTATTGTTCAAGCCTAATTTCATTTAATGACCTCCTTCCAGCACCTCACAACTATAATGATTGCGGCAAATGAGTTTTATACATCTCCAATCCGTTCATAAGTTCCTTTAAAACACGAATTGTTTTGGATGCGACTTCAATTCCATTTTCAATATTTTATTCCCTTAACAATCTCGGTTATTGATTCAACAATAATATCAGGTTTATCCATATGTATTGAATGACCTGCTTCTTGAACTACAATCAATTTACTATTTTGAGTAAGCCTAGCTTGATTCATGATAAGCTCTTGCCACTTTTCTTCAAATAACCGCAACTCCCATTCTGGTAATCCTTCCTCAATTCCCATCTTAATGGAATGCTCTTTATCTCGGCCAAGAACAATTAAAGGGATATCAGGGAATTCCCCTAATCGCTTGATGATTTCTGCATCCTTCTTCCAATTGCTAATTTCTGAATACATGGCTTTATATAAATTGGGATTTACCTGAAAAGCAATTAAGCGTTGCTGTAAGTCAAAAGGGAGTCGTTCTTGTTTTTGGGTTAAAGTAGGGCTTATTACCTCTCTCAGTTCTTCCTTTTTCATTAATGAATACAAATGACACTTTTCTATCCAGATGTCATCAGTTGAATCTTCATTCAACATAGGCAAATCCAGCTCATCTAAGACCTTTAAATCAACAGAAGTTGAATCAACTAACACCATCCCTGCAACCTTTTCAGGATGGGCTTTTACGAAATGCTGTGCACATAAACCACCATATGAATGCCCAACCAATATTACAGGTTCGGCCATTTTAAGTAGTGATATCATCTCACTTATCTCATTGACAACTGCCTGTGTATTACGTACATCATTACGAATTTCACTATTACCAAGTCCAGGTCTATGAAACATCACTACTCTATTCGATTTACTTAATAACTCTGATATATCGTGCCATTCATCGAACGAACAACCCATTCCAGTAAGGATAATAATTGGTGTTCCAGTTTCTCCTTTTTGAAGAATCTCGATTTTATGTTGATTTACTAATAAATATTGACTAATTTCACTCACCCCTTGCTACTATTTGATCGTGTACTTCTTCCAGTCATTGTACTTGTCAATACTTTACCACAAAAATCTAAATGTTTTATTTAATTAAAGAAAAACGACACTACTATGAGCAATTGACGCTCATAGTAGTGTCGTTTTAAGTTTAGACTAACGTGAAATATCCAATAATGTCGTTATTCTGTCCCTCGTCTACCACTAAAACTGTTCGAGTAGAACCTCTTTTTTCACTCTCAATAGCTTTTATGTAAATAGTTTTCTACATCAATATTTATTTCACAAACAAAAGAAGAGAGATAGGATTGAAAATTTCTCCCTTCTGATTTGTCAGCCTCTAATTGTAAACTTATACTAATAATCTCCATCTACTTACGTGAATTAAGGATCTTCGAGGCATGTTTCACTTTTTCTTCTCG
The DNA here is from genome assembly GCF_038007285.1 of Sporosarcina sp. FSL K6-3457. Lineage (GTDB taxonomy): Bacteria > Bacillota > Bacilli > Bacillales_A > Planococcaceae > Sporosarcina. Next base: position 2,325,138 of record NZ_JBBOWX010000001.1, read on the forward strand.
TGACAACTTGAGGTCATTGAAGATAGTAGATTCTTTAATCGTTCTTCTCGGAGCTCTAAGTATCTCGATAGCTTCTGATTCGTTTAAAGTGAAATTTGTATCTAACGCTTTAGTAGCCATATCCTTCTCCTCCTCATTTTCACACAAACACATCACATCCTTTAAGGTACGTATATGTGCAAGTATTGCTATTGATTACCCTTAATATACCACAAGATGAGGTTTCTACTGTTTGAATTGAAATGCTCTTGATTATATGGATTGTGGCAAATGATATTTATACATCTTCAATGCGTCCCTATGTTTCTCCAAAATCTTAATTGTTTCAGGATGTGGTTTCATATAAATAAATGGATAGTCCTTCTCATCAAATTCCTCTTGAATAGAAAAAGCCAGTCTTTCTTCATCAATTGAAAATTGAGCATCGACACCTTTTTTGTTTCCCCTGGCGTCTAGTCGAATCCATTTGTGCAACGTTTTAAGATAAACAGCATTTAACGCATGAATCGAATACCCTTTTTCAGGTGTATCAAATAACATCAATCGTTGATAGCAAAAACCAGTGGGTATCCCCAGTGAACGCAATAGAGCCGCCAATAAATTCGACTTTGCATAGCAAATTCCTTCTTTGTAGGTGAGGACATCAGAAGCCTTGCACGTCACTCGTTTGCTTTGGATATCCCAAGAATGTGCAATTTCATCACGAACAAATTCGAAAGCAATTTTCACTTTTTCAATTTCGGTTTGAGATGGAGTGAATAAATCATTTGTTTTTTGTTGAATGATTGGATTTTTAAAATCAACTTCTTTTAATTCCAGCAAATAATCATTAAATCTAGTAGATTCACATACTAATTGCATCGGCTTACCTCTTTCTTTTAGATTTTGATAAATAATAGTATACACTTATAATGAGAGTTTTCCATCAATTCACACAAAATTCAAGCAAGTCCTACAAATTAAAAACGACACAACCATGAACGTTCAATTGCTCATAGTCGTGTCGTCTTAAGTTTAAATTAACGTGAAATAGCTGCTTCCCTCTTCGTAAAATCCATCTCTGGATAATACGCCTCTTTTACTAACAAATTCGGTCCTAGGCAGTTCACTGCTGGACAGTGACAGCCAAGCGTTTTCGCTAACGGACGTTCCAACCAACGATCAAGCATTTGCGGCAATGAATCGGTTTGAATATTACCCATTGGTGGTGTATCACCGAAATCTGTAACAATGACATCACCAGTAAAAATATTAACGTTCAAACGTGAGCGACCATCAGGGTCATTACGCACCGAGACGTTTTTGCTGTTGTAAATTCGTTGCAACAACGCCAAATCATCTTCGTTATCACTGCATGGATAAAATGGCAGTGTGCCGAATAGCATCCAGACGTCTTCATCACGTGTATCTAACAGCTGATGGATGGCTTTTCGTGTTTCATCCAATGACAGCACTTCAAGCTGTGAAGCAAAATCACTTGGATACATCGGGTGCACCTCGTGACGTGCACATTTCATTTCCTCGATGATTTGTCGATGGATATGTTCGAGATGCGGCAGCGTCCGTTTATTCAACATCGTTTCTGCTGACACCATAACGCCTGCTTCAGCCAATGCTCGGCTATTGTCAATCATACGCTGGAACTGCTCAGCACGGCGCTCACGCGGTGGTTTTCGTTCCATATTGGCGAAGCCGCCATCGATGAAATCATCGACCGTGCCCCAATTATGTGAAATATGAAGGACATCCAAATACGGGGCGATGGCCATATAACGATCGAGTGGCATCGTCAAGTTGGAGTTCATTTGCGTGCGGATACCGTGTTCATGAGCATATTTCAATAGTGGTAAGACATATTGTTCTACCGATTTTTTGGAAAACATCGGCTCACCGCCCGTAATACTGATGGTCCGTAAATGTGGAATCTCTTCTAAACGCCCAATTAGCAAGTCAATCGGCAAAGCGTCCGGATCTTTATGCTCCAACATATAGCCGACTGCACAATGCTCACAGCGCATATTACATAAATATGTCGTTGTAAACTCAATGCTCGACAACGTCAGTTTGCCATGCTGTTGTACATCTAAGTACGCCTCCCATGGATCATGTGCAGGTGTCATTTTTGTTACTGATGGTACAGTTGTTTTCATTTTATAACAAGCTCCTATAGTTAAAGTTATCTACTAAAATAGTATGCACGTCAGATCAAACTTACGCAAGTACATTAGAACAACGACTTAGTTACCCTTTAATAAACAACATCATATTAATGTAAATTTATTGGCGGTTCAAGTATAGTTATTGGCGTTCATCAGTCGTTTATTAGCGGATGAAGATTATTTATTGGCGTTCACGACCTATTTATTGGCGAATAAGGACTTTGCTACTACAGTAAAACAAAACCCCATCCGAGAAAAAACGCTCGTAGATGGGGTTTGTGCACTTTATACTGCTGTGTCCTCTGAAAATTGACTATTATACAGTTCAGCATAAAAGCCATTGTCCTCAAGTAACTCATCATGTGTGCCCTGTTCAATGACTGTCCCCTGATCCATAACAATAATCAGATCTGCGTCACGAATCGTAGATAGACGGTGAGCAATGACAAAGCTCGTTCGCCCTTCCATCAGACGGTTCATAGCCTGTTGGATCAGTAATTCCGTCCGTGTATCGACACTTGACGTCGCTTCATCCAAAATCATGATTGCAGGATTTGCGAGAACCGCACGCGCAATCGTGATGAGCTGCTTTTGGCCTTGTGAAATATTAGATGCTTCTTCGTTTAAAACAGTGTCATAACCTTCTGGCAATGTACGGATAAAGTGATCAGCATGAGCCATTTTTGATGCAGCGAAAATCTCATCGTCCGTTGCACCCTCTTTTCCGAACGCAATATTGTCTTTAATCGTGCCATTGAAGAGCCATGTATCTTGCAGAACCATACCAAACGTCTTTCGTAGGTCTTCACGCGACATACTGCGTGTATCGAGCCCATCAATGGTGATTTTACCGCTATTTAATTCGTAAAAACGCATTAATAAATTAATCAAAGTCGTTTTCCCAGCACCCGTAGGTCCGACGATAGCGACCGTTTGACCTGGAGCAACATCAAGATTCATATCTTGAATAAGCAAGTCTTCTCCATAGCCAAAGTCAACGTGTTCAAATGCTACGGCACCTTTTGCACGTGACAACGTCACTGTCGTTACTTCTGTGATTTCCTCGACCTCATCGAGCAGCTCAAAGACACGTTCTGCTGCCGCAACGGTGGACTGAATGACATTGGCAATATTCGCTGTTTGCATAATCGGCTGCGAAAATTGGCGTGTATACGTAATAAACGCTTGAATATCCCCGATGGAAATGGCACGTTGCGTCACCAAGATACCCCCAACAACACAGATGACAACATAGCTCAAGTTACCAATCAAAGACATCATCGGCATAATAATACCCGAGATGAATTGGGCTTTACGCCCCGCATCGTATAGTTGTTCATTGACTTCATCAAATTCTGCTATGGATTTTTGCTCATGGCCAAACGCTTTGACAACTTGATGACCTGTATACATTTCTTCAATATGACCATTCAATTCACCGAGTGTCCGTTGCTGATCAGCAAAATGTTTTTGTGACCGTTTCAAAATCGGTCGAATGCCAAACATCGACAAAGGTAGACTGATAAGTGCAATCAATGTAAGAATCGGACTAATGAACAACATCATCGCCAGAATCCCGACAATCGTCACAATGGACGTGATAAATTGCGTCAAACTCTGTTGCAAGGTGCTACCAATTGTATCGATATCATTAGTTACTCGACTTAATGTTTCACCGACAGGGCGTCCATCATAATATTTCAGCGGCAGCTTCTTCAACTTACCGTTGACGTCCTCTCGCAAATCATAGACTGTTTTCTGTGCCACACTCGACATAATATATTGCTGAATATAGCTAAACAAACTACTAATTACATAGAGCCCACCTAATAATAGCAGTAAGTTTCCAATGGCGTAAAAATCTATTGCCGCTCCAGGCACCTCATTAAACTTGCCATACGCCCCTTCAAATAATTCTGTAATGGCATCCCCCATTATTTTAGGGCCAACAATGGAAAACACCGTACTCAAAATAGCTGCGACGAGTACTGCAATTAATTGATTTTGACGTGGTTTTAAATAGCGAATCAGGCGTCGTAATGTCCCTTTAAAGTCCTTAGCCTTTTGTCCGGTCATCATCATATTACCCCCGCTACCAGGTCCCATTTGAGCGCCGCCTTGAGGGTTCGATTTTTTATGCTCACTCATGCAGTTTCCTCCTCTGAGAGCTGTGATTCAACGATTTCACGATATACGTGATTCGCTTCCAGCAGTTCTTTATGTGTACCGATACCCGCAATCTCACCATTATCCAAAACGATGATTTGATCGGCATCGACGACCGTGCTGACACGCTGGGCGACGATGACGACAGTTGCTTCTTTCGTTTCATCCTTCAGCGCAGACCGTAATTTCGCATCTGTTTTATAATCAAGAGCAGAAAAACTATCATCGAAAATGTAGAGGTCAGGTTTACGAATCAATGCCCGCGCAATGGATAGCCGTTGTTTTTGGCCCCCTGAGACATTTGAGCCACCTTGTGAAATAACAGACTCATAACCGTCTTTCATCTGGGTGATAAAATTCTCGGCTTGTGCGATACGAGCCGCATGTTCAATTTCATCTTGTGTAGCATCTTGTTTACCAAAACGAATATTTTCAGCAATCGTTCCCGAAAATAACAACGCTTTTTGTGGCACAAAACCAATTTTCGACCGCACTTCCTCTTGCGACGAATCACGGATATCCACGCCATTGACACGAATGGTTCCGGAAGTTACCTCATAAAAACGGGGAATCAAGTTAATAAGCGTCGTTTTTCCAGCTCCAGTTCCACCAATAATCGCCGTCACTTGACCTGACTTCGCCGCAAAGCTAATTGCTGACAAAGCTGATTCTTCGGCCCCTGGATAGCTGAATGACACATTATCAAATTCAAGTGTGCCAGGTACTTTGTCTGATTTTTGTTTGCCTTCATCCAAAAAGGTCGGTTGCATCGCGAGCACCTCATTAATACGATTTGCAGACACAGCCGCTCGTGGAATCATCACAAACATCATCGATGCCATGACCAGTGCGAACATAATTTGCATAACGTATTGAATAAAGGCCATTAAATCCCCGATTTGCATGCCGCCATTATCAATGCGGATTCCACCAAACCAAATAATACCCACAACCGTCAAGTTCATCACAAGCATCATAACCGGCATTAAAATCGCCATAATCTTATTGACCTTGATGGATACATCGGTCAAGTCTTTATTCGCTTTTTGCAGACGGACTTGCTCCTGTTTCTCGCGATTAAACGCACGGATGACACGGATCCCTGTTAAGTTTTCACGTAACACCAAATTCAATCGATCCAATCGCTCTTGCACCTGTTGGAAAAGAGGCACCCCTTTATAAAGGATAAAAAGCACAGATGCGATTAAAACAGGCATCGTCGCAACAATAATTAACGATAATTTTGCATCCTTTGATACTGCCATAATTAAGCCACCAACAAACATAATTGGCGCACTAACGACCATACGAAGCATCATAATGACCACTTGCTGCACTTGAGTAATATCATTTGTTGTTCTAGTAATCAATGAAGCCGTGCCAATTTCATCAAAATCTTGTAGTGAAAAACTTTCTACATGTTTAAACACTTTACGGCGAATATCACGCCCAAGGCCCATTGCGGCTTGGGATGAATAGTAACTGGCAGTAACAGATGCGGCTGCACCGAGCGCTGCCACTAACAGCATGATGCCGCCAATTTTCCAAATGTACGGAATATTTCCAACGACAACCCCTTTATCGATAATATCCGCCATCAGCGTCGGCAAAAATAAATCGGATAGGGATTGAACAAAAACAAGCCCGAGGATTGCGACAACAATCCATTTATAGACAGATAAGTTCTTTAATAATTTGATCATTCCCTAGATGCTCCTTCTTCTATAATTTCTCTTGCAATATCACCGTAAACGTAGTGCCCTCATTCAATGCGCTTTGGACATGAATGGAGCCTTCATGCATATCGATGATTTTCTTTGTAATGGACAAGCCGAGCCCACTACCACCCAGTTTACGATTGCGCGATGCATCCACCTTATAAAATCGTTCAAAGAGATGGGCCTGATGTTCCTCAGCAATCCCCATTCCACTATCTGTGATTTCTACAATCGCATCTTTACCATACTCATAAAGGACAATTTTAAGTGTTCCTCCATTAGGCGTAAACTTGATGCTATTGCTAATAAGATTAATCCACACTTGACTCATTAGCTCTTGATCAGCGGTAACTTCTACTTCAGCTAACGCAATATCCAATTCCAGTGATTTCGCAAGCCACTGCGGTTCGCAGGACAAAATGATTGTACGAAGCTGTTTATCCAATCGATAGGGAACAGGCTCAAATGGATGATGCTGAGACTCAATGGACGTTAGCTTCAATAAGTTATCACTTAGATTCGCTAAGCGTAAGCTTTCTGTCTCAATAATTCCTAAATAATGCTCCCGCTCCTCTACTGTTAAATGATTCTGCTTTAACACATTGGCAAAACCATTGATGGAAGCAAGAGGTGATTGAATCTCATGCGATACATTTGAGATGAATTCCTGACGCATCTCTTCTATCTGGTTCAGCTCAACAGCCATCTCGTTAATGCCCTCTACAATTTTGGCAAATGGATGATTTTTATTATGTTCAAATTGATTGGCAATTTGGATTGTATAATTACCTTTTGAAATACTCTTCATAGCCTCGATGATAGCTGCGAAAAAATCGTTACGTCTTTGCGGGGCACATTTCGAAAATGTCCACATCGAAACGAGAAACAAAAAAATCATGACGAATAAAGTCAGTAACCCCTTAGAAAAATCACTTGTTTGCAGCTCGAATTGCTTATAGAATAACGAAGTCCCGGTATATGCTAATGACCAAAAGGTGATAATGACAACAATCATTGTCCCAATACGTAGTCCTTTTTTCATTCATCCACCTCAAGGCGGTAGCCTAACCCACGAATTGTACGAATTGAAAAGCAACTTGACGGAGCAGGAAAGCGCTCGCGCAAACGATTTATATGAACATCAATCGTTCGGTCCGTGCCCTCGTAATCATAGCCCCATATATCTTCAATGAGTTGCTCTCGTGAAAAGGTTTTACCTGGATAACTAGCTAATTTAAACAACACTTCAAATTCTTTTAGCGGTAGCTCTATACTTTGATTCCTTAAGGACACTTCAAATGTCTTACGATTCATCAGCAATTGACCGACCTGAACGGTTTGTGAAATCGCAATTCGATACCGTTTCAGTAACGCCTTCACCCGTGCCACCAGCTCAGCAGGCTCAAAGGGCTTGACAAGATAATCATCCGTTCCGAGTTCAAACCCCTTCACCTTCTGTGTCGTGTCTCCTTTTGCTGTCAGCATCAGCAAAGGAATATCATACTGCTTACGAATTTCTTGACATAGCTCCCAGCCGTCCATATTAGGCATCATAATATCCAATATGACGATATCCGTCTTAAATGATTCTAAGGCTACCAAAGCTTCCACACCGTCACATGCTTCTACAATTTCAAAGCCCTCTGGACGAAAAAAAAGTCCAACTAATTCTCGCATATGTGGATCATCATCGACAATCAATAATTTCACCATACTTCCCACCCACTTTCCTCGCTTGGCAATCTCAAGATTTTTGCATACGCTCATTTTAGTAGAACTATGTTAACTCAATATTAACTGCGAATATCAAATATGGGACATAATAATCGTACTGTGCAAGTTTGTTACGTCATACATCGTTGTGAGACATTGCTAGTGCTACAAAAAACAGACAATAATAATGACAGCTTTACGCCGTTATCATCATTGTCCGCTAGCTCTTCACTAAAATATCACTTGTTCCAATCAATCACAATTACTTATTTTGCTCAAGGAATTGGTAAACTGCCATCATTTCTTGTTTATTCAACTCACGAATACGTTTGAATATGAGCAGATCTGCAACAGGCTCAAGATGCAAGCTGTCAGTAACAGCATCACTTACTGTGCCAGCTAGCCATGTTTGTACGTTTATTCCCTCAACAATCTCCTTACGCCCTTCATCATCGATGCCACTTGCATCACAACTCACACACGGGATCGTCAATTTAAAGACGCCATCATGGAGATTATCTTCTGTAATGACTTTCTTCCCTTTACAAAATGGGCACGGATGACTTTTTTTAATTTTATTAATTTGGGTAACAATTTTTTTGTAACCTAAGGCTTCATAGACATACGTCAATTTTTTGTATTTTCCATTGGTAAAATACTTATCAATAATCGATTCTCGCGTTTCCGTAATATTGTCAAAATCACAGATGGTAATTTGATTATTCATGCTGATGGATTCGATATTGCTGCTAATACTGTCCCAGAATGGCAAGGCATTTTGTAAAACCATTTCATAATGGGCAAAGCTTCCTTGCTCCAGCTCAAACATTTTTAGAGCGACCTGTGTTTCTCTCGGCAACAAAGAGACGTCTTCCGTCAAAGTCATCTCACCGCCGACAATCGCCTGTAGTTTTTCGAGTACCTGTAAATTCCCAACAGTTTTTATCACTTGATCGAGTGGCTGCTGAATAATGGCACGAATATCCGTATCGCCAAATAATAGCTTTTTATGATGATTGAGCACAGTCCCTTGACACACTGGACAGCTAATCATTTCTTTCGATTCTTTCATTTGCTCTTTAATGATCGATTTCGATACAAATATATAACGCCCAATGATGAGATTAAAGCCTTCCCAAGTCCTCCGTGCCTTACCTTCTTTATCATAGAACGATTTTTCCCAATACCCATATAAAAAGGTATGTTTTTCTGCATCCGTCATATCATTGTAACTTTTACTGATGTCCTGACCAAGCTCATTGTTAATCTCATCAAAGAGGAATTGCAATTTTGGATATTGGTAGTATTTTAAAACCTCCATCACGTCTGGATGCAATAGACCGTCCCAGAATGGTACGTTTTTGTCCTGAATGACAATATCTATATCAAATTTCTCAATCACTCCGCGACCCGAGCAGGATGGACAATGGTTGTCTTGACGATAAAAATCGAAGCTATTCGTATTCTTATTGGTCGGATGCGCCGCTACAATATGGTTGATCACTCCACCCATTTCGTAGAGAAAGCTATATTGACTATACAAGTGCCGTTCCAAATCAATGGCGATGACGGGTGCAATGGTATCAGATTCGTATTCACCATAAATCAACCGAGCCATTGAGGATAAGCTTTTTAAAATGCCGCCCTTATAGATATTTTCTGCATTTTTAAAATAGCTAATCTGATTTTCTTTTAAGTAGTTAACGCCAGTTTTTTGATGGAGTGTTGAAGTGATTTGTAATGGAGCCAATCGATCCGTATTGTTTTGCTGACGATAATAATCTTCATGACTGACAACATCTAGGTGCTCCACAGGCGCAAGCTGTCTTTTCCCAAAATCAACGATAAAATCAGCATTTTCCATCATATACGCATTATGTTCAATCATGATGATTGAAACAGATTCATCCTGCAAAATACCTCTGACGCTATCAATGAATTGATTTAAAATATTTTGTGACAACCCTTTTGAAGGCTCGTCGAAAATAAAAAGCGTATGTGGGTTTCTTGAGTTGGCAAACAGCTCAGACACTAGATGGACACATTGAAATTCACCCGTCGATAGAGACTGTGTTTTTCTTTCCAACGTCAAATAACCAAGTCCAAGTTTGATTAACAAGCTCAAACGTTTATGGGCAATATCTTCAATTGGCAGCTCATCAATAATATCTTCAATCGAGCGCTGAAAAATATCATCAATCTCTTCACTATATTTTGTGAGTTTCCTTTTAATATCAAGAAACGTTGCAACTGTTGACCGACTCGTAATTGATTGGTTTCGATTTTGCCCGACCATAACTAGTTTGTCTTTAGGATATCGACTTAAAAAATCTTTGGCCATGCACTCGTTGACAAGTGTAGATTTACCGCAGCCAGATTCACCCGTAAAAGTGACAAGTCTATTTTTAGGAATCTGAATATCGGTGATTTGAATATTACGGCAGGAAAGATCATGAAATTGATAATAATCTGTTGGCATTACCTGATTTCGTTCTGAAGGGATTGGTTTAGGACGTGGGGATTCTTCAACAATTTGCCCACCGTATTTCCCACTACCAGGTCCAAAGAACAATTGTTCATCTGTCGCGTCGAGTACTGTGTCTGAATGGTCAATGAGCCAAATTTGATTTTTATAGCCCAATTTTTTAATTTGCTCTAAAATTTTCAATAGGGTTTCATGATCAAGACCTACGGAGATTTCATCAATAATAATGACAGTACTTTCACTAGTTGCCATGAATTCAGCCAAGTATAGTCTTGTTAATTCTCCACCTGACAATGTACCCATAATGCGATTGACGGTTAAGTAACCAATGTTCATATTGATGATATTTTGAAGAATATGTTGTTTCGCTTCACTGATATGTAGTTCTTCTTTTAGCGAAAGAATCGTTTCAATACTTAAGTTGTTGATGGCGGAAATACTATGGGATTGGCCCAATAATTCTAGCGTATATTGTTCAACTTCTGGATTATAGCGCTTGCCCTCACACTTTTTACATTCGACGTTTTTAGTCGTTCCTCGCCCTTTACAAGCTGGACACCAGCCTAATTCATTATTAAAAGAAAAAGTTTCTGGAGAAAGGTTAAATTTTTCGGCAAGCCGCACGCGAATCTCTTTAAAAACGCCCGTATGGGTGCCAATTGTTGAACGTGGATTAGAAGATATGGCTGACTTTCCAAGAAAAAGGACTAAAGGCATTTCCCTCATCTTGATAGCACTGAAATTAGTTTCCATAATAGCAGGAAATAAATACTGATATTCGGCCTTTGGCAATAAGGAAACGAGGCGCTTCTTGGACTCTTCACCAATCGTTTGACAAAAAGTCGTTTTACCGGATCCTGACAATCCGGCAATTCCTAGCGATTGATCTACTGGTAGTGCTGCATCTAATTGGTTAATATTGTTCGCGATTAATTGATTGATATTCATAGTGAACCCCTTTCCATTCTCTACATGCAGTATAGCCATGTTTGCCACATTAATAATTGAAAATGACGCTTTCCCTATTCCGGAAAGCGTCCGATTGTTGAAATCATAGAAGATGAAGATATCAGTTTTGCAGTCCTGCTAACACTTTTTCGAGCTGGGCGCCCATACTCGTCCAAGCGTGTGTAGCTCCTTCTATAGCTCCAGGTTGAGCTTTTGTTTCCTCACTAAATCCACTTTGATCGAAATGGAGGTGAACAGTCCCGTCTGACTCTTCTTTCAGCGTCCATGTAACGGTAGTACTTTCCCCTGCACTTAGCCAAGTGTAAGACAATAGACGGTGTTCGTCTACTTCAAGCACTTCACAATCTACAATTCCGTCCCACCATTCAGAAGGCTCTGCCCGAAACTGAAATGTATGCCCGACGACTGGTTTAAAATCATTCGCCCATATCCATTTCGCTAGCATATCCGAATCTGTTAAAGCATTCCACACTTGTTCGATTGAACTTGTAAATTGATAATCTAATGACACATCTGGTTTCATTTTTCTTCCTCCAATAATAGATGTAATTTAGCAATTCTTTCTTTCCAAAATCCTTCATAAAAAGATACCCAATCTTGAATTTCTTGTAACGGAGCGGCATTTAGCCGATACCTTGTTTCCCTACCGACCTTTCGAGCAGTTACAAGATTAGCCTCTTTCAGAATAGCCAAATGTTTAGATACAGCTGTACGGCCCATTTGAAAGTGGACAGTAATCTCATGTAGAGGCAACTCATCAACTTCTGTCAATATATGGAGGATTTTTCGCCTAGTTGGATCAGCGACAGCGGCATAAACATCCCTCTCTTGACTTTGATCGTTCAAAATCCCCCCCACCTTTTCATTATTATTTCCTGTAATATCACTGATTAAACTTCATAATAGGACACCTTTTGCTGTCCCATTTATTATAGGACACCAAAAGGTGACATGTCAAGTACCCTTACTAGTCCATTATCCAGCCCTTCATCCGAAAAAAAGCGAACCTACTAGATGTAGGCACGCTGTGGTTTACTCATATGTAATTTCATCTTCATCTCGAATATGAACCCCATTTTTCAAATAAACTGTCGTTCGTAAAATCAGTGTTCGTTCTTCATCTTCCATTTCCCAACGCTCATCAGGCACCATTTCAAAAGGAATCATCCACGTTTCCTTCGATTTCATATCACTCATCATTTCAATCGACTGCTTTGCGATAATGTCTTCATCCACTGCCGACCTTTTTAACAAAGTAATATCGATATAATCGACAAGCTCTTCACTTGCTTCTCCTTCAATATAAACTGTACCGGACAGCGTTTCACCAAACGCAATATTCGGACCATCTACATTTGTATTTACTGTCATTTCCTCATATTCAATAGTCGACAAAAATTGCTTTACCATACGTCATTCCCCCACTTCCTGATCCTCTACCATTTCATACTGCATATTTTCAGTTGCTACGTATCTATTATACCGCAATTTAAACAATTTAAATAAATGAGTGACGACAACTTTTAATAATGCATATCCCGGAATCCCTAGGACTACGCCAGCGACGCCGAACAAGGATCCCGCTGTTAGTAACACAAAAATAATGGTAATCGGGTGAATTTGGAGCGATTTCCCCATAATTTGTGGCGAAATGAATTTTCCTTCAACGAGTTGAACAATCGTCCAAACCGCTGCTAGCTTAACCAACATAATCGGGGACGTCACAATCGCAATAATAACAGCTGGGGTAATGGCAATCAGCGGTCCGAGGTACGGAACGACACTTGTGAACATGGCTAGTACACCAAGGAGTAGCGCATATTCCATTCCAATAATGAAGAAGCCAATCGACACCATGATGCCAATACAAATCGCAACCAAAATCTGCCCTTGTATGTACGAACTAATTTGATGATCTGCATCACGAAGAATCAGTGTAACATCCTTGCGCATGCGCGGTGGTAGCATCTTCACAAAGAAACGAGGTAATTTCTCACCATCTTTTAACAGATAAAACAGGATAAACGGCACTGTAACAATGGCTAGGATAAACCCTGTAAAAGCTGAAATAAACGAAGTTACACCACTCGCAATTCCACCGATTGCATCTGTAAAAAACTTGCCAAGATCCCCTGACCCGGTTTCCAAAAGTGTATTGATATTAATATCAAGCCCTTTATAATAAGATGCGAAAATAGATGACCGTAAAAACGTGTCAATCTTCAATAATAATTGACTAAAATAAGTTGGAAATTCTTCCACAAGATTATGTAATTGATCTTTTAGAAAAGGCAGTACAAGAAAAACTAACGCAGTAAGTACTCCGATTGCTCCAATTAACAGAATGAGAATTCCCCAGATACGCGGAATTCGCATTTTTTCAAGTAACCGCAATAACGGTCTAAGTAAATAATAAGCAATCGTCGCTAGAACGACTGGCAGTACAACCGTCGAGAAAAAGACGGTAATCGGATAAAATATGAATGAAATCCGATCGAAAAGCAGAATGATTAAACCAATTAATAAGATTGATACGAGGACGAACAACGTACTTCGTCCTCCCAGAAAGCGAATCACATTTGGTGTTGCACCATTCGTCTTGTTACCGACTGAATCTGTGGTGGATTGCTGGTTGTCACTAAGTCCCATTGACATCCCCTACTTTCGTCTATAATCAGTTGCGCCATTGTATTAGTTGTTGTAGCCCAACTTCGCTAATTCAAGTTAATCTAACTGCATATTGATAAATTCTGCGATGGCTTCTTTATTTTTCGCGATATCCAACTCGATAACAGAGCCAGCATGCGCATAGGACTTGAATGAATACGAACCTTCCACAGGAACAGTCATCGTTTCCACATCTACTCCTTTTGTCATCAAAATAGAGAGTGCACGTGAAATTTCATCTTTCGTGGTAAGATCCGTGTTAATGTATCCTGATAAAGCACCTGCCAGCTTCGGTGCATTCACCAGCATGCCCAGTTTCATGACTTCATCTTTCATCGCAGCAATAACTTCTTGTTGCCGTTTAACACGTCCAAAATCGCCTTCTGCATCTGCGCGGAAACGTGCATAACCAAGTAATTCTTTCCCATTCAGTGATTTTTTCCCTGGCATCAGCGTAACACCAATTTTTTCAGACATTTCTTTTTTAACGTCAATTTCTACACCACCTGGAAAGGCAATATCGACAATCGACTCAAAATTTTTAAAATCAACAATCGCATAATGATGAATAGGAATCCCAAACATGCCTGTAATCGTATCTTTTACGGTTTGTACCCCTTCAAGATAGTAAGCCGTATTCAACTTGTATGATTTATAGCCTGGTATATCAGCGTAAATATCTCGCATGAATGAAATGACACGCATTGTGCCCTCATTCTTGTCCCAAGACAATACCATCATCGTATCTGTTCGCGATCTGCCACTGCCATCATCATCGGTACCCAACAGTAAGTAATTTTCGATAGAAGTATACTTAGGATCTACAGCATCTCCTTTAAATCCCCCAGGATTGATGCCATTATCTTTTGCAAGCGATTTCCCTGCATTATACTGAACAAAAGAATAGAGTCCAGCTGCAATAAAGCATAATGTTGCTATTGTAAAAATGACCCGACCGAGCCGAAGTTTTTTCTTTCTTCTTCTTTTAGGTATAGGTCCTTCATAATGTTCTACCATTTGATTGATTCCTCCAAAATATGATCTCCCCAATTAAGACGTATGGGAAGCGTCTTGGTTGCGTATTGTTGTGACCATTATACCATGATAGGCCACTTCGACTATTCATTTACTTACCACAATCAAAATATTTTCAAAAAAAGATGGATGACGGCATTTTCCCCAATCCGCGCTATGGGTCAATGCATATGCTACACAGATGTCCGTAAAGAAAGGCGGTGTACAATATGGGACGCGAATGTTATGGAGGCGCAGGCGAAGGTAATTCATTTGCATTGATCGTGGTACTTTTCATCCTCTTGATTATTATAGGCGCAAGCTTTCTTTACTAATCGAACTATCTAAACTACTCTCACCCGCTCACTGGTACCCTTATACTGTAAGAGCGCATAACTTGCGCTCTTATTTTTATGTTATAATTTTCATATAGATTGATGAAAGGTGATGTTCCATTTGACTGAAAAAATAATTGAAAAAGCTACGTTTGCCGGGGGATGCTTCTGGTGCATGGTAAAACCATTCAAAGAGTGGGACGGTATCTACGACGTCGTGTCTGGTTATATGGGTGGCCATGTCGACAACCCTACATATGAAGATGTCAAAAAAGGAGATTCCGGCCATTTGGAAGTTGTCGAAATCACCTATGATCCTGCTATATTCCCTTATGACAAGCTACTCGATGTATTTTGGCAGCAAATCGACCCGACAGATGCAGATGGTCAATTTCAGGACCGTGGTCATTCGTACTCGACCGCCATTTTTCATTACACAGACGAGCAGCGCGTCATCGCTGAAGCCTCAAAAGAACAACTTGGCGCAAGTGGCACGTTCACAAAACCGATTGTCACGCCAATCCGACCAGCGGAAACGTTTTACCGCGCGGAAGAGTATCATCAGGATTATTACGAAAAAGAACAAGAACATTACGAGGAAGACCGTACGCGTTCGGGGCGTGATGAGTTTATTGAGAGTCATTGGATGTGAATGAAGAAAAGGAATAAAGAAATCAGCGCAATAAGCTGATTTCTTTATTCCTTTCCTACTTTATTTCACAACAAAATGCTGTACATGCAGCTGTAATTTTTGTAATGAAGTCCGTAAACATGCCGGATACAGCTCAATCCTATCCAACTCTTCAATAGACGTCCATTGAAAAACCAAGCGCTCCCCCTCGATGCCATAAAAAGGCTGTTCGTGAAAAGATGCAAAATTACTATCAGCCGTTACGACATAATAAAAGCCGATTTCATGAAAGTCTTTTCCACCATGCTCAAAGAAATTTTCGATGACGAAAGCCATTCTGTCTACCTGTACATCAATCCCCAACTCTTCACGGAACTCTCTTATCAAGCTACTTTGCGAATCCTCTGCAATGGCGACCCTTCCTCCAGGCAGCGACCAGTTCGACTCTTTGACATCCCGATGCAACAAAACATGTCCATTTTCTATCCAAATTCCCGCCACACGATAATTAAAGACGGCTTGTTCTGTTTGAAAAACGACATCCATCTAGCCCATTCCTTTCGAAAATAATTCTTCTAATTTCAAAAATATAATCTTAGCAAATACTTCTAATGCCCTGGGTTATCAACATTTTGTCTACAAAGAGATACCTACTCAGAACCAACAGCAAGCTCTAAGTAGGCACTTTTACTTCTTATAAGTTTAGAATGTTTCATAAAATACAATGTCATTGCGATCTAACATTTTTTTCGCCTGTGGCTTTTCAACAGGAAATCCAAGCCCTAAAATCGCAACAATTCTACGATCTGGCGGGATATTTAGAGCCTCCCGCGCGTACGTTTCACGAATTCGTGATTCTTCCACGTCTTCTGAATGATAGACAGCACCAAAGCCTAGACCAAGCTGTAAATCTGCCGCAGCTAACCATATAAAAGCAGTCGCAATCGAGGCATCCTGCAGCCAATACTTACTAATATCCGGGCGCCCTGTCACAACAATCGCGGCTTGTGCCGTAGCCATCCATTTCATGAAGGGCGTCGTTTTTTCTAAATGATCCAGTTTTTCACGATTTTCAATAATGATAAATTCTCGCGAAGGTAGATTATTACCCGAAGGTGCATAATAAGCTGCATCTACAATCTGATCCAATAGCTCCCTCGGAATTCTTTTCTCTTGAAAACTCGTAATCTCACGCCGTGAACGAATAACATCTAATACAGACAACTCAATCCCTCCTATTCAGATTGGGAAAGTATTTTCCAACTTAATTATATCGATAGTTCCGTCTATTCACAAAGATCAGGAACTGAAAACTTAAAGAACACGCTGCTCCATTTGTTCTTTAATCAATAAAGTAAAGTTTTCGCTGGATAAGCTCTCCGGTGTTTGACTTCCAAATTTCCTGATATTCACTGTGCAATCGTTCACTTCATTGTCCCCAAGAACAAGTGTATAGGGGACCTTCTGCAATTGAGCTTCTCTTATTTTGTAACCTAGCTTCTCATTTCGGTCGTCAATGTCTACCCGAATGCCTGTGTTTCTTAACACAGACTGTACACGTAATGCATAATCCAAATGAACGCTCGAAACAGGGATAATTTGTACCTGCACAGGCGCAAGCCAGATTGGAAATGCACCTGCAAAATGTTCAATCAATATACCAAAGAAACGATCGATGGAGCCAAAAATCGCACGATGAATCACAACAGGACGAACTTTTTCATTGTTTTCATCAATATACGTCAGGTCAAACTTTTCAGGCATTTGAAAATCAAGCTGAATTGTGCCGCATTGATGGCTACGGCCTAGCGCGTCTTTAATATGAAAGTCGATTTTAGGTCCGTAAAATGCACCGTCGCCTTCATTCAATTGATATTGAATCGCTAAATCTTCCAAAACAGTGCGCAGCGCCTCTTCTGAATCATTCCACATCTCATCACTACCCAGGGATTGTTCTGGCCTTGTTGATAGTTCAACCGAATAGTCAAAACCAAAAGTTTGATACATTTCATCAATCAAATGAATCACTTGCTGTATTTCGCTTTGGATTTGGTCCTGCCTCACAAAAATATGCGCATCATCTTGGCAAAATGTTCGCACACGTAACAGGCCGTTTAGCGCACCACTAAATTCATGGCGATGGACCTGGCCAAATTCAGCCATTCGAATCGGCAAATCACGGTACGAATGAAGGCTATTTTTAAAGATCAGCATATGCCCTGGACAGTTCATCGGCTTCATCGCAAATTTCACGTTTTCGACCTCTGAAAAATACATATTTTCATGATAATGGTCCCAGTGGCCTGATTGCTCCCACATCCGTTGGTTCATCATGAACGGCGTGCGAACTTCGGCATAGCCAGCTTTCGTTTGAACAGCACGTGAAAAGTTTTCTAATTCTGTGCGTATCACCTGCCCATTTGGTAAATAAAAAGGCATGCCTGGCGCTTCTTCAGAGAACATAAATAATTTCAATTGCTTACCTAGCTTTCGATGATCCCTTTGTTCTGCCTCCTCCAAAAACGATAGATACTCATTCAAATCCTTATTTTTCAAAAAAGCAATGCCATAAACTCGCTGCAACACTTGATTGTCGCTATCCCCACGCCAATATGCGCCTGACACATGCGTGAGCTTGAATGCTTTTATCCCTCCGGTTGACGGAAGATGTGGTCCGCGGCAAAGGTCTATAAATTCCCCTTGTTGATAAAGGGATATTTTCTCGCCCTCTGGAATGTCTTTTAACAACTCCAATTTAAACAATTCGCCACGCTGCTCAAATAGTTTTTCAGCCTCTTCGTATGTGATTTCCATTCGCTCGATTGGTAGATTTTCCTTGATGATGGATTGCATCTCTTTTTCAATCATCTCTAAATCATCCGCATTTAGGCTAGTTGACAACTGAAAATCATAGAAAAATCCGTTGTCAATTACAGGTCCAATGCCTAACTGCGAATCACCATACAGTCTTTTAACCGCCTGCCCTAGCACATGTGCAGTTGTGTGTCTTAACATTTGAAGTCCTTCATCTGAGTCCTTCGTGAACAACATGATTTCAGCATCTTCTACAATACAATGTGATAGATCTGATAATTGTCCATTTACTTTTCCTGCCACAACATTTTTTCTCAAGCTCGAACTTATGGATTGCGCAATATCCGCTACTGTAACGCCTACTGGAAATTCCTTTCGGCTACCATCTGGAAATTGAATCTCAATTTGTTTGTTATTCATCTTAAAAACACCTCATCTAATTTTTTGTATAAAAAAATACCCGTCCCCAAAGAAAGGGACGAGCATAATTACCCGTGATTCCACCCAAATTTCTAACCCCATCTAACAATGGTGTTAACTCATGGCGCTGTAACGTAGCATTAACGGTATTAGCTACTCTATTTCGCTAATACAGCTCAAAAGGGGTAAATTATTTTCTGTGTTAGGAAGTTCTCAGCACTACTTCCTTCTCTGGAAACCATCAAAATAATTCATGTCTTCGTCATCGCTTTTATCGTTATTTAATTATATTTCTATACAAATAAACACACCATCCCTATGCAAAGGGACGAGTGTGTTTTCTCGTGATTCCACCCAAATTTTAAACACCATCCAACAATGGTAATTCGCTCATGGTGCTGTAACGTAGCATAGACGGCTTACCGCAGCTCAGAAGTGGTAAATTATTTTTCTGCGTTAGGAAGTTCTCAGCAATTCTTCCCTCTCTGGAAACCATTAAAACAATTCATGTCTTCATCATCGCTTTTACAAAATATTATTCAAAATCGAATTAGTTAATACCTTACAATAAAGAAAATAGATTAGCAAGCTTTTTTTAATTGAATCCCATACAGTTTATGCAATTGTAATTAATAATGATACTCATAACAAGGTTCTTCCTGTTGCGTATCCTCAAACCATTTCATACCGATAAAAGTAAATCCAACCTTCTCTAAAACCTTTAAAGACCTTTTATTTTCAGGGCTTGCAGAAGCCATAATCATTTGTACTTTCCCATGATTCCGAGCAATTTCGATACATGCACTTGCGACTTCCGTTGCAAATCCTTTGCCCCATGACTTTTTACTATAATGATAAATTAATTCTATATTGCTTACTGAATTTATAATATTAAATCCAGCGGCACCTATGATTTCATTCGTTTCTTTATCTTTCACAGCATAGACAGACAAGCCATGTATTTCCTGACATTTCCTATAAGCATCGATAATTCGAGGCAACACATCATGTGAAGAAGCCCCATCGCACAATGCCATTACCTCCTCATCTCCCCAAAACTCTTTCACGGATTCTAGGTGAGAGTCATCCAATACGCATAAAATTAAACGATGAGTTTCAGACACAAATTGCACTTTCTTCACCTACTTGATTATTGTCAACTTGATTTTAATTCATATCACCTACATAAGTGCCCACTTTTCCTTTATTAAAATAAGTAATTATATGCGGTCGCAATGCTTGGGGGAATAATTTATATTCCAACAAATCATCAATCGGCAACCATTCTACCCCTACTTGTCCTTTGTCTGGGTTAGTTCCAGCATCAAATAAATTTTGATGAACAGTACATAAAAACATAAATTCGGTCTGATGTGCATGCGAATGATAGGCAGCTAGTTCATGGTTTTTACCGATATATTCACGTACAAATAGCAATTCTCCAATATCAACTATGGCACCTAGTTCCTCTTTACATTCCCTTTCTAAGGCTTGATGAAGGTTTTCACCATGTTCTTGACCACCACCCGGTAAAATATAATAGGTTCCGCCATTCTCATGCATTTTTAAAGTTAATAACTTTCCTTCTTTAATGATAATTGCTTTTGCTGAATTTCTTATTCCCATTTTAAATCCCCCTATACATCATTATTTTACAAAGTTAATTTCACAAAATCATTAAATTTTTCCTCTTCCTCAACAAAAGGATTATGATTACTTTCCTCAAAAGTTGTTAGTGTCGCATTGGGAAGTAAATCGGCAATCTCTACCCCATATTTGTAAGGACATTGTGCATCATATTTACCCGCGTATATGAAGCTAGGTAGGGTTACATCGGGCAACTCTTCTCTCACATCATAAGTGCGACATTCTGTTTGTATAAAATAATCCAAACGAACCCCCACTGTCTTTCCACTATTAGGTATTGACAACGCCTGCTCCAATTTCTCTTCCGAATAAAAGGACATGGCTGTCCATTCACGTCCTAATTGTTTACGAGTATCTAAAGGTGTAGCCGCATCATTTAATTGTTCCATAATCTCCATGATTCGATTATAGTGCGGATGCTTATGACAATGAATACTATCAGGATTAGAACTATACTCTTTACTTGCACATGTCCCACCTACAATGAGTTTTGTCAGAAAAGCTGGTACTTGTACTGCATATGTAAGTCCGAGCATCCCGCCTGTAGAATGTCCTGCAAACCCCTAGGTCTTAATGCCAAGCGACATACGAATCGCTTCCAAATCGTTGACGGATTCGCGCATACTATATTGAGACTCCTTCTCTGCTCCAACCGAATTCCCACAACCTCGCAGATTAATTAAATAAACGTGATAGTCTGCTGTAAATGGATTGGCAAATGTATTTCCTCGTTCATCATACGCACTATATAAATGTGTAATACATAATGGCTCTCCCTGCCCTTTTGTAAACAATTCAAATGTTCCTCGTGCAGTCTCAATGAACCGTTGAATCCACATAGATATCTCCCCTTTTCTACTGTCTTAATTTGAAACAATCCGATTTACCAATACTTCATTTTTAAAATGTAAAGCGGTGTAATCTTCAATTAGATAAGACGTGATTTTCCCTTGTATCTTTAGCCACTCATCGAATACCTGCTTACGTTCTTTGTCGTTATAATGCGGACAAAACGTTCCTTCTAACATACCTATCCCTTTAAACTCTTCATACAGTTCATTGTCCATCTCGCTAAAACATGTATCGAACCAGCACATAGCGCCTGCACTTATACCTGCCAAAATAACACCTTGATGATATGCTTCAATCAGTAACTCCAGGAAGCTTGTTTCCTTCCAAACTTCGAGCATATATTGTGTGTTTCCGCCACCAACATAGACAATATCCTGCCGCATTAACTTCTCTTTTGCCTCTCCAGACTCCATATCTTCCCTGAGTAGATGTGTAGGTATATGGTCGTGAAATGCTTCATAAAACTTCTCGATATATCCTAGCGCGTCATAACTCGCTGTTGGGATAAAACATATATGTACTTTCTCGTTGCCACTTACTAATTGCAATAAATACTTATCCAGTTGGGATTCTGACTCCATCGAAAATCCTCCGCCGGAAATCGCGAAAATTTGACGATTCATTTGGCACACCCTATTTTTAATATAATAAACTTTGTATTCTATATTTTACCAGCAGATTAATTAATTGCAATACGAAACAAAAAGAGCTTGGACAAATTACTCCAAGCTCATTTCATTCAACAAACTCCACCTATCAAAACAACAATCTGAAACAGCTTTGTACGATTAAATAAACGGAATATCCAACTTCATCAAGTCTTTTTGATTGAAAGTTAAACCAGGTAATGTAAAAGTCGCTGCATCGATGGCAAACGTATTGGCAATGACATTAGGGCTTCCAGGGTGGAAGATTCTAACCTCGTAGTGGAATGGAGTGACACTTTGTGTAAAGATGTCATGTTGATTGGGTAAGAGAGTGACTAATTGATTCAGTTGAACGATTGGAGTGCCGGTACTCCAGTCAATAACTTGAACTCTTACTTGAAAGGTTTCAGTGGGGTCCAAATTAGCGACTTCAATATGAGCTGCTGCTTGATTGACAACTGTATTTAGTACACCAGTTGTTAATACCTGACGTTTAAATCTAGGGACTTGTCCACAACATTTTGAGCGTTGACATGGCCCAGAACTAATAGTACGCATATTCTCACCTCCTCTCATCATTTATTTTCCTAACACTACTAGTCTATTCATAATAGTGGACAAGACTTAGGCAATCGAATATGGGTTTATTTTCTATTATCCAAAATAAAAACGAACTTGGCTAATGGGAGGCCGCTGAAAAACTTACGTTTTTAAATCCCATAAGTGAGCTTAAATTTAAAAAGACGCTATTTCGTTCGAAATTGAACGAAATAACGTCTTTTCCTTTCGTATTCCTTACTCTGATTCCTTCATTAGCGTCCTAATCCGTTTGAGGTTGACCGCAAATATAGCCATCGCTCCTTGTATCTGCATACCAAATAGACCCGCGGATGTGGCTACATCATACCCGTGTCTATGTTTCAATTCACTATTCTTCGCTTCAATTTTATAGCGAGACTTTGCCTTCTCTTTAAATTTTTCGCTGTTTTGGAACGCTTCTTGATCTTTATGTTCAGTCGATTTAATCGTAACAGAATAGGTTTTACTTTTCGCGCCATCCCTATAACAACCTTCGCGAAGCGGACAAGTTTTACATTTATTGATATCAAAATAATAGGTTTGACTTTGATTTTTCCCTACATTCTTCTTTCCTATACGCGCTTTCCGAATCGCCATATGACCAGCTTTACACACATACATTCCTGCATCTTTATTAAACTCAAATTCATCTTCTTTTGCGCGTGCACCATGCGTGATTTGGGGATTTAATTTCGATACGAGTTCAAGCTCATTTTTCTTCGCATAACGAATATTATCTTTTTCAGAGTACGCGGTATCCCCAATCACCGTTTCAATTTCCATACCGGTTTCTTGGCTTTTCTCAATTAACTCTTGTAGATATTTCCCATCACTTTGTTCACCAGTTGTCACAATCGCAGCCGTAATCAGTCGTTCGTCACTTATCGCAATATGCGTTTTATAGCCAAAGAAAGAGGAATCTTCTGTTTTATGACCAACACGCGCATCTGGATCCGCCGAATACTCAAGCTGTTCCGTGTAGTCTTCTACAACTTCCTTCAATACATTTAACTTCTCTCTGACCGCTGGAATATTGATAAGATGGGCTTCTTTTTCAATCACTAAAATGACTTCTTTACAATAAGCCAATTCATCTTTCACTTCGTTAGAAATTGTTTTAGCTGGGAATTTCTCTTTCATAGATTCATCGATTTTATAGACGGCTTTACGTACATTTTTCGAATTGACCGTCAAAAACTCTTTCGGTGACAGTTGATTATAACGTGATTTAGTATGTGTAGCGTCCACGATGATGGTTTTACTAGTGATTAATTTCTTGTCCAATGCGATTTCTACCGTCTTTTGAATCAGCAAATCTAATAAGCCTACATCCTGAAGACGAAGTCTGCGGAACTTCGTTAAGGAACTAGGGTCAATCACCGGATCTTCTGGTGCCATATCAAGAAAATATTTAAACGACATATCGTATTTAGAACGTTCTACGACATCAATATCAGATAGGTCAAAGATTGATTTAAGCAATAAATATTTGAACATCCGAATCGGCGACACTGCATTGCGGCCGTTATCGAGACAATATTTATTTTTTAATTCATCGTATACGAAAGAAAAGTCAACAAGGTCATTGATTTGACGGAGCTGATTATCTTTGGGCACTACGATATCGTAAATCGCCATATATGGGCTGAGGTCTAACGTTTCTTGGTTTGAAATCATCGGGACACCGCCTAGAATTAGTCTCTTCATTATACAACAATAAAACGAGCCGTTCCTCGATTAGATCGTGGAATGGCTCGTTTTCGTTGTCTTCATTACTTTTTAGTCACTTAGTAAAATGCGTAAGCAGAACCAGCGAAGGCGCCTTACAGCGGTAGCCGAAGCCATAAGACTGGCAGCGGTTTTCTGCTTGGCTTATGGCGGGAGGCATCCGCAAGCGCCGAAGCGGTTTCAATGGAAACTTTCAGTCACAATTTTAATTGAGGACTTTTTCAGCGGCCTCGCTAATGGCTCCAAGTTCGTTTCATTTACAAAATGGCCTATTCTTTTTTGTCGCCAATTAAAAATGTCAAAAGTAGCATCAAAACATACAACAACATCATAATAACAAACGTATACTGATGATTTGCCATCCAGTCAAAGACAAGTGCAATTAGCAGTGGCAATAATCCACCCATGATGAATCCACCTGTTTGCATCATTGCCGTCCATGCACTCGCTTCCTCAGCAGTCTCTGTCTCATCCAGCGGCAACAGTAGCGCAACTGGAAATAACCCACCGAGCGGTATGCCCATGATGACTGCACCTATCCACATAAGTGAATGAATACCTGTCCAGAATAAAATGATTGACGCCATTCCTGCGATCAGCATAAGCAATAACCAGAACTTCCGCGCTGGAAAACGTTGCATGAGCTGTGGCAAAAGAATATTTAAAAAGATTTGCACGGTCGTCATTACACTAAGAAGCGTCCCCGCCTGTAATAATGTCATGCCGGCAGATGTCGCGATGGGTGCCAGCCATGTAATAATCGAAAAGAATGCAGAAGATTGTAGACCAAAAAACAATAAGAATAACCAAGCTTTCCGCGATTTCCATGGAGACTTCACTTTTTTTCGTTGCATTTTTACGACAACTGCATCTAGTTGGCGAACCTCAACCCGACTTGTCATCGCTAAAAACCAGGCAACTAAGCCAGCTAGCGCTAGCACAGACCAAATGCCTAACGCAAACAAGTAAGATCCAGTCTTGTCAAAAAAGACAGCTGTCAACCCTGCACTCGCTGCTGATCCAACACCCATTCCGAATGAATAAATACCAATGATAGATGCCGCTCGATCAGGGAAATACTGTTTAATCATAGCGGAAAGAAGTGGGCCCATTATAGCAATGGCTATCCCGACAATGAATGCAGTGCCAATCAGCACTGGATAACCTGGCAAGAAGCCACGAACTGCTGTCATAACACCAACCAGGATAATCATCACGGTCATGGTCCCCTTTAAACCAAATCTATGGTTCAAAACCGGGGCCAACATCGCGAAAATCCCCATGCAAATGACGGGAACTGCTGTCAGTAGACTGACCTGTGCATTGGATAATACTAATTGTTCACGAATGGTTTCAAGCATTGGCCCGATAGACGTTATCGCCGGGCGCATATTAATAGATATTGCAAAAATCGCAAAAATCATGAGGACTGTATTCCGTTTGTTTACTTCTTTAGACATGCATACTTCCCTTTCAGTTAAATAAATTAGATGAATACTTACGCAATCATTACGTAAGATAAACTATAATCATATCACTTTTCTCTTCACTCTATTCACTTTTTTATTTTGTGATATAATCCTTGTAGAGTAAATAAATGGAGGTGTATCCAATGGAGTTTATCGCTATAATCCCTATCTTAATTATGCTTGTTATCTATCTGGCTGTTCTTGGCTTTACAATTTGGTTTGCCATTAGCCTGATTTCTGCTCAAAAAGAGCGCAACATAGTGTTAAAAGAAATTTCAAACAAACTGAATGTCGTAGAGATCAGTAAAAAGGAAGAGTGAACCACTCTCTCCTTTTTTACCGTCAGCTTTCTTACGTGTTACAACGTCACGATTGTTATTACGACGATTTCGATTATCCCAATCGCGATCAGACCTTACTTCTCGACACTCACAAACCAACTCTGCCCGATTTCTTCGTCTACGATCTTCAAAACACATATAGTTCCCCTCAGAATAAAACCTTCGATACGGTGCATATTACGCTTTAGGAGGTGAACAATCATGAGTAAAAACAATAAAAAGACGATGAATGAGAGAACTCATAATGGCTCTGAGATCTATAAATATAACAAGAACAGTAACAGCAATAACAACAACCTCAATGAGGAATTCGCTGCGGAGTTTGATGCTAAATCAAACAACAATGTCACTAGTCAAAACAATGAAAAACGACCTACTAACAATAAATAATCGCAGTGAAGAGAAGGTGAGAGCCATTTTTACTCTCACCTTTTTCATTTCAATTTGTCCATTACATTTAAAATTTAAAACGCTACAAATCTCTAAATTTTTCCATGAATGCCTCTCTCTTCTATTACGTTTTTGAGGAAGGTTCTGGAGGATACAGAATATCCGGTCGGGTGCACGACTCAAAAAAATAGCCACCTTCAAAAAGTCGGTGGCTGTTTTAGTTTCCTGTATTATAAGCGTAACTCAAATTTATTTTCAGACTGGCACACCAGGCAACGCGTGTTCACCTGCGCTGATTCAAAAAATTTAACATCTACCAATTCAAGCATGCCACTGATGCATTGGAAACAAGGAATGGTTCGAATCTCCTCATTTAAATATTTCAGTAACTCTTCATGAGAATAATTCACGCTACCCCTCCTATTATACCTATTTCTACACGAGGGGTTAAAAGTCCTTCTAAAATAATTCGAAGATTTACGACAAACAAAAAAACCAATCCCTATCGAGACTGGTCGCACACTTCATTTAACGCTCACGACAGCATTGATGTTGATTTTTACATCCTCAAAGTCAACCCGCAAAGTTAGTTTGCCCAGCTGACCATCGACATCGGTTACTACACCCCGAGCTGATTCATACTGCTTGCGATGGTAGGTAGTGACTTCAATTTCACTACCAAATTCCAACGCTTCACCAATTTTCTCGCCAATTTCAATAAAGTCAGATTCCGTGAGTTGAGGCACAACTACATTCTTGTTTGCTTTTTTGGGTTTCGGTACCGCTGTCATCTTCATCGTCCTCCCAATACCAATCTCGTAATTCTGCTAAGTGCTCTCGAAACATTACCAACTTGGCTCGTTTTTCTGCTTCCTGAGTACAATTACTATCTACCATCAGATCACCCTGCTCTCTGTCGCTATAATGGGAACAAGTGCTAAAACATTGTCAATGGTAAACGTTCGCTTGGATCTCCGTAAATGGCAATAAGCCCAAAATGAAACTTCTCCAACCCGCAACACATCAATCCTCCGCTTACTGACTTCCCCACTGTTAGACAGATACATCATATCCATTACTGTATTACGGTCCATCGACTTCACCAACCGATTCCGCACATTTGTTCCCTCCTCTTTTCCAATTATACAGAATAAACGTTCGTGTGTAAAGTAAATAATATTGTCGTCCGCAGTTTTTTACCGTTCACTCCTTCACAAATCGGTTTGCGTACCTTAATTGCTGATAAATATATGGATCATCCTCAGTACATAGAATATTAAGATATAGACAGTCATACATTTAATCAAATTAGTACAGAGGGAGAATAGCTATGAGTATTGATTTTATTTTACTGGCACCAACAGCCTTTCAAGTGTTTAAAGCAGGTGAATCGAATCCAGAAAAAGCAAAGCGAATTGTTTATGGGCAAGCTACCTCAGACGCAAATGGTATAGCTACACTTTATTTTACGGAAAATGGATTAGCTAATGGCAATCCATTATTAACAACTATTGACTATACAGTATCAAGCGTATATTCTACAAACCCTTCGATAAGTGCAAGACCGAGAGTACAAATGCGAGAGAAAAATATTACTGCAAAATTTGTCTCCGCTAATGTTACAAACAATAGTAGTGTAGTCGTATTAGGAATTAGTGTATTAGGTTCAGAAAATCCAATGAATGGAATTCTTATAGACTTTATGATTTTAGGTAGTTTCGATAGTTCAACAAATCAACTATAACTGCCCTGTACTACTTAACCACCGCCCTTGTAGTTGCAACACCAAACAAGCATGTTGCAAAATACAATCACAGATTGTTTAGGGAATACACCGGAGATGGTCCTGAGAGTATAGAATCACTCATTTAAGGAACTTGAAATAGAGTCTAGCCGTTAATTATTGTGTTTTGGGGACCATTTTGGGGGACCTCGTAGTTTTGACAGCTCTAAACCCTTGTAGTATCAGCTTTCTTGCTACTGAGGAATAGTACGTGCTATAATAGGAGCATTGTGAATTTAGGAGGATTTTGAATGATAGCAGTCAGTAATGTAAGCCTTCAATTCGGCGATCGCAAGCTGTTTGAAGATGTGAATATACAGTTTAATCCGGGCCATTGTTATGGTCTAATTGGTGCAAACGGTGCGGGTAAATCAACATTTTTGAAAATTTTGTCGGGTGAACTTGAAACACAAGAAGGAAACGTCATCATGAACAAAGATGAGCGCCTTGCAATCCTGAAACAGAACCACTTCGAATATGAAGAAAGCGTCGTCCTAGATACAGTCATTATGGGCCATAAACGCCTGTATGACATTATGATGGAGAAAAACGCTATCTATATGAAAGAAGATTTTTCTGATGAAGATGGTATGCGTGCTGCTGAACTTGAAGGTGAGTTTGGCGATTTAAATGGGTGGGAAGCTGAGTCTGAAGCTGCTATCCTTTTACAAGGATTAGGTCTAAAAGAAGAGTTCCACCAAGTGAAAATGGCTGAACTTGATGGGTCTGATAAGGTAAAAGTGCTTCTAGCACAAGCGCTATTCGGTAAACCTGACGTCCTTCTTCTCGATGAGCCTACTAACCACTTGGATTTGAAAGCTATCCAATGGCTAGAAGAATTCCTCATCAACTTTGATAACACAGTTATTGTCGTGTCCCACGACCGTCACTTCTTGAATAAAGTATGTACGCAAATTGCCGATCTCGATTTCTCTAAAATCCAAGTATACCCAGGTAACTATGATTTCTGGTATGAATCTAGCCAGTTAGCTTTGAAAATGTCACAGGACCAAAACAAGAAAAAAGAAGAAAAGATTAAGGAGCTTCAAGCATTCGTTGCGCGTTTCAGTGCCAACGCTTCGAAATCTAAACAAGCGACTTCACGTAAGAAGACACTCGAAAAAATCGAGTTAGATGATATTAAACCATCATCACGCCGTTATCCATTCGTCAACTTCCAGATTGGTCGCGAAATCGGGAATGACGTACTGACAATTCAAGACGTTTCAAAAACACAAGATGGCAGAGTTATGCTGAAAGATGCGTCATTCACAATGAACAAAGAAGATAAAATCATTCTTCTTGGAAATCCACTTGCAAAAACAGCTCTTCTTGAAATTCTAGCAGAAGAAGCTGAACCGGATGCTGGTACTGTAAAATGGGGTGTGACGACATCACGCGCATACTTCCCTCTCGACAATAATGAATACTTCCAAGGTTCTGAGCAATCACTCGTGGAATGGTTGCGTCAATATTCACCTGACGATCAAACTGAAACCTTCTTGCGTGGTTTCCTAGGACGTATGCTGTTCTCTGGTGAAGAAGTGAACAAAAAGCCATCTGTTCTATCCGGTGGAGAAAAAGTACGTTGTATGCTGTCGAAAATGATGCTAACAAGTGCTAACGTTCTTCTTCTTGATGAGCCGATGAACCACTTGGATCTTGAATCGATTCAAGCACTCAACAATGGTTTAATTTCATTCAAGGGTGCAATGCTCTTTACATCACATGACCAACAGTTCATTCAAACAGTTGCCAACCGTATTATCGAAATTCACGATGACGGTACAATTTTCGATAAAATGATGGGCTATGATGAGTATCTAGAATGGAAAGAACAACAAGAAAAAGCTAAATAATAGTAAAAACAAGCCGCTTCCCCTTATCTCAGGGAAAACGGCTTGTTTTTATTCAGAACTGTAACATACCTTGTATGATTTTCGTCTAATTGGATAAACCATTATAAAAGGAGTGATTTTTATGCGTAAAATGAATCTTTTCCTCTGTCTAGTCGTAGCCGCGTCTGTATTTTCGGGCTGCTCTAAAAATAGTAGTACCGCCCTTGATAATTCAGGTTCTAATAACTCAGGTATCATCACAAAGGAGACTGAAAGCAAAGGAATTGTCAGCCCCACAGACATCGCTATGACTGATTTTTTCCTGCCTGATGGTTCAAAAGCACATTATTTAGGTGAAGGCAATGAGTTTGCGGAGCTGGATATTGAAGTCGCCCACCCATTTGAAAATTATGTCATCATTTACGAAAATAATGGTGGCGCACTGGTACGCTATGTTTATCGAATTGATCATGATGAGATTTTTATTCTTGACAATCAAATGACAGAGTCGAAAGCAGACTTCCCTTCATTGAATGAATTAGACGCAATGACTCCAACCGGAATTTATCTCAAAAAACCATTTACAAAAGGGACCGCCTTTGGTGATTGGATAATTGTTGACACCGATGTAACAGTAGAAACACCTTATCAAACCTTTGACCATGCTTTTGTCATTGAAAAGCAAGATAAAGATGTTATCAATCGGAAATATTTCGTCGAAGGCTTTGGTGAAGTGAAACGTGAATCCATCATGACAACTGATGATGGGGGCGAATACATTGTTACATCTACATTAAAGGCAGTCGATCAATAACTAACAAAAGAGGCGTTTCCATAGGGTAATGGAGCGTCTCTTTTCACTAGCTACCGAAAAAATTCACCTACTACAAAAAATACCGTGGTAGCCATTACTTTTTCTAATGGGTGAATAGCTACTTTCATTCACTAGATTAAACCACCACACGATAAGCAGTTGGTTTACCATCTTTCATGAAGATAACACCGTGGTAAAGTTGTAGATCCTCATCACATGATTCACAAAAATCCTTTTCACATTCTGACCAAAACGCATAAAAACAATCTTTTTTCATTGCCTCAAGCGTATACTTCACGCGTAGCTCCGCCAGTAGCTGTTCACAATAAACGATAGCCTCTTCGGCGTTGTCAAATGAGTGGCGAGTGCGAATCGTTTCTTCCCAGCCTTCAAACATCCACCACGGCTCATAATCTGCTTTCATATAAATCACTTCAAACAATTCGAATAACCTCCCTATGGAACTCTCAGGTGAATGTCCTTCATTTTAACAAACTCCCTCACGATGTCCAACATATTGCTTTATACCACTAATGCTTATGCTAGGTGTATAGTACATTTATCGGGTATAATTGAACTAGTGGTGTGAAACTTTATCCGTTTTCAAACGTATAAGATATAGAGAGAAAGGAGGCCTGAAGACACCATGAAAGAAATCCAACAATTTTTTATTCGACATTTCATCACTGCCCCCATTAGCTTCGGGTCGTGGCTCTATTTAGTGTTTGGTGCAAGCCTCAATATTTTCGCTGCAACAGGCCTTTGGGCAGCAATCTATCTCGGTGGAACTTTTACAATAAAGCAGATTCAAATAACCTCCAACATAAAAAACCTGGGGATGTCCCGATCTGAATATAGCCATATTAAAGGCCAACTTATTGAAGCAAAAAAGAAAATAAAGCGACTGAACAGTCTTTACGGACAAGTTCGATCCGTCCAAGCCTTTAAACAAGTATATGAAATGAACGGCCTCGCTAGAAGGATTCTCGGCATTGTCAAAACAAATCCAAAGAAATTTTATCATGTCGAAAAGTTTTTCTATGCCCATCTCGATTCCGCAGTCGAACTGACTTCGAAATATGCTTTGCTTGTGAACCAACCATTGAAAGACAAAGAACTTCGTATTGCTCTACAAAATACGCGTGAAACACTTGGCGATGTCAATAAACAGTTGGAGCAAGATTTACGTAGCGCCCTTGCCCCCGACATCCATCAGCTCCAAATGGAAATCGACTTTGTCGATATCACGATGAATCAAGACAAACCGCTTCTCGAAATGAAAGGAGATACCCCTAATGACCGAAAATAATCATATGAAAACAATGGATGATTTACTTGATAATCCATTTGATCTTCAAGAACCCCTTCTTCCAAAGGAAATGCAAACCGTAAATAATGAAGCAAGCGTTAGCCCAAAACTAATTGATCGACTATCTGATGAGGAAAGAGAAAAAGCTCAACAGCTTGCCGCTCAAATCCCAGTGGGTAATTACGAGGCCATACTTACATACGGTGCCAGCGCACAGGGCCAGCTATCTAAATTTTCGCATCAAATGCTTGATCATGTCCAAAGTAAGGATATTGGTCCCGTTGGCGATGTCTTGAAGGATTTGATGAATCGACTTTCTGAAATTGACCCTGATGATTTATCGGAGAAAAAGAAGTCAGGTCTTAGCCGATTATTCAATAAAGCCACACGTTCTATTCAGGAAATGATGACCAAATATCAAAAATTAAGCACGCAGATTGACCGAATTGGTGTCCAACTCGAGCATTCAAAACGAGGACTTATTGAAGATGTTCAGATGCTCGACAATTTGTATGAGCAAAATAAAACCTATTTCCAAGCGCTAAATGTCTACATAGCAGCTGCAGAGTTAAAACGGGATGAAATTGCCAACGACATTATTCCTGAAATGCGCCGCCAAGCTGAATTGTCGAATGACCAAATGGCTTTCCAAGAAGTAAATGACATGGCACAATTCCTAGATCGCTTAGAAAAACGATTATACGATTTACAATTATCACGTCAAATTACGATCCAAAGTGCACCACAAATTCGCATGATTCAACAGACTAACCAAACACTTGCGGAGAAAATCCAGTCATCGATTATGACTTCCATTCCACTTTGGAAAAACCAAATTGCCATTGCATTGACACTTAACCGTCAAATGAAAGCTGTTGAGTCACAGAAACTAGTGACACAAACGACGAATGATTTACTGTTGAAAAACTCTGAAATGCTTAAAATCAATTCGATTGAAACGGCTAAAGAGAATGAGCGTGGGATTATCGAAATTGATACGCTGAAGAAAACACAGGAGAACTTGATTCAAACGATTGAAGAAACACTCCTTATCCAAGCTGACGGACGTGCCAAGCGTAAATCAGCTGAAATTGAAATTGCACGTATGGAAGAAGAGTTGAAACAACGCCTTCTCGGTATCCATGAAAAAACACAAAACCGCCCTTTATGAGGCGGTTTTGTGTTTTTCACAGATTTATCGGCGACTTTCGAAACTTTACCAGCGAGTTCACGGATTTATCGGCGACTTCAGAGACTTTGCTAAACGAAGCCCTCGAATTTCCCTTCCCTTTACGTGTTCCGAATGACAATCGCCAGCAGCTTTCTCAGTATACGTAATGTCTGATCTGCAAAACTCTCTACCGAGTTGGATGACGCAGTTTTATTGCCAAACATCATGGAGAATAAGGCTTTCTGGTCCCCTGTTGGTTCCTCTGTCGAGAGAAATAAGTGAATGACGGAAATGCCCTTTTTCTCCGTTTCCATCACGGCCTCTGCTGTATCGAGAATACCGTTGCGATCATAACCAAAGGCAGATGGTTCTCCGTCTGAGAAGACAAGTAAAAACTTGTGTTTCTCTTGTCTAGCAGCCAATTGCTCGGCCATCCAACGAATCGCAAAGCCGTCACGGTTATCTTCATTCGCATCGAAAGATAGGATGGACATACCGTTATCTTTATTGCGATCGGTGAACGTATGCATGAGGCCAAACACATTAGGCTGTACGTCTTTCGTTGCATGATAAGCATCCTCATAATACGAAGAAATTTCATGGCTGACACCCAATTGGCGAAGTACATCATGGAATAGCAGCACAGCCTGTTTTGTTTCGTCCAGCTTGTCAAGCATCGAGGCAGAGCCATCGACAAGTAAGCCAAATACAGCATCCAAATTAACAGATGGCGCATTTTTTCGATAGAATGGCTTAGGTCGCTCGTCCACCACCATCGTCGTCAGCTTGGTCGACAGACGCCCTTTCATCAGACGCTCTCGCTTGGAGTCCTCTTTCAAATCAATTCGCTTCTTCATTTCCTCAACAAACGAACGAACATACGGCTTCTGCTGTTCTCTCCAAATCAATAATTTTTGACGATTTTCCTGCTCATCAGCTACTTCTACACGCAACGCTTCATAGACGACGTTCAGATGCTCCTTACCGAATAGTTTACCGGCCTTCACCTTATTCTCTCGCTTATCAGCTTTGTCGCTCTCGTCGTCCGTCCAGCGCTCGTTGTCGTTGCCCTTAGAATCACCAGAACCTGTTTCTTCAATGTCTGCCTCTTCATTGCCAGGCGTTGTATCGTTCGCATCACTTTTACCAGATCGACCATGCTCGAGTTCGAATTCAAGGTGGACA
Source organism: Sporosarcina sp. FSL K6-3457 (assembly GCF_038007285.1). Taxonomy (GTDB): domain Bacteria; phylum Bacillota; class Bacilli; order Bacillales_A; family Planococcaceae; genus Sporosarcina. The sequence continues at coordinate 2,359,982 of NZ_JBBOWX010000001.1, forward strand.
CCTGATTCACTTTCGTTTTCTCGATGCCACGATCGGAATACCTCCTCGATCGTTTCTTTTGGACCTTCCTCCCCTTTTTCAGCATCAGACATTCCTTCATGATAATGAAACACCGTATTGTCTTCGGTAATGGCATCCCCCGCTGAGTAATATTGATGGATAAGGTCCTTGTCGATGAATCTTTCGATAATGCCAACAATCCTGTCCGCGATATACGTATTGTCTTCCGTATTCTTAGCATCGTAGGCATGCTGTAGAATATTTTGGATCAGCCCCAAATCGATTTCTCCCCAGTCGATGGAAGTATCGACAAACATGCCTTCATGGAGTGAAATGAATAGCTGATTCATCATGGCGTCTGCAAAAAAACTCTTCTGGACATTCGATAAGAGCATATTACGATGAAAGCCCACATACGCTTCCCTTCTGATATCGAACGAAGTCGCCGTTCCGGGTCTTTCCTTCGTAATCGCATCCATCAGACGGAATTCTTCGAGCATCATTAACAGTTCCAAGGCGAATTTCCGAAGTGGATGTAAGCTATATGTACGAGTGAATGTAATCCAAGTGGGCACACTAAACCGTTTCCAATAGCCCGCTGTCAATAAATAAATATCGGAAAGCCTTCCCCCATGAATAACTTCTTCTGTCCGATGACGCCAAAAAACACTCATTGAAATAATGCTTTCTTGCGGACGAAATTCAAGCAATTTCCGTTCGGTTAACTCAAGAAAAGGTGCATCTGCAAGTGCCCTTCCCAGCCGCTCATACAGCAATAATGTCTTGGCATCGACCGTTTCATCATTAAATTGAATGAATCGATTCATCTTGACCATTGCAATCGCCTCATTTCACCCAAGTATCCACTAATTCCATGACGAGCCTACGTTCAATTTTATCATCCAGCTTCTCAGCGATAGCGTACTGCACCGCACGTTTCACAGGAATATGTTCAGCTAATCCCATTGCATCGAGCAAGCTTCGAACAGATGCTGCTTCATCGGATAACAACCCATTCATCACTTGCTTTTTCAAATCATTACCGATTTGAAGGAATGTCTCGACAAGCTGCTCTGGGGCATTTGGATAGGTGTCTGTCATGACTGTTTGTAATTGTTCCCCTGTCAAATAAGGTACAGTGAACGACACAAAGCGGTTTTTCAACGCTTCATTCATCGGTGATGTTCCAACATATCCTTCGTTAATCGCTGAAATAACGGTAAAGTTTTCATGTGCATAAATGACTTCACCTGTAAACGGATTCGTCAACATGCGACGATGGTCGAGCACGCTATGAAGGATTGGCAATGTCTCTGGCCTTGCCATATTGATTTCATCAATGTATAAAATATGTCCTTTTTTCATCGCCTGGACAACAGGACCTTCGACAAATTCGATAACGGTTTCTCCATCTTTGCTAATGATTGTTTTGAAGCCGAGCAATGATTCCGCATCGAGATCGACAGAACAGTTGACGCTTTGCATAGGCTGCTGAAAATAATGTGATATCGTTTGGGCTAATTTTGTCTTTCCTGAACCCGATGGTCCTTTTAATAACACAGGTTTTTTTAACACAATGGCAACAAGTACATCTTCCCATAAATGAGCATCCGGTGAGACATAGCCCCCTTGTTGGATTAACAGCTGGGCAGATGACTCATGAATCTCCCCTGAACGATGTGCATGTTCTTTTTCTATTAATGCATTCATGTAAAAGTTTCCTCCTTATGAAAAGCCCGATACAGTTGTATCGGGCTTTTCTGTTTATTCGAAATACGTTTTGTAATAGCCACCGACTTTGCCTGTGTTGTCCAAAACGAAAATAAATTCTTCCGTTTCATTTTTCACTTCGTATTCTTTACCTGGTGTTAACACATTATTCACGACATATTTTGCAGCGTCTGCATGCTTGCAGACGACTGTTCGAATTGCCGGAGCAGTTGTCCAATCTTTGAATGTCATTATCAATCACTCCTTTCAGTTTTAAATGAATCAAAAAAATCGACCCGCAGTGAAAGCGGGCCGATTGGATTAAGGCCTACTATATGCCTACTGTTATTAAGAACCGAGAAGAAGATCTTCTGGATTTTCGATTAGTTCTTTGACCATTTTCAAGAAGCCAACAGAATCTTTACCATCAATAACGCGGTGGTCATATGAAAGTGCCACATACATCATTGGACGGATTTCGATATTGTCTCCGATTGCTACTGGACGTCTTTGAATTGTGTGCATGCCGAGGATTCCGACTTGCGTACCATTCATAATTGGCGTTGACATCAACGAACCGAATACACCACCGTTTGTAATTGTGAATGAACCGCCTGTCATGTCCGCCATTGTCAATTTGTTATCGCGTGCTTTTTTCGCAAGTTCAACAATTGTTCCTTCGATTTCTGCGAAGTTTTTACGGTCTGCGTCTACCACGTTTGGTACAACAAGTCCGCCATCTGTTGAGATCGCTACGCCGATGTCAAAGAAGTTTTTCAAAATGATTTCGTCGCCATCGATTTCTGCGTTAACGTATGGATATTTCTTAAGTGCTGCAACAACTGCTTTTGTAAAGAATGACATAAATCCAAGACGAACATCGTTTTGTTCGAAAAATTGGTCTTTCTTCCGCGAGCGAAGTGCCATCACATTTGTCATGTCGATTTCGTTGAACGTTGTAAGCATTGCTGTTGATTGCTTCACTTCCAATAGACGTTTCGCAATTGTTTGGCGACGGCGAGTCATTTTCTCACGTGTTACACGACCATCGTCCTGAGCTACAACTGAAGCTGCTGGTGCTACTGCCGCTGGTTGTGCTTTTGGAGCTGTCCCGTGCGCTTCAACATCTTGTACACGAACGCGTCCCATTGGATCTACTGGTGAAACAGCTGCAAGGTCAATCCCTTTTTCACGTGCCATTTTACGAGCTGCTGGGCTTGCAATTGTGCGATCCGATGTACTTGCATCTTCTTCAACTGCAACAACTGGTGCTGGTGCTGCTGGTGCTGGTGCCGCTGCTTCAACTGGCGCAGCAGGAGTTGCTGCTGGTGCGCCAGAGCCCGCGCCAACGATTGCGATAACTTGACCAACTTGAACTGTGTCGCCTTCCGCTGCAAGATGCTCTTGAACAACTCCAGCTTCTTCTGAAATAACTTCAACGTTTACTTTGTCTGTTTCAAGTTCAACGATGAATTCACCTTTTTCAACCGTATCACCCGGTTTTTTCAACCATTGTGCAATTGTTCCTTCTGTAATCGATTCTGCCAGTTCTGGTACTATGATCTCTGCCACAATAAATTCCTCCTATAATCTATGTTGAAATAACGAATCTTCTTTATTTCTTTAGTGCTTCATCAAGAATACGTGCTTGTTCAATTTTGTAAGATTCTCCGTCGCCTTCTGATGGGCTGGCACGGTGAACTCTTCCCACGTAAGAGATATCTTTATCGCCTGCAAGATCTTTAATATAAGAATATGCAAATTTCCAAGATCCCATATTTTTTGGTTCTTCTTGTACCCAAACCAATTCTTTCGCGTTCGGATAACGAGAGACGATATCCTTAATTTTATCGGATGGGAACGGGTAAAGCTGTTCCACACGAACGATGTGTAAATGATCAAAGTCTGTACCGTCTTTGACGCGCTCAGCAAGATCAATTGCTACTTTACCACTTGCGAATAAAATCTTCTCAACTTTGTCTGCTTTTTTTCCTGTTCCAGGCTGTTCAAGAACAGTTTGGAAATGACCTGCTGTTAAATCGCTAACGTCAGCACCAACAAGTGGATGACGAAGCAACGATTTAGGCGACACAATGACGAGTGGACGCATTGATTTATCACCTAGCATTTTAGCCTGTCTACGAAGAATATGGTAATAGTTCGCAGCACTTGAAAGATTTGCAACCGTCCAGTTATTTTCCGCACAAAGCTGTAGGAAACGTTCTAGTCTTGCGCTTGAGTGCTCAGGTCCCTGTCCTTCCGATGCGTGTGGCAGCAATAGAACAAGTCCAGATTGCTGACCCCATTTCGAATAACTAGACGAAACAAATTGGTCAAACATCACTTGTGCCATGTTGGCAAAGTCTCCAAATTGAGCTTCCCAGATGGACAGTGTTTTTGGATCCTCCAAGTTATAACCGAATTCATAGCCGACAATTGCCGCTTCTGTTAATGGGCTATTGTACGCCACAAACGATGCATTTGCACCACTAATATGATGTAGTGGTACCAATTCCTCGCCTGTTTTTTCATCGTGAAGTACAAGATGACGATGCGCAAATGTTCCGCGTTGGACATCCTGCCCCGTCATACGAATCGGATTACCATCCTGTAGAATTGCACCAAAAGCAAGTGTTTCAGCATGCGCCCAATCGATTTTCCCTTTGCCGTTGAACGGGTCTTCACGGCGTTTTAAAATACGTGTCAATTTACCAAACACATTGAAGCCTTCAGGATATGCCAAAAGTTCTTCATTGATACGACGGAGTTTGGCCTCATCCGCACCTGTTTCGAGATCTCTTGGATAGCCTGCCAGTACTTCTACAGGTGTAGCATTTGACAATGGCTCTGTTTGTACGGACGGCTCTTTTACTTTGTCGTATGCTGCCTGCATTGTTGCAATCACTTCGACATCTAGTTTTGTCACATCTTCTTCCGTTAGGACATTAGCAGCTGCAAGCTCTGCACCATATAGTTCACGAACAGTTGGATGCTCATGGACAGAATGGTACGTCACTGGATTTGTGACAAGTGGCTCATCCATTTCGTTATGTCCATAACGGCGATAGCCGAGCAGGTCGATTAAAATGTCCTTGCCAAATTTTTGACGGTATTCGAAAGCGAAAGCTGCAGTCGCAATGACTGACTCTGGGCTATCCGCATTGACGTGTAAAATTGGCACTTCATAGCCTTTCGCAACATCTGAAGAATAGTAAGTAGACCTAGAGTCATAATATTCTGTTGTGAAACCAATCATATTGTTCGCGATAACATGGATGGAACCACCCGTCTTAAATCCACGCACACGACTATAGTTAAATGTTTCAGGAACAATTCCTTGTCCCGGAAACGCTGCATCACCGTGAATAAGTACTGCATAGGCAGTTTCTGTATTTTGTGTAGGAATACCTGCGCTATCCGTTTGTTCCTGTGCAGCTCTTGTTTGTCCTGTAATTACCGGATTGACAACTTCCAAGTGAGATGGATTATAAGCTAGGTAACGTTGCATACCCGATTTGCCATTATAGAGGGCACCCATATGATATTTCACATCACCAAACCAACCACGTGTCACTTCAAGTGAACCGTCTGTAGGCATGAATGGAGCGTCTGGCACACCAGCAAATTGGGCAAACATCATTTCATATGGCTTATTTAAAATATGTGTCAATACGTTCAAACGGCCACGGTGAGCCATTCCAATCAAAACTTTTTTCATCTTCTCTTCTTCAGAACGACGAACAAGTTCATCTAGGAAGACAACGAGTGTGTCAAGTCCCTCGATAGAGAAGCGTTTCGCACCAACAAACGTACGATGGATAAATTTCTCAAATCCTTCAATTTTCGTCAATCGTTCAAGCAGTGCCTTTTTGTCATCTACAGATAGTTGAGTAGAAACATTGCCATTCTCAATCTTAGATTGAATCCAATTTCTTTCTTCTTCATCAATCACATGATCAAACTCATAGGCGATTTTTCCTGTATATAATGATTTCAAATAGTTCACGGCATCAAGACCGTGTGCTACGTTTGGAGGAGTCGTAATAAAGAACAGAGATGCTGGCATTGCCCGCAAATCATTATCCGTCAATCCATAATAAGAAGCTTCAATTCGTGTTGAATCCTTCGGACGATCGTTAAGCGGATAAATATCTGCTGCAAGATGCCCATATGTACGAATTGCGTCCTGCAATTTATAGGCAGATAGCACTTTACTGAAATCAGCCGGGGCTACTGCTCCGATTGCTTCAGTTTGTTTCCCCTCATCAATTATAGGCGCGCCAAAACGGCGGAACATGTCCGCAAGTTCAGCATCCACAGACTCAGGCGATACTTTGAACACTTCGTACATTTCCATTACATACCCAAGGTTTGGACCCGAAAATACAGCATACGGGGAACGATGGTAGTCAACATTGTTCGACATGTAAAATGACCTCCACATTTGCCTACCGGCATATTGTGATTTTATTTTTTATCCTTATTAATATTACCACGCAAACACTTTAACTGAAAGGGTTTAGCGTCAATTGTGAAACTTTTGTGCCCGGAACTACATTACACCTAATTTGAATTACTTGCAACCTACCTTTTGAACGTAAAAAACGATGATTTGCCTATTCCAGCTAATTTCGGTATGACATAATCATTTCCACCATTTTTTCAGGTGTTTTTGGCAACAAAGACTTTTTCATTTCTTCCATTAATGACTGTTCAGCAGCGACTAAAGCAGCGAATTCTGTCGATAACGTTCGATTGACAATTTCCTCTTCTTGTAGAACATGCGCATAGCCAAGCTTTTGAAAGTGAGCCGCATTCAAAATTTGGTCTCCCCTACTTTTAGCCGCCGATAATGGAATCAGTAACATCGGCTTGCGTAAGGCCAGCAATTCAAAAATGGCGTTCGATCCCGCCCTTGATACAGCAAAATCGGATGCAGCCAATAGATGCGGCAAGCCTTCTGTCACATATTCAAACTGCGTATAGCCTGCCATGCTTTCCAGCCTATCATCCACATTTCCTTTTCCACACAGATGAATGACATCAAACTGTTGTAGGATGGCCACTAAATCTTTACGGATGGCTTCATTAACGACAGCCGAACCTTGGCTGCCTCCCATAATCAAGAGCACTGGTTTGTTTCCAGATAAACAGGCAATACGCAATCCATCTTCCCGTACACCTTCCAATAATTCAGGTCGAATAATCGCCCCACTACACGTCGACTTTTCTGCTGGCACATAGTTCAAGGTCCGTTCAAAAACTGTGAAGATATGCTTAGAAAATGGCAATGCCAGTTTGTTAGCAAGGCCAGGCGTCAAGTCTGATTCATGGACGACAACAGGAATTTTCGCTAGTTTGGCAGCCAAAACAACGGGTACTGAAACGAATCCACCTTTTGAAAAGATAATTTCGGGTTTAATTTTCCGAATGATGCTTAACGCTTGAACAACGCCCGCGCCAACCCGAAACGGATCTGAAAAGTTTTTCATAGAAAAATAGCGCCTAATCTTGCCACTTTGAATGGCATGATAGTTAACTTCAGGATGCCCGTTGCCAATCAGTTCTTTTTCAATCCCTTCGTGCGATCCTATGTAATGAATCTCATATCCTTTTTCTTCAAATACAGGAATAAGCGCCTGATTCACAGATACGTGCCCAGCCGTGCCGCCCCCTGTTAATAAAATTACCGGTCTTTTCATGACCATTCACCTCTTCTAAAGTTAGCAATATATATTTATTTGATTAAAGCTCTTTGCTATTATAGCAAATGAATCATGATACAATGTTAGTTATCTGTTGAAAAAAGGATGATTTATTTGGAAACTACACTTTCTCTTCGAAAAAAGCCGTTTAGGCTTGCAAAAATTGTCATGCCCATTCTGATTACACAACTAGCGTTATACCTGATTACCTTCTTCGATATTCTTATGACGGGACGCTACGATACATACCATCTCGCTGGTGTAACAATTGGTTCATCGTTTTGGGTACCCGTTTATACAGGTCTTGCCGGGATCCTGATGGGCCTAACACCTATTATCGCCCATCTCATAGGGGCCAGTCGGAAAGATGAAGTAAAATTTACTGTACAGCAGGGGCTCTATGTATCGGTCGTCCTCGCCACTATTGTTTTTCTTATAATTCGATATGGCGTTTCACCGATACTTGCATCGATGCCACTTGAAGACGAAGTCCGGGTTGTAGCTGCCGACTATTTAGAAGCGATGAGCTTAGGACTATTTCCTCTTTTCGCATACACCGTATTACGTTGTTTCTTCGATGCGCTCGGTGCAACTCGTGTTTCAATGGCCATTATTCTTTTATCAGCACCGCTCACAATTTTTACAAACTATCTACTTATTTTTGGGAACTGGGGGTTTCCAGAACTTGGTGGAGTAGGTGCGGGGTATGCGGCTGCAATTACCTATTGGCTTATTTTTTTCGTTGCTTATGGTGTCGCCTGGAAAAACAATTTGTTCAGTTATTATCAATTGTTCAAAGTATGGGGCAAAATTTCATTCAGAAGATGGAAAGAGATTTTGTTCATCGGTGTGCCAATCGGCATTTCGATTTTTGTAGAGACTAGCATCTTTTCTGCAGTCACACTCATGATGAGTAACTATTCGACAGCAGTTATTTCAGCACATCAGATAGCGCTGAATTTCACTTCGCTGTTGTATATGATACCACTTAGTATTTCGATGGGCGCAACCATTCTTGTCGGCCAAGCTGTTGGTGCAGGACAAATGCGTGATGCTAAGCAATACAGCTTTCTCGGCGTTGGTCTGGCTATTGCGTTTAGCTTCATCTCCATTACTATTCTGTTAGTGTTTAGAGAACCGATTGCTTCCCTCTATACAACGGATACAAATATTATTACATTAGCAACACAGTTCTTTATCTTTGCCGCGCTATTCCAATTTTCCGATGCGATACAAGCTCCAGTTCAAGGTGCATTACGCGGCTATAAGGACGTTAATATGACGTTCGTTATGGCAATCGTATCGTATTGGGTACTCGGTTTGCCGATTGGTTATTTAATGGCGACGTACACTGATTTAGGGCCATATGGTTACTGGATAGGCTTAATTACAGGCTTGACGATCGGCGCAATCACGCTAACAGTAAGATTAATCTATATTCAGAAAAAGAAATTCTTTTAAATATGGAACCCGCGATGCGTACGAGCTTCGCGGGTTTTCTAACGTTTAGTTCAGTATCCCCGTTCGAGTAATCTCTGCCTCGACCTTCACATGAATGTCGAGCTCGGAAAACGTATCTTGCCATTTCCCTTTTTCCCATAGCCGAGGATGGAAGGCGCGGACACTTCTACCAAAACCGACAGCGTCACTTTTTGCCTCTTGCAATTTTTTAACCACTTCGTTGAAATCCTTTGTCAGTTCTTTTGAAAGAAATGTCTCCAATTCTTTCCTTGATTTATCCTTATCCAGATGATTATAGGCAAATTCATTCACATTGAATTTTATTTTATATAGTGCATTGATCTTACTGTCCTGTATGTCCCATTTCTTGTTGTATGTGACTATTGTCACAGTAACCGGGTATGTTTTACCTTCTTTTTCCCACTCATATGTGAACATCGCATACTTTCCAGGTTTCTTCTTAAGAATTTGAACAATCATCGACTCCTTAGTGTCCAATATGTCTCCAGAAAATACTTTGTCACTGAACAAAGCGACTCCCGCTACTTCAGGTACTCCTGTAGTTTCGGACATTTTCAAGTAAGGTAATTGAAGATCAATTGCTTCATCTAATAGTAATCGTGCGGCTAACTGAATATCACCTTCTGGAATAATAGATGAAAATGCAGCAGTTTTCAAATTTTCATCATAGTAATCGGGGAGCATTTTGCCCATAATTTCTGTCTTCTCCATATAGGGAGCCATATCCCCTTCCACTACTACGAATCGACTACTCAACCGAGTACGTGGCATTCTGTAGGCCACATCGAAGGTCTCCATGAGGTTCGTCTTCGCGACTTCTGTCGTAAGGAGTACAACTAGTACTTGTGAGGGGTCAAGCGATTCACTTACCTTTCGATTTGCATCGAGCCGTGCTTCTTCTATAGAAACACCACTTCCTTCCACAGTCGAAAAACTGATGCTATCAGGAGCAGCGACAACAGCATGAGAGAAGTATCCCGTCCATTTCCCAGGTTCCCCATCGTAGCCCATAATCGGGACAATGGTAACATCCTTATATAACCGTTCATCCCAACATCCCACTAGAAAAAATGTACAAACAATAAATATGAGTATAATTTTTTTCATTTCGATTTCCTCCGATTATTAGTAATGATGATAAATGGAATCAGAAGACCGAAAACAAGATACACATAAATGATAATATCATTCAGTTTGGTTAAAGCATGTTTGGACAAAAAGAGCAAAGGCAATAAAAAGAGGAATACATGCCAAATGATTGTATCTCTTTTATGATGCTCATTAGTATGAAGTCGGTGAACATACAATGCTGCAAAGGAGAGTAAGGCCACCGTAATAATTGTCCAAACAGTCCAAATGTACAGGAAAAACAAGTCAAGTCGCTCAGCAAAAGTTACTTCTTGTGCTTTTAACAGAAAGAGGAGTGGTTCAGGAATCCTTTCTAATCCCGGAAGTGTGAAATATAAGAGCATTAATAGGACAGAGAAAAAAAAGAAAATTAGCCACATCAATTGATAGACGAATAGGGGAAAGCCTTTTATTTTCTGTTTCATGTCAACATGCTTCCTGAAAAATAAATATAATTCAATACCTATGAAAGCCATTTGCGCTTTGAGTAACCCTTTAACCCACTCTGCACCTGTCGATTCCCCTATCGGAAAGAGATTCGTCCACACCAAGTCTTTCCAAGCAAACTGTAGAAAAACGAAAAATAGCAGGATGAGCGGAATCAAAATAACCGACAAATTGATAATCGTCTCAGCCCTGCTTAGATTTGCATACAGTGATACACTTACTAGTATCGCGATAACAATGAATTGTGGTGTCTCTGGGAAACCCCACACCGCTAATGTATAATCGACATACGCAATATAAATGACGGTCACAAAAAGCCAATATCCCTTATACAGCCAGCCAACAAATGGACCAATCATAAAATACCTGTAATTTTGTTCATAGAAGAGTAACATAATATAGTGGAAAGTAGCCGCAACGAGAAAGATAAGCCATGCATCCCTACCAGACGCATTAATAAACGGGGCGGGAAAAGAGAAGAATGCAGACCCTGTCTGGACAATAAAAAGAATCAGGAAAAACTGACTTCTCGATAAATTAAAGTTCAAGTTCTTCCCCCCTTCTTTCGCTTCCCCTCACCATGTGTAAATGTTTGTTGCTGTTTATGATTTTTATAATAAGGGATTCTGAAGAAAATATTTTTAAATCTAGATGGGTCAAAAGGCACAATCGGTGACAAATAAGGTTGGTTCAGTGAAGACCGATTCATCATATGAATAAAGAGGATAAGCGTCCCCATTGCGATGCCAAAAAAACCAAAGAAAGTAGCTGCAAGCATGAACGGAAATCGGATGATCCGTATGGTCGTATTCATTTCAACACTCGGCACGACAAAGCTTGAAATTGCGGTCATTGCTACGACGACAACCATCAAATTCGACACGAGACCCGCATTGACAATCGCATCCCCGATTACTAGCCCCCCGACTATCCCGATTGTAGGACCAATCGGTGCCGGTAACCGGATTGTAGCTTCCCGAATGATTTCTATGAAAATCTCCACAATCAGCGCTTCAATAATTGGACGGTACGGGATAAATTCCACAGCTATCTTTACTTTTCTACCTATATCAAATGGCAAAATTTCCGAATGGAAACCGACCACGGCAATATAAAATGCAGGTAGGAAAATGGCAATCAGAAAACTAGAGAGCCTAAGAGCACGAAAGAAAGAACCGACTAGGACACGTCCATTAAAATCGTCCGGTGACTCGAAAAAAGAAAAAAATGTAACTGGTGCAATGAGTGCTGAAGGAGATTCGTCGGTGAAAATAACGATTTTCCCTTCCAGTAAATTTGCGACGACACGATCCGGCCTTTCCGTATTCAGGAACTGTGGGAAAGGGGACCAAACCGAATCCTCCAAATAATCTTCGATTTGTCCCATGCTGTATACTTTAGGTTTATCGATATTTTCAAGACGTGTTTTAACATCCTCTACGACTTCTTTATCAACGATTGACTCGATATAGACATACGTCACTTTCGTATTCGTGTCTTTTCCGAGCCTTATATCCTTCACGACTAAATCCGGAATGACCAGATGCTTTCGAATGAGCGAAATATTTTTATCGGTGCTTTCCACGAAGCCTTCATGCGCACCGCGAATAACAAGTTCATTGCTCGGCTCAGACGTTGAACGAACTTCAAAAGAGGGCATTGTAATGGTCATGAGCAGATTCGTTGCTGGAAAAAAAACAGCAACAAATCCGTTTGTAACACTTTCGATCAATTTTGGTACTGAAAAAGCTGCTACACTTGAGGCAACAGTTTCTTCCCAATTTGGAAAATCATCAATGGAACGATGACGAAGAATTTCGATTTGCCTGTTCACATCGCCGCTTTCTGTTATTGTATTGAAAAAGCAGACAATAGCGACCTCATCTTTCCAAGTGACTTCCCGTACGATAAGATCCGCCGAATCATGGAATAAATTTTTGATGTATAAAATCAAACTGTCATTCGACTTCACTTCATTCATCACATTCACCTCTTTAAAGAGTATGCGCAATGCAAAAAAGATTTAAACTTTTTTTGGATGTGTGAGTTGGATCCCGAGCTATTCATGGTAAGAAGCCTAGTTTGAACAATCCATTAATCTCCTAAGCAGTAAAAAAAGAGTCGCCCCCTGAACCGGATTACCTCCAGTGCAAAGGACGACTCTTCAATTATATTATTTTTGAATAAACTGTTGTGTCCAGTAGTTACCATTTTTGTCATAGCCGATACCAATATGCGTATAGCTAGCCGTTAAAATGTTTTGTCTATGCCCAGGGGACTCCATCCAGCCTTTAACAACTTCTTCGGCTGTACGTTGACCCATCGCAATATTTTCAGCAGCTGCTTTATATGACACACCATTTGCCTTCATTTGATCAAATGGAGATCCGTATGTTGGGCTTGTATGTGAAAAGTACTTGTTTGAAGCCATGTCTGCTGATTTCTGACGGGCAGAAGTCATTAAGTTTTTGTCCGTTTGCAGTGGTTGAAGACCCGCTTTTTGTCTTTCTGCATTCGTTAAATCAAGAACCGCTTTTTCAATCGCTGAAATAGATGCATCTTGTGGTGTTTCACTTGGTTTCTCCGGCGTTACCTCACTAGGTTTTTCCGGTGTTGGTGTTGGTGCAGGTGTCGGCTTAGTCTGCGCTGGTTTTTCAACTGGTTTGACTGGAGCCGGTGACTCTACTGGCTTGCTTGGAGCTGGTAGAGTAACCCCTGTCTGTTTGTCAGAAGGCTTTTTCCAATTGTAACGATAGCCATTACCAACCTTCTTATTCGTCTTCGTATCGTAGAGTTGCCCCTGCCATACATAACATTGGACGGATGCGCTTGTCACCTGTACCTTATTTGCTGAATATGAAGCTTCTACACTATTGTTGTTCGGCAGTAAGAGCGCCGAACCGAGCATGAGTACTGCAATCGTTTTTTTCATCTCATTACTCCTCCCTTCGCAAACTATCATACCGTCTGTGAGATTCAGAATAACGGATGTTCTTACCAATTTGTCCAGTTCTATGATGAAGACCTTTGTCAAAGACCTCATCCATTTAAAACTTGGATAACTTTGGTCAACTCTCTTTATATTTCATCTAATTTGGGGTTGACGGCCTCATAAGTTAGTCCATCAATCCCTTCTCCGATAATCACAAGACGTGGTTCAATCTTGACGTATTCAGGCAGCCAGTTAACCATACCGTATGCATATTGGAATAAAAAAGGATTTTTAACGCCTTTGACAGGCACATAACCTTTCATTCTATAAACCGTATCTGGTAAGGATCTTATCCAGTTCTCGAAATCTTCCTTATCTACGCTATCTTCAAAAGTGATCATTTTTGAAGATAGTGGCAGACCTTTTCCTGAAATAATAGGTAGTTCGGCCACTTTTTTCGGAGCCTGCAGTGTCTTTTCAATAAAAGAAAATGCGATTTTTGCACCTGTCGTCTGAATGATTGGCGCAGAACCATTGAAATTGGACAATTCAAGTGTCACGGTTGCCATTTCCTCGTCAGTGAGGAGATCTGCTTTATTCGCAATAAGCAAATGAGCATGGCGAATCTGTTCCATGAACAACGCACGAATTTGTGGGGATAGCTTATCCCTCTCTAGCCAACGTTTAGAGTCTGCGACGGTAACAATACCTTTGACATGAAGACGGTCAGCAAATAGCGGTGAGTAGACCGCATCAAGTGCTTCCACTGGATGCGCTGCGCCAGTAGTTTCAATCAAGATAACATCAATATCCTCATTCTCTTCCAGTAGCCCTTGCAGCTGTGCCTCCGTCTTTTCAGAGCCTGTACAGCAAATACAGCCTTCCAATAGCTCTTTCAGCGGGACATCCCCCTCTCCTTCAACAGCATCTGAATCGAAAGGCAAAGCCCCAAATTCATTCATTAACACTGCCGGCTTCTTCCCCTGCTCTTTCAGTTGGCCTATTGTATGAAGTAAGAGCGACGTTTTCCCACTGCCGAGAAAGCCGCTGAATAAATAAACATCAATCATCTCTTTACCCCTATTCATCAGAAAAAGCGTCCATCCGAATTAGGACTGGACGCCTCTTTATTATTGTCCTATTTTTTCAAGTAATAGGTCTTTCGCTTTCAGTAACTGCGGATCTTCTTCTTGAATTTTAGTCCGTAGCTTGTTCATCAAGCCAATCGTTGTTTCCCCTGCTAGAATACCATTCACTTCTAACTCTAAGTCTTGTTGTATTTTTTCAACGGCTTGTGTAGTTTGTTCATCAAACAGTCCATCAATTTCACCCGGTACATAGCCAACTGCTTCTAACATTTCCTCAGCTGCTTTAATAGAAGGTGTATTCATACCTTCCTTCATTTCAATCGCAGGGTCGAGGAATGGTAGCATAGCATACGATGGGTATGGCACGCTGACTGTTGGCTCTATTCCTTTTTTATGAATCCAATTCCCATCAGCTGTTAGCCACTTGGCTGTTGTGAGTTTCAAATTGGAGCCATCTGGCAGGTTTTTAGGTGATTGAACAGTCCCTTTACCAAATGTTTTCACACCAATAAGCGGTATACCAGCAGATTCTTTCATAGCTCCTGCCAAAATTTCAGACGCCGAAGCACTTCCTTCGTCAATCACAAGCGTAACCGGAACAGTAACTTTTCTTTTACCAGTAGCTGTATAGACTACTGGTTTTGAACCTTTTTCTTCATACTGGAATAAGTTCTTACCGTTTTCCACAAATAGATCAGAAATTTCAATGGCAGTATTTAGTATGCCACCTGGATTTTGTCTTACATCGACAATCAGGCCCTTCATACCTTGTGCTTCCATCTCATCGAGAGCAGTAAGTAGTTCGGCATAAGTGCCTTCTGAGAAGCTAGTAATGTGAATATGCGCAATGCCATCCTCTAACATCTCTGCATAGACTGTTTCGACTGGTATAACATCACGGACTATTTTCATATCGACAGGTTCAGCTGTTCCCCCACGTTTAATGCTTAATGTCACCGTTGTCCCTTTCTCACCACGAATCAGCAGCACTGCTTCTGATGAAGACAAGCCTTGAATACTGTCACCATCAACCGCGATGATGAGATCATTCGGTAAAATCCCTGCGCGTTCTGCTGGTGAATTTTTAATAGGGGACACTACGTTGATATAGCCATTTTTCTCTTGAATTTCTGCACCAATTCCTTCAAAACTCGACGAAATACTTTCATGCAACTGACGAGCTTCTTTGACATTCAAATAGTCAGAATAAGGATCGCCAAGTGCATCAATCATTCCATTGATAGCCCCATCAATGATGGCCGTTTCGTCAATATCATCATAGTAGTTCCCCATCATTTCATCATACGCATTATAGAGCTTTGTAAATTCTTTACGATCTACAATGGTTGGTTTTTGTGGACTAACTACTTCGACGACTTTGTCATCCCCTGTTGTCAGCACAAAAAATGTGATGCCCGCTGTTGCAACTACGAGACCGAACACAAGCATCACAAAGGAAAATGGTTTCAAATTAATCGTGCGTTTGGCAGGCGGTTGGTGATTCGACTCATGTTCTTGCTCAAGACCATTATTCTCTTTTTCATCCATCCTATTTCCCACTTTCCACTCTCATCATAAGAGTTCGTTCAGAAAAGGACCGCTCTATTGCGGGCGGTCCTTCCTCACAATTATTCTTGAATGGCTGCTTCTAACGCCACCACAATCATATCGTTAAACGTCGTTTGACGTTCTTCTGATGATGTCGCTTCCCCTGTAAGGATATGGTCACTAACCGTTAAAATAGCTAATGCTTGACGTCCAAATTTCGCTGCTAGCGTGTACAATGCTGCGGCTTCCATCTCAACTGCCAATACACCATACTGCGCCCACTTTTCATGCTGTGCGTATTCATTGTAGAAAACATCTTCTGTAAAGACGTTACCCACTTTTAGCGCTAGGCCTTTTTCAAGACCCGCCTGATACGCTTTCAATAACAGATCAAAGTCTGCAGTTGGTGCATAACTAACACCGTTAAAAATAATATCATTCATCTTGGAATCTGTAGATGCACTTTGCGCAAGTATTACATCACGAACATGGACATCTTTCTGAATCGCTCCGCAAGTTCCCACACGAATCAATTTTTGAACGTCATATTCTTGCATTAATTCTGTGACATATATCGAAATAGATGGCACACCCATTCCAGTTCCTTGTACAGAAATACGTTTTCCTTTATACGTTCCTGTATAGCCAAACATATTACGAACTTCATTGTATTGTGTGACATCCTCTAAAAATGTTTCAGCGATGTATTTTGCACGGAGCGGGTCTCCTGGTAGTAAAATTGTATCTGCAATATCGCCTTTTTTCGCATTAATATGTATACTCATTTCATAAAGCCTCGCTTTCAAATTTTCTTTTCTTATCATACCGTCAAATAGCCCATTATGCAATGAAGATGCCGCCCGGTCTTACAGGAAACGCTCTTCATACAATCTGTATAATTCATCAAAAATGACGGATGGCATTTGCGAATCCGCCTTGTCTTCAATATAGCGTGATAGCGGATCAAAAGCTTTTTCTTCTTTTGGAAAGCTAAGGTCATTGAACATACCTTCTGCAAACATTGCGTGCAAATCACCTTTTACCCCACCACGGAATGAAAGGACAAAGCGGTAAAAAGATCGATCCATCTATTCATCCCCTCGCTAGTCTAAAAATTGTTGCTTGTACGCCTCATAGCCTTCTATTTCTAAGCGATTGACAGGTATAAAACGTAAAGCTGCCGAATTGATGCAGTATCGGAGTCCATCTTCGCCTGGTCCATCTGGAAATACATGACCGAGATGGGAATCTGCTGTTTTACTACGCACTTCTATCCGACGCATCCCATGACTTGTATCAAAATGCTCGACGACTTCCAATGCTTCGATTGGTTTTGTAAAGCTTGGCCAACCACATCCAGCGTCATATTTATCTTTTGAACTGAATAACGGCTTTCCTGACACAATATCGACATAGATACCTTGTTCATAATGACTATCAAATTCATTGCGGAAAGGCGGTTCTGTGCCACTTTCCTGCGTGACATAATACTGCATGTCCGTTAGTTTCTTTTTCAATTCCTCTTTCATACTTTCTCACCCCAGTTATCCTTTTTGAATTGCTCTCGCCCCGATCCAATTGCGTATCGATTGTAATGCGTAGGGTTTTTCAAGTAATAATCTTGATGCCCTTGTTCTGCCGCGTAAAATGGCTTCGCAGGAAGAATATCCGTTGCAATCAGCTTTGTGAATTTACTCAAAGCATCCAAGTCAAGCTTGGATTGTGTGGCTAATTCCAATTGTTCAGCACTGTGATAATAAATTGCCGTCTGATACGATTCCCCGCGGTCGAAAAACTGTCCACCACTATCGGTCGGATCGATTTGGCGCCAGAAAATGTCCAGCAGCTCACGATATGAAATGATATCATCATCAAATGTGATTTGAACAGCTTCTCGATGGCCCGTTGTGTTTGTACAGACTAGTTCGTAGGATGGATCGGCAATCTCCCCACCAGTATAGCCTGAAACGACGGCAAGAACACCCTCATAACGATGAAACGGTTTCACCATACACCAAAAACAACCTCCTGCAAATGTTGCCACTGATTGGGTCATCTGCAAACCTCCTTAATTTTGTGGAATAATAAGTTCCAAAATAATTTCATCTTCAACTAAGTTAAATGTTTTCGCTCGCACTTGTAAATTACCCGATACAGGAATTTCTGATAAATCAATAAATAGCTCTTCTTCCTTTGGACGAACAGTCATCCAAGGAGGAAGTTTTACAGAGTCCTTTAATACTTTTAAAACGGTTGCAGGCGGTATATTCAATACCCCTATTTCAATCTTCGACAGCTTTAAAATTAAATTGCCGTCTTCTCGTACAATAGGGTCAAAATGCATAATAACCGGGACTGTATATGAAAATAACATCATTTCCGAGAACAGCAACACCTCGTCACCAACTGCCATTGTTACCGGAATCGGCTCGCCTTTCATCGCTTTTCGTATATACGTATTGGCGATTCCTTCCAAATTTTCCTTTGTCGCTCTCACCGTCAAGACATTGTCCGACATATTACGTCTTTCCATATCAGGAAGTGGAACCGATTCAGGAGTACTACTGATCAAAATAATGACCGCAGAAACGGCTGCTGCGACGCCCCCAGCTAGTAAAAAAAATCCTATTTTCCATTTATTCATCGCAATCCACTCCTACATATCCATTTCCCCGTCTGACAGCTCTAACAAACCACATTCTTTCAACTCCTTGAGGTAACGAGCTGCCATTGCATCGTACCCTTTAGCATTCGGGTGAAAGAAATCGGTGTGGTACACCATATTTTCATTGGTATCAAATAAATCAATGACCGGGACAAAGCATGCTTTGTTATCCATAGACGCACGGACTTCAATCGCTTCATTCCAATCATCAATAATATCGACAAATTCATTCGTTTCATTCGTCACAAGCGTGGTCGGGTCATAGAGACCAGCGACAACAATGATAGCATCACTATTCAAAGCACGAATAATCGAGAAGGATTCATCTAACCGATTCTCAAATTTCCCAAGTTCAACATAAAAAGGCTCGACCTTCAAATTAAATAAATTAGCCTTGACGACTTTCATAATATCATTGCCACCAATCGTCAAATAGATCATATCTGCCCTTTTTATAGCTGATTGTATATCTATTTCCCCAAGCTGGTCAATGAGCTGATCACTTCTTCGTCCCCGCTTTGCCAAATTTTCAGCATCGACCTCTTTAACGCCTCGCCAATCATTCATCTGTGTCGTAACCCGGCCAAAATAACCTTCTTTTTTCAGTTCATCTCCAACACCTTGCGTCAACGAATCCCCTAAACCAACCACATGAACCCGTTTCGCGATAAAATACCCTGGGATATCCCATGCCGTAAATGCAATTTCTTGACGTTTCGACAACGATTCTATTGTTTTTACCGACTCTGATTGACAGCCCGCCAACAACAATGAGAAAGCTATCACGATTAGGAATACTCTTCTCATACGTAGCGTTCCCCTTTTCCTCTGTTAAGAATCAATACTATTAGTCTGTATAGTACATAAATCCAATTGCACCCTCACCTGTATGTGTACTAATGACAGGTGTTGCAAATGTCAGTTTGACATCTTTGACCCCTGACTCTTCAATTAGTTTTTTCAATGGCTCTGCCATTGCTAGGCCGTTAACATGTGCAATGCCTACCCCACGGACAATTTTCCCCGTCGTTTCTTCTGTAAATGCTTTAAATAGATGTGCAACTACTTGTTTATGGCTACGTGCTTTGGCGACAGGTGTATAGACACCATCTTGTAGGGTTGCAATCGGTTTAATATTAAGCAACGATCCAATCATCGCTTTTCCTTTCCCGATTCGACCACCTTTTACGAGGTTATCTAGTACATCGACCACAACAAAAAGCGATGTCTTTTTTCGTACTGCGTTCAGATGCGCAACGATTTCAGCAACCGTTTTGCCTTGCTTGGCCATTTCTGCTGCTTCCATCACCTGAAACGATAGCGCATGCGTAATATACATGGAATCGATAACCGTCACATTCGAATCTGTCATTTCAGCAGCTGTCTGAGCAGATTTCACCGTTCCACTCATGCCACCTGTCATATGTAGGGAGATGATTTCACTACCGTCCTCGCCTAGCCGATCATAAAGCTCTTTAAAAACACCTGCTGCCGGCTGTGAACTTTTAGGTAATTCTGCTGACCCCTTCATCATTTCGGCAAATTCTTCAGGTTGAAGATCAACCCCATCAATATATGTTTTACCGTTAATAAGTATCGTTAGCGGGACAACATGGATGCCATACTTTCCAATATCCTCTTTTGTTAACTCCACTGTTGAGTCTGTCACAATATGAACTTTTTTCACAACACACACTCTCCTCTAATAGTAGCAATCCTCAATATATTTTAGTATAGTAAAAAAAAGGAGGTTATTTAATTGACCACTGCTTATGATTTTAAAAATGTACGAGAAGAGCTGTGGAACGCAATCACGCACGGTTTTGGCTTTCTTCTCAGTATACCTGCCCTTGTGTTCTTGATTATTGTAGGTGTGCAGCATGGCACTGCCACTCACGTTGTCAGTTACACTATTTTTGGTGCATCCATGCTGCTCTTATTCCTGATGAGTACGCTGCTCCATAGTATGCCAATTAAATTCAAACGAATCTTTTCCATACTTGATCACTCTGCCATTTACATCCTCATCGCAGGTACCTATACGCCGTTTCTCCTTATCACCATCAAAGGTGTACTTGGCTGGACATTATTCGGTGTCATATGGGGCTTAGCGATTGCTGGTATTTTGTTTAAAGTGTTTTTCATTCATCGATTTGAGTTTGTTTCGCTCATCTTTTACATTGTGATGGGCTGGCTCATTTTGATTGCGATAAAACCTTTATTCATCCAGCTCACAATTGTCGGCTTTGGACTACTAGTTGCCGGTGGTCTGTTGTACACGGTTGGCTCCATCTTTTATGCTTGGAGGAAAATTCCTTACAATCACGCGATTTGGCATATCTTCGTTATGGCAGGCAGTGCTTCGATGTATTTCTGCGTCCTCTTGTATACTTGAGGACGTTTTTTCAATTAGCCTCTGCTCAATAAGGAGGAATGAAGTTCAATTCCTCCCTGTTAAGCCTCCGACGTACAGGACGTACTAGTGCCGACGTGGCGTTTTTGTCGGCCGGCGGATGTCACAAATTTGCCTGCATTGCTTCCACAGCTTGACGAATAAGCGTTTCTGCATGGTCAACAAGCTGCTTTCTGTCCATCCCTTGCACCGTTTCCGCATCAATGGCTGGTAAAACTTCTACCTGAACCTGTGCAGGCCGAATTTTATTGTTGTTCTTTTCCATAATGGCTGAAGTTCCGTAAAGGGCAATTGGAATAACAGGGACTCCCGCATCCTGCGCGATTTTAGCAAATCCCGACTTAAACGCTTGAACACCGGCACCCTTACTACGCGTACCTTCAGGGAAAATAATAATCGAATGACCCTCGCGTAATTTCTCTACAGAGTCTTTCAGTACGTTCATCGCACTCCTTCTATCAGACCTGTCGATAAAGACACAATTCATCTCGTCCATCCAGTCATTGATAATCGGTAATTTCTTCACTTCTACCTTAGATATAAAGCCAAATGGTTTCGGTATCGTAGAAATCAACACAGGAATATCAAAATTCCCTTCATGGTTACTAATCAACAACACTGGACCCGCTGGCAAATGTTCTGTACCTGTTATTGAAATCGTACTTTTCGTTCGTTTCATAATCCCTCTCGCCCATACTTTAGGCGTCTCATCGACATACAAATCCCGCACATCAGGGTCTAACTGACGACTCAATTTCTTCACTTTAATTAGTCTTCTAATCGTAAATGGCAAGTAACCAAAAAGATACGAAAACGTCCGGATTGTTTTCAGCATATTAGTTCAAAGAATTCCTTTCATACACAAGGAATGAATAGGGTATTCCATCTTCTGTAACATAATCTTCTGATGCTGATATAAGATGCCATTTAGGTCCGTACTGAGGGAAAAAAGTATCTCCTTCAAACTCTTTCTGTATATATGTAATGTAAAGGCGATCTGCGATTTCCATTGTCGTCTGAAATATCTCCGCACCACCGATAATCATCACTTCATCAGAAAAAGCTTGTGCTTTTGCAATGGCTTCCTGCAGATCATGAACAACAACAGCACCTTCCACTGTATATGTCTTATTACGTGTGACAATAACATTAAGCCTTCCAGGGAGCGGCCTACCAATCGAGTCAAACGTCTTACGTCCCATCACCATTGCTTTACCCATCGACATCTTTTTAAAATAAGCAAGATCTTCAGGTATATGCCAAGGCAATTCGTTATCTTTCCCAATTACATGGTTTGGATCATGTGCGACAAGTAGTGAAATCATCGATATCTTCCTTTCAAAAATCCTTTTCTATACAGCTATCGGTGCTTTAATCCTCGGGTGTGAGTCATAATTTTCGAGCTCAATATCAGTCGTTGCTAAGTCGAAAATCGATTGTTCCCCGATATTTAATTTCAATGTTGGTAATTTTTTTGGTTCACGTGATAGCTGCTCATTGACCTGATCCATATGATTAGAGTAAATATGTGCATCACCAAGCGTATGGACAAATTCCCCAACACCTAAACCACATTCATGGGCAATCAAATGTACGAGCAATGCATACGATGCAATATTGAAAGGTACACCGAGGAAAATATCTGCACTGCGCTGGTAAAGCTGACACGATAATTTGCCGTCTGCTACGTAAAATTGGAATAATGCATGACATGGCGGCAATGCCATATCTTCTACTTCTGATGGATTCCAAGCCGTTACGATGTGACGTCTAGAATCAGGATTACGTTTAATACCATCGATTAAATTGGCAATCTGATCAATCGTTCCTTCACCCGTCGACCAAGAGCGCCACTGTTTACCATAGACTGGCCCGAGGTCTGCATATTTCTCAGCGAAATCGGCGTCTTCTACTACCCGTTTTTTAAATGCATCCATTTCAATTTTATAACTAACTGCAAATTCTTCATCCATTGCGGCACGACGCCCAAAATCAGTCATATCAGGCCCTGCATATTCGGCACTTTTCACCCACTGTTCGAAGGCCCATTCATCCCAAATTGGATTGCGGTCTTCAATCAGCGTTTTTACATTCGTATCACCTTTTAAAAACCAAAGTAGTTCAGATGAAATTAAACGAAATGCCGTCTTTTTTGTTGTCATCAATGGAAATCCTTCGTTTAAATCGAAGCGCATTTGATAACCAAAGACACTCACCGTCCCCGTACCTGTCCGATCTTCTTTTCTTGTTCCTGTTTCCAGAACATGTTTACATAAATCTAAATACTGCTTCATTCAATTTGCCTCCTTACACATGTGTTTAGTATAGCAAAGAAAATCATAGTAGGATAATAAAAAAACCTCTTAAGTGGTTAGTTACGATAACCACTTAGGAGGCGTATTTTTTGACCAGTAGATATCTCCAATTGAATGATGGGCTACAAATCCGTCATCGGCAATATGGTAATGGAAATTGTAGAAGTAGCCATCTTGTGGACGTTTTTCAGTCCGCACATGAAAACGAATAATATCTTGACCATCTGCTAGATCATAAACATTGAAAATTTTCTCAGCATAGTCGCCCGCTGGTTTTTCAGTAATAGCCAATCGACGCTTATGCAAGTCCCCAGAGCTTTCAAATGTCATCTGGATAGCTTCTTCGATTTTCGGGAAAATAATTTCATCAAATTCATCGGCAATAACCGGTCCAATTTTCGTACCAAATTTCATGTAAGATAATTCTTTTGCAGAAGCAATAAGTGATTCTTCTACTGAGGTAGCTGGCTCTTCCACTTCGTCATAAACATATGAATCTGCTAGGCCAATCGCATAATCAGCACTTTTCGGTGGTTGTTCAGCTTGTTTTGCTTCGTTTTTGTCCTGTAAACTTGTCCAAAATTGGTGATTCGGCGAAATAGCACCGAGTGTTAAGAAGGCAACCGCAACAATAAGTGTTTTCTGTAACCATTTTTTCATAAACTATCACCCGCAATTGTGTATATTTTTAAAACTAGTATACTATCTATTAGACGAAAAGACACTGAAAAGGTTTCTTCTTTGTTACTTTCATTGTACAATAAACCTGTAGATAAATGTACGTTTTTTTAAAGGAGGGTACCCTGATGGATGTAACACTACTTATTGGAATCGGAATGCTCGCATTACTTTTATATTTGAGCTCATTGAATTTCACTCATTAATGTGCTGGGCGCCTGCTTAGATGCGACAAGTCTGAAGCGACTCAAGCATCCGGCGTACGGAGTCCGGACGTAAAAACGCCGTCACCCTCGATTCGAGGACGTGACGGCGTTTTTCATTTTTCAATAATACCAAAATGGAATTTGGTATTCGGTCTAATTTTTTGTTCCATATGAAATTGCTCAAATACCGGCGAATCAAAGCGGTCCTTAATAACAACACATCGCTTACAGACGCGTTTCGCTTGCTCCATCCACTCCTGCGTCAAGAAGCTGTGAACGCCGACTTGTCGCAACGCAGTGAAATTAGTCGATTCCGCAATCGGCACATGAAACATCGGATCCATGTACACAATATCCCAAGACGAATCAGGTTGCTCACGCAAAAATCCGACTGCATCTGCATGGAGTACCTCGATGCGCCTCATCGCTTGTACCAATTGTTCCGACTCAGCCGGAAACGATTGCAAGCCCCGCTTTGTTATAAACGCCACAGCTGAATCCATTTCGACACCCTTCACTTCGCCACAATCACCTGTGATGAAAGAAGCAATGATGCTATCAGAGGCAAGCCCCAGTGTACAATCGAGAAAAGTATCTCCACGCTTCAATTGTGCAACTTCCACTAACGGATCCGTCTCGCCCTTCATCAATCGCTTCAATCGGAAGGCAGCTGAATTAGGATGAAAGAAAAAGGGCTCACCCATGCCAATTCGATATAAATCAAAGCGACCTTTCCCTGCAACGATGACATCCGCCTCATATTCTTGCTGTAAACGGGCAACCGACCGTTTCTTCCGCTCAATAATCGAATAGCCTAAAACTTCTGCGGCTTCCATCGCAAGTTGTTCGGATTGTTCATCAGGTCGACCACCTGTCGTAATAATTGCAGCCATTATTGACAAACTTGTCCAAGTACTTCTGCAAGATGGTCTTTAATTTGTTCCATCTCAAAATTCTCAATCTGTTCCCGAGGGATAAAGTACGCAAGTGCCCCATCTTTCCACAGTGCAATAGAAGGCGAACTTGGAGGCACTTCTGGGAAATAATTGCGCATCGTTTCTGTCGCTTCCTTATCTTGACCCGCAAATACGGTCAATAAATGATCTGGCTTGTGTTCTGCCTCTTGTAAAGCTTCTCTTACCGCTGGCCTTGCAAGACCTGCCGCACATCCGCAAACCGAATTAATAACGACAAGTGCCGTCCCCTCAAGTGCTGCCATCGTTCCTTCAACGTCCTCCGCAGTCGTCAGTTCAGTAAAGCCATTGCTCGAAAGCTCTTCGCGCATCGGTTTCACGATGCCTTTCATATACTCATCGTATGCATTCATGTTTATATCCCCCTATTCATTTAACTTCAAGTAGAGTAATCTTTCTCTTCCAATTCATTCTACCGTGTCTGCGTCAGTTTTTCACTGATTGTTACTTTCTATCAGCAAAAACAGCAGACTACTCATCTGAGCACTGCTGTTTTTTTGATCAAACACACCTTGGCCTGTTTGCGTCCAGATTTTAATTGAGCCAACAGGGGGGAAGGATTGAACTACATCCTTCCTTGTTGGTTACTCAGACGTTGCCGTAGGACGCGGCGAACTTAGTCTGAGTTCCCCTATTCTGCCGGGGTTTGAACTTCTGCTGAATCAAATTAAAACTCACTTTACATCCCCTAATAACCCACGGTCAAGCGCTACAAACAAGATGCCAATTGCATCCGAATTTGTCAATGTTCCTTGCGCTAACCTTTCACGCCACACTGACGATAACGCGCCTTCTTGCTTATTTTCTAGTCGAATTAACACGTCAATTGTTGAATTGATGATGGTTTGCATAGATGGTCGATAGAAGTGATTTTCGCTTTGTTGTCCTACTATGATTGGTATTTCTTCTAGTATGGGTTTCAGCTGTAGCTTAAAATAGACAGCCAGTCCTTCTGCAATAGCTTCACCTTGCGCCTTTAAGTAGTTATCATCACGTAATTTTGTAATATCAGTCGTCGAGTCCATAAAGCCTCCTTCCGTTAAGAATGCCGGCATTGTGGACTCACGTAGCACATGGAAATTAGCCCGCTTCATGCCACGATTGCTAATCCCCATCGCCATGACGACCCGTGGATGTATAGCTCCTGCAATTTCAAGCGATTTTGGATTGGCTGTTGGGTTGTCCATCGTATATGTCTCAATACCACTATGCTGACCCCACTTGCCGTTTAAAGCATTGTGATGAATAGAAGCATAGACATCCGCCTGCCATTCGTTTGCCAGTGTAGTCCGTGTTGTCAAGGGGACATCCGTTTTCCCCGTTGGATCATCAACACGAAGAATCTCCACACCTTTGTATGTCTGTAGTTTAGCTATCGCATAGAGAGCCACTTTATTATTAAACGACCACTCCCGTTCGTCATCTGGCGAACGCTTGCCAGGTGTATTAAATCCATGTCCTGCGTCGATTACGATTTTAACCATCTTCAAGCACCTCCTTTCTCTCTCTGTTGGATAAAAAAGTATCCCCACAAATACTTTTTCTCTATATCCTATTCACGCAGTCTTTTCCCAAAGCGGCACTTGTCCTTTTTAACTAAAATCAATTACGCCTCGGCGTAATTGCGTCCAAAGTTTTTAATTGCGCAAGCGCAATTAACTCCTTTTCAAAATTTGTGACATCCGCCGGAGGCTTAACTAGAATCAGTAGGGAATTTGATCTTCCTACTGATTCTAGTTAAAGACATCTACAAGCACAAGGCTTCTAGATGTCATATCATTCTACTCATCTTCGTCTTATCAAAAGGCAAGCCAATACGCTTTCGATAAAAATTAAAATTATGTTCAACATGCGTCAATAACTTCTTATTTTTATCAAATAACTTTAAACTTTCCTCATAATGCTCCCATCTCACTTCTTTTTTCAATGAATACATAATCGAGTTTAAATGAGGATCTATCAATTCATAGTTGTTCTTCATAATGTCCTCAATTTCAAAGAGCATTTCTTTTGTAATACCGTCATAACCATCTCCTGGGACAGTAGCCGCAACAAGTATTTTTAAGATTGGGGTATAAACATTTCTCAAAATTTCCGTTGTATATTTCACAGATTCATTGCGAACTTCCTGTCTTAATTGAAAATGGTAATTAAAAAAGCTTGTAATGACAATCGTAATGGATGAGCTAACTAAAGCTATCATGACTTCTCGCAATTTCAATCACATCCTTATGCTCCATTCTATTCAAAAAGCCGCCTACTCAATTGAGCAAGCGGCTGTCTTTTAGTTTTCTTTCAGGGTTTTTCTCGCTAATCCAACATAGGCAAAAACTGCGATTAAACTTGCGGTGAAGATGATAACCCCCATCGGGACTGCTGTTTCTTCGCCCGCTATTCCTACAAGTGGCGCTGTAATCGAGCCGAGAATGAAAGGCAGTAATCCGAGTAATGCGGAAGCACTTCCCGCAATATGGCCTTGTGATTCCATCGCCAATGAGAAGGACGATGTTGAAATGACGCCGATTGAAGCAACAAAAAAGAAAATTGGAACTACAATCGTAATTAGCGGTCCATGTAACAAAACTGCGAAGAGTAGCACCGTACCTGAAGTAATCGACATCAACAAACCGATTTCCAAAAATTGCTTTTCAGATAACACACTTGTTAGTCGTCCCACCGTTTGTGTTCCCAATATGAGTCCGAGTCCATTCATCCCAAATAGTAAACTAAAGGTCTGCGGAGAAACCCCATAAATATTTTGATAGACAAACGGTGTCCCCGCAACGTAGGCAAATATCCCCGCCATGATGAAACCTTGCGCCAATGCAAAGCCCATGAACTGTCGATTTTTAAGTAGGGACAGAAAATTTCTCAATGTATTCGATATGCTGCTTGGGACTCGCATTTGCACTGGCAATGTTTCGTCCATTCTCCACAAAACAACGACAAATAGTAGAAAACCGATTGCACTCAATACAGCAAATATACCTGTCCAGTCCGTGAAAGCAAGAATTCCACCACCAAAAATCGGGGCAAGGATAGGCGCTAAGTTATTGATCAGCATAAGCAGGGCAAAAAACTTCGTCAGTTCCCTTCCACTATAAACATCCCGAACAACCGCTCTTGAAATGACAATTCCTGCTGACGCCGCAAACCCCTGCATAAAACGTGCAGCTATAAAAAATTCAATCGTCGGCGCAATGACACATAAAAAAGATGCAACAAAATAAACGGCGAGCCCAATTAGTAACGGCTTCTTGCGTCCATGTACATCACTCATCGGTCCAAGTACGAGCTGACCTAAGCCAATTCCTAACAGACAAGCAGTTAAGCTAATCTGCACGAAGGATGCCGTTGTGTCAAAAGCACCTACAATTGCAGGAAATGATGGCAAATACATATCGATGGATAAGGGCCCCATTGCAGCTAGCGTTCCAAGTAATATCGCAAAACGAAATCTTTTTGATCCTGTGACTGGTTTCATTAGCTAAAAACAACCTTTCTATATGTACAGCATAATTCACTTACTCTACCACCAAAATGTTCAATAGGAAAGAAGACTGATTCACAACGTCATATGTGTTGTGAAGCAGTCTCCATTTAACATAGACCAACATGTAACCTACGCACCCAACTACTTATAATCTAGGGTCTACCGGATCCGATTCTAACGCTAGCGTTGCAAGAACGCATTCATGCACGCGTTCGATCGATTCTCTATCGACAAAGCGTTGGATACCTTCGATCCCTAATGCAAATTCTTTTAATGCGAGCTTCTGTTTTTTGCCAGTGTTACGTTTTTTCAACCGTTCAAGATTAGCTGGCGCTAAATAATCCATCCCGTAAATAATGTGTAAATATTTGCGACCTCTCACTTTAATGGCAGGCTGCACAAGTTTCCCATTCTGGGTCGCAATAAAAAATTCCGGTTTAATGACGATCCCTTCATGTCCTTCTGCTGTCATCTCTTCCCACCAAGTAATGACTTCCTGTTCGCTAGCTGCATCCGAAATGACTTTGAATTTCGTTGAAACAAAGAAAGAAGAATCTACTGCGAACTCCTTGTTCATATCCATATGCCATGTATGCGATTTGTCGAAAAAGGTTTCATTACTATGCGCTAATACGTGGAACGGTGCAATTTGAATGGCTTTCGCACCATCCGTGTCCCAACAATATTTCTGAAAAACGTCTTTAAACGTTTTCGCATTATTGACCTTGCCTATTACCTCTTCCAACCATCTATCCAAGTCCTCATTGTCACCTGCAACAGCTTCCAATTTCTCTTTCAGCTTCGCCCGGTCAAGGATTGCATTTTCCGCAACGTGAGCATATTGCCCGCTAATCAATTCTTTTGCTTTTAAATTCCACGGCATGATTTCCGCATCGAGTAGCACATAATCCGTCTGGTACTTTTCAAAATACCCTTTGTTCACTAGCTCTTCGTTCAGATTCAAAACGATTTCAGCTTCTGTTATTTTATCAAAAAAACGTCTGCCCGTTCTTGTATAAATGACACCAAGCGTTTCGGAGCCGACTGCCTTTTTTGCTGATTCCACATCTTTGAATAGCAATAATACAGCTCGGCTACCCATATGCTTTTTCTCAGCAATCATTGTATGAATGCCATGATTTCTATAATAATCAATAGCTTCTTTCGGATGTTCCAAATAACCAGGTTGTGATGAGGTGAGAGGAGTCGGGCTCATCGTCGGTGGAATATAAAGTAATTGCTCAATGGGCACCGTATAATGTGAGACCGTATCAATTGCAGGCTTCACAATATCCTGATGGGCTTTCACTTCACCAAGTTGCTCCGTTCGAACAGCATAACCGTTAATGAATTTGCCAATATTCGGTGAGGCTAACCTTTTTTCTTCCCACTCTTTCAGCGGATTATCTATAACTCCAGAATAATCAGCCAACGCTGTCACGGAAACAAATTCTTTTTCCGGATAACGATAAGCCGTTAATTTACCGCCAAACACAACACCTTGATCGATATTGACCGTGTTATTGATGACAAGTGGCTGCGGTTTAGGATCATGCCCCCAAATGATGAGCGCACTTCCCTTATGATGGATTGTCCAATCTTTACGCGTAGGTTTGCCGTGTTCAGTAACGCCATCTGTATCTCCATAGCGACAGAAATCCTGGACCTTGGGAGATTGCTTGCCAATGAATTCATCTCGAATGCCTGCATGTGTACAAACAGCAGTCTGCACACCATTTTTCATTAATACATAATGACTTGGTGCTTGCAAAAGGAAGTCTTTCAATGATTCTTTCATGGCCAATGCTTGCTCCACTCCGTACTTCACCTCATACGTCTGCAATTCCGCCTCGACCTTTTCATCACCATGATGCAGTGTCACATTCCGTCCATCGAGCCAGCGCGCGATCTTCCATCCATGGTTACTGTCAATCATATACGCCAAACCTTTTTCAACATGCTACTGGAAAAATAACATCGTCTGCAATGATTTCGGTCCCCTGCTCATGACATCACCGAGCGACAAGAAAACTCGCCCTTGCGGATGAACGAGCAAGCCCTCGCTATTTTTTTCGTAGCCTAGCTTAAGAAGAAGTGTAATCATCTCGTCATAGCAGCCATGGATGTCGCCAATGATGTCAATTCCGTGTCCAACGTCTATCAACAACGGATTGTCTCGTCTCACACATTCAATCTCTGCTAGACCATCTGTGACATAAACGGATGTAAAGCCATCTTTCTTTATGAAGCGCTTCTCTCGCTTAAATGTTTGAAGTTGCTGCTTCACACGTCGTTTTCCACGTGGATTGTTCCGTTGCTCATCGCGTTCAAGCAATGTCTCTTGCGGCACATCCATAACAATCGCTATGGCTGGAACGTTGTGTTTCTTTGCAAGCGCGATATATTTTTTACGGTCATCGGGATAGAGGTGAGTCGCATCGATGAATGTCACTTTATTCAGCCTGCATCTGGCTTCTACAACGTGATCCATCATGCTAAATGCTTCCGCAGAAATTGCCTGGTATTCATCCACCAGACTGTCCGCTTCATCTTTCGGTCGTTCTGACCAGCCGATAAACTCCTTATCTCCAACGATTGCTCGATATGCATCTGAACTAATCACTTCGGATGCTAAGATTTTCTGCTCTTCAATCCATTGATTTAATAACGTCGTTTTCCCACTATTAGAAACACCGACAAGTAACACAAGTCCGGCGTATGGAATGGTGACTTTCATTCAACCTCCTCCTTCCTGACGAACGTGCACATTTGTGTCGGGTAACCAAAAGCTTCATGCATTTCTCCAATGCCCTCAAATGTTAGCTTATACTTTCCAGACTGATTTCTGCCTGCACACCATTGCTCGAATTCATCTCTTGTCCATTCAAACCGGTGATCACTATGACGCTTGGCATCCTGCATCTCGTAAACTGCATTATATTCTTGGTTCGGCGTCGTGATTATCAAGACATTCGGTCTATAGTCATCCAACAGGAGGTCCATAACTTTCGGTAGCCGTTCCTCATCGATATGTTCAATGACTTCACATAAAATGATAATGTCCCTGTCTTTTAACCGTTCATCATAATAAAACAGTGATCCCCACATTGGTGTAGGTTCAACAAATCCCTCTTTATTTATCACATTTTCAAATTGCTTCATCGCTTTCAACGATGCTGTTTCCGATGGCTCCACCGCAAGAATCTCCTGAACCCCTTTGACAAAGCCCAATCGAACCGCTAATTTCCCCTCACCGGAACCAAAGTCGACAATCGATTTCTTCATCGGTAAACCACTGACCACTTCAACAATTTTTTCATAGCGCAACTCATTCAAACGTACTTTTTCGGTGGTGACTTCTTTCACTAAATGATGATTGTCGGCGGGTTCTTCCATAAGACTATACACTTCCTTAAAGCGCAGCGCCTTACGAATAATAAATTCTCTTTCCGGATGGTCATCAAGCCAGCCTTCACCATACCTTTTTATCTTTTCAACTTCACTTTCATCAATGAAGTAATGCTTATAGTTATCCATAACAGGAATGAGCAAAAATAATTGTTGAAGCCCTTTTTGGAGCGTTACATTCCCTATAAGCGTTAGAAAACGTGCTGTACTTTTTGTCTTCATCTTAAAAGCATAGTCTGTTTCACCGTACTCGATGCCAACCACATATCCTAAAGATTCGAAAAGCCCCCGAATTTGCTCGTCAGATAAATCTGAAACGACAGGCCCAAAGTTAAATTCGAAATCAAATGGCTGTTTGACCCATTCCATATAGTCGTCTTTTGGTTGACCATTTAATGCCGTTCCTAACGCCGAACGAATAAGCGAGATGAAAATACTACTCACCGCAAATTCCCGGTCATTAATGTAATGGGTAATATCATATGCATTCGACGATTGATTCATAAGCGCAAGGGGGTCGGGTACTACAAAGACTGTCATCTCAAGTGCTGTGTCCGTAAATTGACTATAAAACATTCGTATGGAATGTCCTTTATGATTTCTCTCATATAGATTATTCGGGTTTTTAGCAAGCAAATAGGAAATAACTTGCACATTCTCCCCAGTGGCTCTAATGGTTAATTGCATGGCGATCCCTCTTTCCTTAGCTTCAATCAAATACGCCGGCGGCTTAACTTCATGCAGCCGGGATTTGAACCCCGGCTGCATGAAGTTAAAAAGCTTTCGGTGCTACCAAATTAGGTTGCTCCGAAAGCGATAGTTTCACACCATTGTTATTCTTTTGGCAATGCCATCCGTGCTTCTGTCATCTGTTTCCAAACAGACCCTTTGGCATCTTCGCCTTCTGCAATACGTGCAATAGCCATGCGGATTTGGAGCTTCACTTCAAACTCAGCATCATTTTCAGCATCTTTCAACGCGGGTAGCGCTGTTTCAGTTCCTGTTTCATAAAGGAACATTGCTGCACGCCAGCGGACTAATTTATTTTTATCATTCAATGCTTCGATAGCCGCATTTTCAAAGCCTTCAAAGCCTAGGTCACTCATACAATCTCCCGCTGTTCGGCGCACTGCCCAACTCTTGTCTTTCAGCGCTCGCTCGACGTAAGGAATAACTGCCTCATCTTCAATCATGCCCAAGTAAACCGTTGCAAGTCGTCTAATCGACATCTTATCGTCCTCCAGTGCCTTGCCGAGAAGTGGCGCATCAGACATATCTGGATCTGGCATTTGGTCGAGCAATTGGAATCTTGTTTCCCATTCATCTACTAAAAATTCCTCAAGTGAAACTTTTCTTCCGCGCTGTGATACTTCCGCTTGCCCCTCATTCGCCTGGCGGATAATTTCCTGCAACCGTTCCTCAGGATAGGCCGCTTCAATTTCTTGGATAACGGTTTCACCGATTTCAGCTTTTTCTCCGTAACGAATGCCGTAATCAGCCCATTTACGCAGTAAAATATAGTTTTCAACTTCTGTACTATGCACAGCTTCCATCGCTTTCACGAATCGTTCACTGAGACCGAAACGTTCCTCAGAAGCACTATCGAACACTTTCACTTGAAGTGGAACATCTTTATACGTTTGCACATGCACATACACTTCGCCGTAACTATCGTCCAGTTCTACTTCAGCTTCCGTTTCTGCGCCTTGCTCTTCATTGAAAACTGCTTGGACCTCTGCAAGAATCGATTCCCAAGCAACATTACCAATTCGTTCAACGGCCATAAAATTCATGACATGGTAAATCCCTTTAATCCCTGTAATGTTCAATAGTGCAGCTACTAGATGTGGTGCTGTCGCAGCATCCTCTTTTTTATAATTAAGCCCCGTACCTTTTGGCAACTCCGTGTCGAGTACAATTTTCATGGAGTTCGGACTCGGTGTTGGTTCAATCGTTACAATATTCACTTGTGTAGCCCCCTTATTAAGATTCAACTAGTTCTTGTAAATAAGTCCAACGTTCCACCAATGTTTCATATTTAGCATTTAATTCATCAAGTGTGTCGGTTAATATCCTTAGTTTATCGTAATCGGAGCCAGCAGTGGCCATTTCTGCCTCAGTTGTTTCAATAGCGGTTTCGACTTTTTCAATATCCGCATCAATCGTTTCCCATTCCTTTTTTTCGGCATAGGACATTTTTTTCTTTGGCTGCTGTGGTATCGGCGTAGGTTCTGGTGTTGCAACTTCTGCAACAGGCTTCGGCTGCACTACTTCAGGGGCTACATACGTTTCCAAGAAGTCCGTGTAGATGCCGAACCATGTGTCAACATTGCCAGAGCCATCCATTACCCATAATTTAGTTGACGTACGATCTAAGAAGAAGCGATCATGCGAAATGGTGATGACAACGCCTGGAAATGTGTCGATGAACGTTTCCAAAACAGACAGCGTCTCAAGATCGAGGTCATTGGTCGGCTCATCCAAAATCATGACGTTCGGCTGTTCCATTAACAATTTTAAGAGGTAAAGGCGTTTACGTTCCCCACCCGATAATTTACCAATTGGCGTACCATGTGCTCTCGTTGGGAATAAAAAGCGTTCCAGCATTTGCGAAGCTGAAATACGCACACCATCCGCATCTTCAATATCATTTGACGTATCTTGAATATATTCGATAATCCTTTTCTTCTCATCCATTAATGGTGTATGTTGTTGGAAGTGAGCAACTTTTACTGTTGTTCCAACATCAATAACGCCGCTATCTGGTTCAGTTTTCCCGGAAAGCATATTCAATAATGTCGTTTTCCCAGCCCCGTTAGGTCCAACAACCGCAATACGGTCACCTGATTGTAGGATACTAGAGAAATTATCAATGATTGTTCGGCCATCAAATGATTTTGAAATACCAATCGCTTCGATAACCTTCTTCCCTAAACGCGTTGACTTCAGCGCAACGTCCATTTCTCCAACACTATCTTCTTTTTTCACTTTCTCTGCTAATTCATCGAAGCGGCCAATTCGCGCTTTTTGCTTCGTCGATCTCGCTTTCGCGCCGCGACGAATCCATTTCAATTCAGAACGATACTGATTGCGTAACTTATCGTCTGACGATGCGGCCATTTCCGCACGAATTGCTTTCGCTTCAAGATAATTTCCGTAGTTACCTGTATGTGCATACAACGTTTTATCTGCTAATTCATAAATATTGGTCGATAATTCATCTAAAAAGTAGCGGTCATGCGTGACAAAAATGACAGCCCCTTGTTCGTTTTTCAAGTAATCAGACAGCCACATGATAGAATCAACATCGAGATGGTTGGTCGGCTCATCGAGTAGCAATAGATCGGCAGGCTCAATGAGGACTTTTGCCAATGCGACACGCTTTTTCTGTCCGCCTGACAACTCACCGACCTTCTTATCAAATGTCTCAATACCTAGCTTCGATAAAATCGTTCGTGCTTTCGAGTTAATATCCCAGCCAGATAAATCATCCATCTGATTTTGGAATTTTGAGTATTGGTCTTGATTATGTGACGATTCAGGATCTGCCGACAAAGCCTGCAATGCATGCTCATACTCCAAATTGACCTTGATAATCGGTGCATCACTCATGAACACTGTTTCCATCACAGTCAATTGTGGATCGAATTCGGGCTCTTGTGGTAAATAAACAATGCGATATCTGTTCGGATGGTCCGTCGAAATCGAATCTGCTTCTTCGACACCTGCAAGGATAGACAGTAACGTCGACTTCCCTGTTCCATTAATACCTAGCAAACCTACTTTTTCTCCGCTGACAACCGTAAACGCTATATCTTTAAACAATGTTTTCTCCCCAACGGTCTTCGTAAGGTTTTCAATAATCAATTGACTCATAACAACACTTCCATTTCTAATAACTGCATGGTTCTATCATAGCCGATTTCACTCTATTTTTAAAAGGGTATGTCCTATTCCTTGCAACTTACAGTATGAAAAATGTAGGTTACGCAAAATGCATTGTTCTGACTTCCCTCAAATGGTACGATTCTATCCATAAGATTCCAACTGAAGGATGTGAGTATCATTCGTGTAACAATTAATGAATCTAAGAAGTATGAAGAGGCTGAAATTATTATCAATTGTCCACATATTGATAGTCAGCTAGAACGAATCATCAAACAGATCCACCAAATAAGCATTACATTAATCGGGACAAGAGAGGGACGTACATACTCGCTTCTTGTAGATGACCTTTATTATATCGAAACAATTGATAATCAAACTTTTATTTACACGGAAATAGAAGTGTATGCATGCGATTTGAAGCTGTATGAGATTGAACAAAAATTAAGCGAGACACATTTTATTCGTGTTAGTAAGAACCTAATTGTCAATACAACACATATTGATAATGTTCGTGCATTGCTTAATGGCAAGTTTGAAGCGTCTTTGACAAATAGAGAAAAAGTAATCGTCAATAGACATTACGTAAAAGCTTTCAAAGAAAAATTTTTATCATAAGGAGGAAACCATATGACCATATTGAAACATTACATATCTACAAGCTGTATTTCATTCACATTCAGCTGTCTATTTTACCTGCTCTTTAGTTTGTTAACTATTTTTCCCCCTATGAATGAAGCACTGATTATTCATATGCTGGTTATTTCAATTAGCATCAACTGTTTGATTTTTTTTACACATCGGTTACCTATTCAGAATTCTCTTCTTTTGCGATTCATCGAATTACTAGATGTCATCATTGTTCTGCTTGTCGCCGGTGCACTATTTAATATTTTCCCATTCACTTGGCACGTGACAACCTTCGTTGTAGCGACCGGGTTCTTGACCTATATTATCGTCATCATTGTTGTATTTATGGGGAACCAAAAGAGCGCTACAGAAATTAACGCTGCCATTGCACGTAAAAAAGGGGGTTCCTCTATTGGTTAACATTATTGAGGTAAATGGGTTATCTAAGTCATTTGGAAAAGTAAAAGCTGTCAACGACATCAGTTTCTATGTAGAAGAAGGTTCCCTCTTTTCTTTTTTAGGCACGAATGGTGCTGGTAAATCAACAACCATTTCAATCCTTTTGACGCTTCTTCAGCAAGACAAAGGTCATGTCATTGTCAATGGGTATACCGTTGGCAAGCACGACCAAGCCATTCGCCAAGAAATCGGCGTTGTATTTCAAGATAGCTTGCTTGATCCTTTATTGACCGTCAAAGAAAATTTAGCAATTCGAGCATCTTTTTATGGAATGACGAGACAAGAGCGCAACGCGGCGATTCACCGTGTCATGAAAGTCGTAGAAGTAGCCTCATTATCAGACCGTCCATATGGAAAATTATCGGGCGGACAAAAACGGCGAGTTGATATTGCTCGTGCGCTCATTCACAAACCAAACATCTTAATACTGGACGAACCAACAACAGGGCTCGATCCAGAAAGTCGAAAAAACATTTGGTCAACCATCCAACAACTGCAAAAAGATACAGGCATGACCGTTTTTTTAACGACACATTATATTGAAGAAGCAGCAAACTCACATTATGTCGTCGTGATGAAAGAAGGTCGCATTGTTGCGAAAGGAACGCCGGAGCAATTGAAAAATAACTATTCTGCACATCTACTCACCATTACAACGGCTCAAGCAGATGAACTGCGAAGCTTACTAGTAGCCGATGGACTCGACTTCAAAGAAGAAATGTCACTTTTCCATCTCCCCCTTAGTCAAACGACTGATGCAATACCGATTTTAGCGAAATTCACGCCTTTCATTTCTTCTTTTGAAGTGAAGAAATCCAGTTTGGATGACGTATTTATCGCCATTAATGGAAAGGCTGTGAATCATAATGCTGGCATTCGCTAAACGAAATATTTTATTATACTTTCGAGATAAAGCCACTGTCTTTTTCTCATTGCTTGCAGTCATTATTCTCGTCGCTTTATACGTGTTATTTCTAGGTGATATGACAGCCAAGCAATTACCTGACTTCCCTGAGAAAAAAGCATTGCTCATGTCGTGGTTCATCGCTGGGATGCTTGCCGTAACTTCGATGACAACGACGCTTGCCTCTTTCGGGATTCTAGTCGATGATCGAGCGAATAAAACCTATATGGACTTTTATTCATCGCCTATTTCTCGGGCAAAATTAGTGGGTGGTTATATTTTGAGCGCGCTAACAATAGGTTTCCTCATGTGCCTGGTCACACTGATTGCATCGAATATCTTTCTTGTTATATCCGGAGAAACGATGTTGTCGTTCGGGAAAATGATCGTAGCAAGTGGTGTGGTCATCTTAGCTGTGTTGGCGAGCGCATCAATGGTTCTCTTTTTAGTTTCTTTTTTCAAAACCTCCAATGCCTTTGCCGCCGCAAGCACAGTCATCGGAACACTGCTTGGCTTTTTAGCTGGTATTTATATTCCAATTGGGAGCTTACCTGACTATTTGCAAACAATCGTCAAGTTATTCCCCGTATCCCATTCGGCGGCACTGTTTCGACAAGTACTTATGGAAATGCCTTTGATGAATTCATTTACCAATGCTCCTTTGGAAATAAAGGAAGCCTTCCTATTCAATATGGGCGTATTTTATAAGTTAAATGGTGAAAAATCGTCAACACTATTCAGTGTTTTCTATCTTGTTGCGACGACACTCGTATTTTTTGGACTGTCATTGTTGGTTATGAAAAGAAAAAACAAATGAAAAACAAGCTTGCTGTGCTAGAATTTCTCCTTGGCATAAGCAGGCTTTTTTCCACGTCTGTTGATTAACCCAAAAATAACTTAATCAAACGCTTGGCACTCTGTGTATAGTAGCTTTGGTTTCGCTTTAGATTGAACGACCTCTATACTATTACCAGGCTGTTCTTTATGTATAGGGATGGTGGTCGTTCATCCGTCGCTCTCCAAAAACACTTATACACAAAGTGCTAATGCTTTTAGGGAAGAAAGAATAGCTGGCTTTTTACCTGGATAAAAGCCGCCAAAGATACAATTTTGGCGGCTGAAGCTTTTACCATGGTCCTTCTCACTGTTATTTTAGGAAGTATTACATTCTTATAAAACTTGCTAAAAGTAAAGTGGGAGCACCTTATACAAAGTGCAAGTGTGCCCGAAATTGCATCTTCGGGCACTTACACTCTATAGAAAGTCATCTATTCTTTTTTTGCCAAGCAACTGCATTTTTCACTTGAACGTTGTAGGTACGCGACAGGTAACTAGTCATCCTTGCTCCTGGGGGAGGAAGGAACTGCAATTCCTCCTTGGTAATGATGTCTTGATTATTTCGCCGAAAGCGAACCGGAAATGATCTAGTGAAAAAGGTGGTTTTCAAGCTTTTTTCACCGGTATATTAAGCAAGTAAATGGTTAATCAACAGACGTGTCCCAATAAGCATCTCAAATTTGAACCTTCAAATTCATTTCAAGTTTTTATTTTTCAACAACCAAATAACTCCAAAAGTACAGACTGATGCTAAAAGAACAATCAACCGAAATTCAATAACAGGCTTGAATATTACTTTTTCAGATGT
This sequence comes from Sporosarcina sp. FSL K6-3457, assembly GCF_038007285.1. Taxonomy (GTDB): domain Bacteria; phylum Bacillota; class Bacilli; order Bacillales_A; family Planococcaceae; genus Sporosarcina. The sequence goes on from NZ_JBBOWX010000001.1 coordinate 2,399,697, forward strand.
AATTTCATAGACGCCAACTGGTTTAATGACGATATGTCCACCGCCGCCTTCTCCTTGGCTAACAGAAGATTCCTCACTCTCTCCGGAATATCCCCCTCCACCACCAACCGCATAACTAACCTTTGCAACAGGCAGCACGCGTTTGTTATCAAGCTTAATCGGTTCGCCATAGACAAGCGAAACATCCTTTTGGATTGAAAACTTCTCGAAAATAACTTTGATTGGTGATTTGTATGCCACTTGATTCGTGTCCATTATTCATTCTCCTCTCGATTCGCACTATACACCTATTTCGCTAACATCCCTTCAAAATCCTATGCGTTTCGCTAATGAATAATGTTATTCTTTCACTTTTGATTATGAAAAAAGCTTGCTCAAGCTAGGATTTCTCCTGAGCGTGAGCAAACTTTTATTGACTTCAACCATAAAGCGGCAGTTTTACAGTTCATTCATTCGGGATAAATAAACTCGCACTTCATACGGGCGAAGCGCAACGTCCTCAGTGAGCTGACTTGGAACATCCTCGTAATTGTGCAGCACCAGCTCAACATCATCCTTAGGAAGATTCGTCAGCTGAATTTCTTCTTCATTCCCTCGGAAATTGCAAATCACAACAGCAAACTGTCCTGAAATGGAACGCGTATACAGATAGACTCCAGGGTGATCCTCCTGCTGAACATCATATTCTCCATAGACAAATATAGGATTTTCTTTTCGCAATTGAATCATCTTTTTATAGAAGTGATAAATGGAATGCTCATCTTGTTGTTGTGCAGCTACATTGATTTTCGAGTAGTTTGGGTTTACTTTCATCCATGGCTCACCCTTAGTAAATCCAGCGTTCAATGCATCATCCCACTGCATCGGGGTTCTGGAATTATCACGCCCGTTACTCCAAATCGTTTGCATGACTTCTTCATGCGGACGACCTTTGGCCATTTCTATGTCATAGAAGTTTTTCATGCCAACATCATCATAATCCTCAATGGAAGGAAATTGCACGTTTGTCATACCAATTTCCTGTCCTTGATAAATGAATGGTGTTCCCTGCATCAGAAAATAGCAAGCAGCGAGCATCTTCGCACTTTCGTTCCAATAGGCTTGATCATCCCCCCAGCTAGAAACGCTACGCGGTTGATCATGGTTTTCTAAAAATAGTGCATTCCATCCTTTTCCATGTAACCCTTTTTGCCATTTTGAAAGTTTTTTTTTCAAGCCGACGACATCTACCGAGTCATTCACTTCCTTATTCCACAGACCTAAATGCTCGAACTGGAAAACCATATTAAAGTGCCCATCTTCTTCGCCAACCCACTCGTCTGCCTCATCCACACCAACTCCGTTTGCCTCTCCAACCGTCATAATGTCGTACTTAGAAAAGGTTTTTTCTTTCAGCTCTTTCAAGTAGCTCTGAATGCCAGGTTGGTTTGTATGCATATCGAAGGAGGATACATATTGCTCTCCCGCGGGATTCGGCATATCAGGCAGACCCTCTCGCTTCTTAATATGACTAATTGCATCGACCCGAAAACCATCGATCCCTTTATCCAACCACCAATTCACCATCTTGAACAGTTCTTCTCGCACTTGTTGATTTTCCCAGTTCAGATCAGGCTGCTTCGTCGCAAACAGATGGAGATAATATTGCGCAGTCAACGCATCGTACGCCCACGCGCTCCCAGAGAAGATACTCTCCCAGTTATTCGGTTCTTTCTGCCCCTTACCATCCTTCCACATATACCAATCCCTTTTAGGATTATCTGTAGATGATCGTGATTCAATGAACCAAGGATGCTCATCACTCGTATGATTGATGACTAAATCTAAGATTAGTTTCATGCCACGCGCATGGACCTCTGCCAATAATGTATCAAAATCTTGCATGGACCCAAACTCACTTGAAATATCTTGGTAATCACTAATATCATAGCCATTATCCGCATTAGGAGACTTATAAAACGGACAAACCCAGATGACATCTATCCCCAATTCCTTCAGATAATCCAATTTCGAAATAATACCGCGCAGATCTCCAACGCCATCCCCATCACTATCTTTAAAACTTCTGGGGTACACTTGATAACTCACTGCTTCTTTCCACCATACTCTATTCATCGAATTCCATACTCCTCCTGTTCCTTTTACCCTTCCGAATCAAATATGCCGAGGTTGCAAGTAAAGCTAACATAGTTGTCAGAACAGCAATAGCGAACCCATTTATTCCTGCCTTATCGGTCAGTGTATATATTTCACTTTTTTCGCGTTCAAGTGTTATTGAATATTTGTTACCATCTGATTGAATAAGTTCTCCATCAATCAAACCTCTTAACACCTTATCTTGTTCAAGTTTCCCTCCAAGCACAATTTCTTGTCTCTGTGACGAATTGTTAATCGCCACAACAACTGTTTCATCTTGATAGGTCCTTTTAAAGACAGCCATCCCTTCCGCTTCATACAAAAGCTCCATATCGCCCCTTGTTAACGAAGGTAAATCCCGCCTTATTGCACCGAGCTTTGTTATATAATCGGCTAGATCATTCTTCACATTAAAATTCATAAAGCCACGATTATCTGGATCATTCCCACCAGGCATAGCAATTTCGGAGCCGTAATAGATAATCGGAATACCAGGTGCTGTATATAAAAAAGATAGTCCCAGTTTCCAACGGGTAATCGAGTCCTGACCATTGTTGCTTGCCAAATTCGCAAACCGAGACATATCATGATTGTCAAGAAACTGCCCAAGCTGTGCTGGATGATCAAATAATTTATCGTTTCGGTTAATGTTTGAGAATAGCCAACCTAACGACTGGTCGGACTTTTCAAATGCTATACGCATACTATCGTTCTGTGAAAAATCCATAAACCCATCAATTCCAGTGTCTTGATAGCCCGTGACTACATTGGGATTATTATGCCAAACCTCACCGAGGAGATAAAATGATTTTTTCTGAGATTTGACAGCAGCTGAAAAGTCTATCCAAAAGTCTTTAGGTACATGCTTAACCGTATCCAGCCTGTAGCCGTCAATATCTGTTTCCTGAATCCACCACTTAGCAGCATCCAGAAGATACTTTCGTGTATCGGGGTTATCCTGGTTTAAATCGGGTAGATCATAGAGCCAACCATTTTCTACTTCATCTTGGTTATTCCAATTTGTAATTGGCTTTTTTTCATGAAACCAATCTTCCTTACTAGGATCATCTAACCACTCATGATTCGGTCCGACATGATTCACAACAAAATCTAAAATAACTTTCATATCTCGGTTATGTGCTTCCTGAACTAGCGTTTTGAATTCTTCCATCGTCCCGAAGTATTCATTTGTTTTATAAAAATCCTTGATCCAATACCCATGATAGCCATTTTCCATATTGTCAAAAATGGGCGTTAACCATATCGCCGTAAAACCCATATCTTTCAAATAATCCAACTTCTCGGTAACCCCTTTGAAATCACCACCATGATAGGCCAATGGATCATTTGGGTCTGCATCTTTGTCATTGTTAGCGTCACCATTGTTAAATCGATCTACCATGATTGAATAAATAATCTCATCTTGCATCTGTCGTTCTTCTGTTCCAGCTGTAAGCTGTGGCATGGCGTAGATAACTAGAAGCACAATAAACAAGGCAGTAGATACGATACGTTTCACGACAATTCCCCCTTTAAAATGCTAAAACCATTCCAATTAACCTTTCGTACCTCCAGCCGTCAAGCCTGATACGAAAAACCTTTGGAACATCAGGAAAAGAATGGTAATCGGAATCGCAATTAACACCGATCCCGCGGCAAACGTCGTAAACTCATTGCCAAATTGTTTAGCTACTAGTTCAAATAACCCTACACCCATCGTGAATTTCTCCTCCGTCCGCAACATAATACGCGCGAGGATAAAATCTCCAAATGGCGCGATAAATGAGAAGAGTGCAACTACCGCTATGATTGGTTTTGCCAGCGGTAAAATAATCTGCCAAAAGATACGCAAATGACCCGCGCCATCCATTCTTGCAGATTCATCTAAATCCCTCGGAATGGTATCCAAGTACCCTTTCATCAGCCAAGTGTTCATCGGAATTTGTCCACCTACATAAATGAGGATCAAACCTAAATGAGTGTCAATCAGTCCAGTTCTTTGAGCAAGAACGAAAATAGCTATCAATGCAGCAAAGTTTGGGATCATCTGAAGAACCAAAAAGGTCAACAGACCATTTTTCCTGCCGATAAAGCGATAGCGGGAAAAAGCATAGCCCGTCAGAGAAACAGTTATGACGGATAAAATCATCGTAATGATACTGATTTTCATGGAATTGATGTACCAGAGAATATAATTGGATTTCTCCAAATCAAACAAGTCAACATAATGCTTCGTAGTCGGGTTTTTCGGAAACATAGAAGAGCCCGAAAGACTTTGCCCTGGATTAAAAGAAGAACCAATGACCCATAGCAACGGGTAGATAACGACAACAGCTGCAATAAGTAGAATCAGATATGAAGCTGTTAGTCTAAGTATTTTTTCAGTCTTATTACTCATCACATCATATCCTCCTCTTTAAATGAATTGGTTCGTTTGAACTGCCATAAGGCTACTACTATAACGATTAAGGATAAGAGCATTGTAATTGCAGCTGCCTTACCATATTGCCCAGAAGTCATCGTTAACTTGTAAATCCACGATATTAAAATGTCAGTCCCCCCAGCATTTTGCCCGGGTAATGCAGGTCCTCCACCATTAAAGAGGAAGATGACATTGAAGTTATTGAAGTTAAACGTATACTGCGTAATCATAATTGGTGCAGTGGCATATAACACCATTGGCAATGTAATGCTGCGGAACTTCTGCCATATAGAAGCACCGTCAACATTCGAAGCCTCATATAATTCATTCGGAATAGACTGAAGCACTCCCGTCACCATCGCAAATACAAACGGGAAGCCTAACCATGATTGAATTAAGATTAAAGCAACACGCGTCCATAATTCCTCGGTCATCCAAGGAATGGCATCAATTCCTAAGAAATTTAAAATACCCGTATTAATGACCCCAAAGGACTCATTAAACATACCGGAAAAAACCATAATGGAGATAAAAGCCGGTACAGCCCATGGCAGAATCAAAATCGTACGGAAGACTGCCTTGCCTTTCAAATCTTTTTGGTTAATCAAAACAGCTAAAAAGATTCCAATAGCAATTTGCAGAGTCGTTGCACCAAATGTCCAAACAATTGTCCAGCCAAGCACACCAAAAAAGGTTGTTCTCCACAGATCCAATGCAAAAATATCAATATAGTTCTGTATTCCTATCCAATCTACTAGTTTAGCAGGCGGCGTATGATATAAGTCATAGTTCGTAAAAGATAGTAAAATAACAAAAATGATCGGGAAAATAACGACAAAAATCAGTAATAAAAACCCAGGTGAAATCATTAAATACGGAAAACCTGAATCCAATAAATTATGGTACTGCTCCCTTACACCATTTAACGTAAATCCTTCATCTCGCTTTTTGCCATTTGTATATGCATCATAGAAATTGAATGCATAAATGCCAAGGCCAATTGCCGCTACAAGTAATGCGATAATGCCATCAATGAGTAAAAAAATAGAATGGTCGAGCTTTGGAATCGTTCCTAGTGTTATTAATCCCCAAAAACCCCAGTTCAAGGTTTGCGAAAAGCTACTAAAAAATGCAGCCGCTAAAACGAAAAGGATGATTCCTTTCATGTACTGCTTATTATAAAATTGTCCGAAACCTGGAATAATTGATAATAAACTGGCGTTTCGTTTGTGTTTTGTTACAACTTTGGTATCCATCGCATATACTGCCTCCTTCTTTCCTATAAACAAAATCAATGCCATTCTTGGTGCAACCGTTTGCCTTGAAACCTATAGATAGGCAAAGCCATGCTTCCAAAAAGGAAACATGCCTTCGCCTACTATCATAGTCTAGTTCTATTGGCTCCGGGATAAGTTAGCCCAGTAGGGAGGGGATCGAATTGTATCCCCCCTTACTGAACACGCTTATGCTGTCGCCTTCACCAAGGCACTTAAGCTATTGTTATTCACTTGGGTGATTTGTTTCAATATTCGTTTTGATTGATTTAACTGCTTCCTCCATCGCTGCTTGCGGATCTGCTTTTCCTGTAGCAATTGTTTGCAAAGCAGATGCAGCAGGATCCCAAACTTCACCCATTTCCGGGATATTAGGCATTGGTACCGCATACTGCGATTGAAGTGCAACTGCTTTAGCACCTTCATTTTCAGCAATAATTGGATCCTCAATCAATGTTTTAACAGGTGGAATTTCTTGTGTTGTTTCAAAGCGAATTTTTGCGTTTTCTTCGTTTGTCAACCACTCGATTAGTTTTGTTGCCCAATATTCATGCTCTGTAAAGGATGTCACATGCCAGCCCTTCACACCCATAAAAGTCTTCATATGCTCACCATTTGGAAGCGTTGGCATAGCCGCAACCCCGATGTCGATTCCAGCGTCAGTCATCCCTTGGAAAGCCCAAGGACCATCCATAACGGAAGCCACTTTTCCTTCATTGAAAAGACCATCTTTTGCTGAACCGCCAGTATCCCCAATGATTCCTTTAGGGAACAAGCCTTCACTGTACCATGATTGAATATATTCTGCCCCAGCAACTGCACCTTCATTGTTTAAACCGATATCATTTCGGTCAAGTGCACCATCATTATCCTTGAATACATACCCACCCATACCGCCAATTACGCCGTGGGCAAAGTAAAAGTTATCCCATAAAGCAAGGAAACCGAACTGTTTGCCATCCGTAAATTCTGTCGAAAACGCGTGCAACTCATCCATTGTTGCAGGTGCTTCCGCCATTAAGGCTTTGTTGTAGATGAATACAGGTGTTTCTGTTGCTTTTGGCAATCCATACAACTTGCCGTCATATCTCTGCGAACCTACAGATGACTCTGTGAACTTCGCAAGCACGTCATCAGCTACATCAAGTTCCTGAATTAAGCCCTCCGTCACAACCTGACCAATCTGATCATGTGGCAACGTCACGACATCAGCTCCTGTCCCAGATGGTCCATCAAGACGCAGCTGATCACGCATTTTATCAGCCATATTGAGTTCTTTAAATTCAACCTTAATGCCATATTCTTTTTCAAAAGATTCGATTGCTGGTGTTAAAGCAATCGATTTGTCAATATCTTCCCAAACTACAAGTTTTTCTGGTTTTGCAGGCTCGTCAGTTACGACACCACCTTGTTCTTCATTCCCCTTAGCAGCATCAGTAGTATCCGTACTTTCGGCTTCAGGCACCTCTCGATCTGGTCCACATGCAGCGAGTAAACCAATGATTAGTACAAGCATAGCTAGAAATGTTAACTGTTTTTTCATTTCTTCTACCCCTCCTTAGAATGTTCAATCCTTTTACTTAAGTGGTACAACCGTTTGCATTAATTTCCGTTACGAGCAACATTTGAATACACAATATCGTCCGTGCATTTACACATAATAACAAAATTCTGAAACGAATTTCAATGAAACCGGTTGCACAACTTATGAACCTATTATACATTTATTCTCCTATTACACAATCCCTTTTTTTATATTTTTAAATATTCCGGTAAAACATTGTGTAATTTGTTGGCCTCTACTACTCTAACTTACGCTTCTCTAGATAGTTCTCTAATACTTTCTTTGTTTTCAATTGCAAATAATAGCCAGCGTTAGCAATCGACTCTTTTGACGATAGCGTTCCATCTGCAACCGCATGCAATTCGGTAAACAGTGGCGCTAACAACTCCTTGCTGTCTTCATCTATTGAACCTGAAATGAGAATAATAGGTCTCTCTTTCCTATTCGCGACTTGTGCTACGCCAAAGGGTGTTTTCCCCGATAACGTTTGACTGTCCGTTTTCCCCTCACCTGTTAAAACCAGATCCGCTTCCATTACATGTTCAGCAAACGAAATCGCATCTAACACGACTTCAATCCCTTTCCTCATCTCGCCTGGAAAGAATGCTTGAAAAGCTCCCCCTGCTCCTCCAGCTGCACCTGCACCTTTTCTTCCGTACAGTGAAATACCAGTCAATTTTTCTACTAGCGCCGCAAATTTCGTCAAATTGTTATCGAGTACAACGGCCATTTCAGGTGTAGCCCCCTTTTGTGGACCAAAAATAGACGAAGCCCCCTCTGGCCCGACAAACGGATTTTCCACATCACAAGCGATGAGAAAGTCACTCTCAGAAATTCGTTTATCAAAATACCTTTGATCTATAGCATGAAGTTCCTTAAGCGCACCTCCACCTAGTGCCAGTTCACTACCATTTGCATCCATCAGTTTCATACCTAACGCTTGTAATAGTCCAGCCCCACCATCATTTGTCGCACTGCCACCAAGCCCGATAATAAACTTTCGCAAGCCAGCATCTAATGCATGAGCTAGCAATTCTCCAGTACCGAATGTCGACGTGATAAGTGGATTTTTCTCCTCTTCAGTCAACAGAGTCAAACCGGACGCTTCCGCAATTTCAATCACGCATGTTTCCTCATCTCCAAGAACGCCATAACTGGCCTTTACTTGGCGACCGAGCGGATCTTGAACAACGACAGATACAATCCTTCCATCAGTTGCGTCAACCAAGCTACTCATCGTTCCTTCCCCACCATCAGCTACTGGAAGCAGAACTGTCTCGATTGTTGGATCAATATTACAAATACCTTCAGCCATCGCCTGCGCTGCCTGTAAGGCTGTCAAACTACCTTTGAATGAATCAGGTGCTAGTACTATTTTCAACAGATATTCCTCCCCTCACTACTTCCAGTATATAGCCGTCGCTTTCAAAAATCATAGTCCAATGAAAAATCCCTTTAGAATATGAAACCTAAAAGGATTTTGCAGCACCTCAATTATTGCTCTGCTCCACCACAGCTTTCCCTCCAGAATACAATCCACTCGCGGATAGCCCCATCATCACCCCAACTAGTATCCCAGCTTTCACATCTTCCGGATAAACATAAAACACGCCTCCAACAATGCCAAAAATTATTGCCACAGGCGGCAACAATCGTTTCTTCATTCCATACATCTTCAACAATTCCACCATGCCGATAATTAGCGGGATGAGGACAACATCATATATTTCCAATCATACTCCCCCTTTGTTCACTCTATGAAAAAATAGTTGAAGACATGTACAGAGCTCTATTAAATTTTTCTTATATAATTAATAATTATATAAAGAATAACTATTATCTATTGTCGAAAGATTTATATTATAGAGAAACGTTATAATATCGGCGTTATTACAAATAACAGCGTTTCCATTAATTATTTTTGACAATTGAAAACGTTTAATTGTATTATAGTGAAATATGAAGGAGGCATCATGATGTCACAGTTAACTAAAAAACAAATCGTGGAGAGTGTCCCGCAAAAAGGATTCTTCGGGCACCCGAAAGGTTTGTTCACCTTATTCTTCACGGAATTCTGGGAACGTTTCTCGTATTACGGGATGCGAGCCATCCTTGTGTTCTATATGTATTACGAAGTATCGAACGGCGGCCTCGGATTAGATAAAACAGTCGCTATGTCCATTATGTCTATCTATGGTTCCCTAGTTTATATGTCAGGGATTATTGGCGGCTGGTTAGCCGACCGGATATTCGGGACATCGAAAGCAGTATTTTATGGTGGTATTTTCATCATGCTTGGACATATTGCCCTTGCAATTCCAGGCAACATTACATTGTTTTTCATCTCGATGGTACTTATCGTTATCGGGACAGGCTTATTAAAACCAAACGTCTCCAGTATGGTTGGTGATGTCTATTCAGAAACAGATAATCGTCGCGATTCAGGATTCAGTATTTTCTATATGGGCATTAACTTAGGTGCTTTCATTTCTCCACTAATTGTTGGTGAATTGATGAAAACGAGCTTCCACCTTGGTTTCGGGGTCGCAGCGGTTGGGATGTTTATCGGATTGGTTGTCTTTGTCGTAACCAAGAAGAAAAATCTTGGTCTTGCAGGTACACAAGTCGGAAATCCTTTGGCTCCTGCTGAAAAGAAAAAAGTCTATTCAATTATCGGCATATCAACTGTTGTACTTGCCGTTCTGATTGCCATCGCGATTCCAAAAGGCTGGCTGACATTCGACTCATTTATCGCGATTGTCGGGATACTCGGCTTCCTTATTCCAACTATCTATTTCGTCGTCATGTACAGAAGCCCGAAAACAACTGAAGTAGAACAGTCACGTATTATCGCATTTATTCCGCTGTTCTTGGCAGCCGTCATGTTTTGGGCGATCGCAGAGCAAGGGTCAACTATTTTGGCACTATATGCAGATACACGAACGAACCTTAATATTTTTGGCTATCAAATTTCACCAGCCTTCTTCCAATCATTTAACCCATTATTCATCATCACACTAGCACCTGTTTTCGCCTGGCTGTGGATGAAGCTCGGTGATCGCCAGCCATCAATTCCTAAGAAGTTCTCATTAGGCTTGCTATTTGCTGGACTATCGTTCATCGTCATCTTAGTCCCTTCATACTTTGGCGGGACAGATACACTTGTCAGCCCACTGTGGCTCATTTTAAGCATCTTCATCGTCGTCTTAGGTGAACTATGCTTATCACCTGTCGGACTGTCTGCGACGACAAAGCTAGCACCAGCTGCATTCTCTGCACAAACAATGAGCCTCTGGTTCCTGTCGAACGCAGCAGCGCAAGGACTGAATGCACAACTCGTTAAATTTTACTCACCAGAAACTGAAATGATGTATTTCGGCATTATCGGCGGAAGCGCGATTCTACTAAGTATCATCGTGTTCGCGTTATCTCCTATCATTCAGCGTTATATGAAAGGTGTTCACTAAGTGAATAACATAAAACAAGCAGTTCCGTCATCATCGGGAACTGCTTGTTTTTATGAACAATAACGCGGGATAAGTCCTGCCAGATCCCTAATTGCTACTATTAATATTTCAATATAACAGTTAGTTAATTATGTGTTTTTTCGAAACAATAGTTTTTTTATCGCTTTTAAAATGGTAAGATAGTGATATTATCATCTATAAAAGTATAAAGAAAAGAGGCTACATTATGATACTCGGGTTAACAATTATTTTAATACTTGTGCTGTTTCTACCCTTCACAGTTAAAATTGTCGAACGCAATTTAGAGGTTTTTCTCTTTATAATGGGGATTGCGGCTGTCGTTGTGAGCAAAGTACTCAACAAAGATCTTATTTTTAAAGCATTAGAAGATCCCATACATATTACATTAGCAGTTATTATTGCTGGGATACTATTTCGCTGGTTCCAAACCCCGATTGAAAAAGGGATACTTGGGATGAGTAAGGCAATGCCAATGCGGCTATTTTTAGCTTTGGTTGTAATCGTTCTTGGACTTATTTCAAGTGTGATTACGGCTATCATCGCAGCTATTGTCCTCGTTGCAGTTGTCAGTGTTTTGCGATTGGACCGCAAATCAGAAATTCGCCTTGTCATCTTGACATGCTATTCAATTGGTCTTGGTGCGGTTTTGACACCAATTGGAGAACCACTCTCTACGATCGCAACAAGCAAACTAAACCAAGACTTCTTCTATTTATTCAGACTACTAGGTGCTGATATTATTGTCGGAGTTGTTGTCTTTGGGGTACTTGCCGCAATGCTAATTAAACCGAAAGAAAAGCTGGATCGATTAGCAGTCAATCAAGGAACTGAATCATATGTGGATATCTTTATCCGTGGTTTTAAAGTCTATTTATTCGTCATGGCACTCACTTTTCTCGGTGCGGGCTTCGAGCCGTTCATCGAAAAGTATTTACTGGACCTAAATCCACTAGTGCTTTACTGGATTAATATGATTTCAGCAGTGCTCGACAATGCTACCTTAACAGCCGCCGAAATTAGCCCTACAATGGATGACTCGACCATTAGAGCCATTTTACTCGGACTTCTCGTTAGCGGCGGAATGCTAATCCCCGGAAATATTCCCAATATTATCGCTGCCGGCAAGCTCAATATTAAAAGTATTGAATGGGCACGTTTTGCCGTTCCAATCGGTTTAATCGCAATGGTTGCTTATTTCATCGTGATTGTAACGATTAACTAAAAAAAGAAAGGCCTTAGTACAACTTAGATATAGCTAAATTATAGAGGTGATTGTATGGATATACAGCAATATTTGACAAGATTCAATGCATCAGTAACGAAGGAAGTATCCCTCGCCCGATTAGCGGAGCTACAGGGTCAACACTTACAACATATTCCTTTTGAAAATCTCGATGTCATTCGAAAAGTACCAATCTATCTTAATTTACAAAGTATATTCTCTAAGATTGTACAGGATAAGCGCGGAGGCTATTGCTATGAATTGAACGGCCTATTCCAGTCGTTGTTAACTGCTCTTGACTATGATTCACATTTGGTGGCAGCTACGGTGTTAAGGCCGAATGGACAATGGGCGAAGGCAGACACGCATGCTGCTATTCTTGTACAGCTCGACCAACCCTATCTTGTTGATGTAGGATTTGGGGCCGCTACACCCCGCACCCCTATTCCATTGGATGGCACTGAAAAAACTGATATCAATGGTACTTACAAGGTGATGCAAGCTCATATTGGAACATTTGACTTAATTCAAGAAAACGAGTCAGGAACTAGAACGTTATACCGATTCCATATCGACAAGAAAGGCCTTATCGACTTTCACGAGGGCTGCGTCTTCAATCAAGTCGCAAAAGAATCCTCTTTTACGCATTACGATATCGTTTCACGCGCAACCAAGACTGGCAGAATCACATTAGCAGATCGAACACTGACCGTGACGGACAACGGTGTCCAGACAACGTCCGAGCTTTCAGCGGAAGAAAAAGCAAGCATATTACAAGATGTATTCAAGCTTTATGTATGACAAAAAAACGTGTGAAAAATGGGTTGCCTCCATTTTTCACACGTTTCAATTTCAACTTATTTTTTCTTCGTCAATCTTCCTAGCGCGAATGCCCCTGCTGCTAGTCCAATCATCGTGTTCGTTTTCTTGTTAAACACTTGTTTGACAACAAGATTCAAGTTTTGCGGTCTTTCTGCGAGGCGACGCATGAAATAGCCGTACCAGTCTTGACCAAACGGCACATACGTACAGAAGTTATAGCCTTCTTTCGCCAATTGAAGCTGCATATCTTTTCTAAAGCCATATAGCATTTGGAATTCAAACTTATCATTTGAAATGTTGTTTTGTTTGACGAATAATTTTACATGATTGATGACATTATGGTCATGCGTAGCAATCGATGTAAATTTACCATTCAACAAATGCCATTCAATCAATTTAATGTAGTTCTCGTCAATATCTTGCTTTTCTTGGTACGCAACATTCGGTGACTCTTTATAAGCACCTTTAACAATGCGTAAACGGAAATCCTTGTATTTATGAAGATCTTCCTCCGCTTGGAAGAAATACGCCTGAATCACTGTTCCCACATTGTCATAATCCTTTGATAGCTCTTCCAAAATATCAAAGGAAGGCTGTAGACGTGCATGGTCTTCCATATCGAAATTAACGAAAATATCATAGCTATGCGCTTTCGCAACAATTTCTCTTAAATTTTCTAGACAGAAATGATAATCGATATCTAAACCGAGCTGTGACGGCTTTAACGAAATATGCGCGTCCACTTCGTGTTCACGAATCGCTTCAATGACCGAAAGGATTTGCTCTTTGGCGGCTGTTGCTTCTGATTTTTCAAAAACAAACTCCCCAAGGTTATCGACTGTACAAGAAATCCCATGAGCGTTCAGTTCTTTAATACTTTGAATCGTTTCTTCCACGTTTGTTCCTGCTACGACATTTTGAGCACCTAATTTCAGGCCATACTTTTTAGCAGCACCATTCAAAAGTTGATTTTGTGATAAACCCATAAAGATATCCTTTAGCATGTTATTTAGCTCCTCATTACGATTTTATAATTTAATTATAACATACCCTCACAAAATTTTCGCAATAAATCCTGTCTCATTTTCCTCACTATGATCTGCCCTATTCATTCATTTCCGACTAACATTAAAACGTTTTTCAAGCCGATTTTGCCAGACTTCAACAAGCACACTAATTCCCCAGTAAACAAAGCCTACAAGGATATACACCGTCAAATAATCAAATTCTCGACCACCGACAATTTTTGCTCGCTGAAATATATCAGGTACAGTAATCATAGCCGCTAAAGAAGAAGCCTTTATCAGATCCAATAGCACATTTGACAAAGGAGGAATCGCAATTCGTGTCGCCTGAGGCAAAATAATTGACCACATCGTTTGCCAATAGGACATACCCAGTGCAGTAGCCGCCTCCCACTGGCCTTTATCTACAGAATTCAGCGCTGACCGATTAATTTCAGCCATATAGGCCGATGAATGCAGGCTAAAGCCAATTAATGCCGCTGTGACAGCTGAAAACTGGATGCCAATATTCGGCAAGCCAAAGTAAAGTAGAAATAAAAACACTAACATAGGCGTACCGCGCATATAGGAAATAAATAGACGTGCAGGCCACCTAATCACACGCCATTTTGAACCACGTCCAAGCGCAAGAATGAAACCTATGACAAGGCCATTTGCCATGCCGCCAAACGAAATCAATAAGGTATAGCCAATACCTTGCAAAATATATGGTAATGACTCAATCGCCAGTTGTAAGTCGAAGATGTTACCCCAGTCAATGGCTCCCACGTTACAAACCGCCTTTCGAGTTACTCAAAATTAAAATCTTGTTCAACAGAAACATCTTCCCCGCCAAAAAATTGCTTCGACAGCTCAGAAATCGTTCCGTCGGCATGGAGATCAGCCAACACATTATTCACTTGCTCCAATAATGCTTCATTATCTTTTTTCATAATAATCGCTTGCACATTTGGATGATATTTAATATCTGGATGAATCATAATTTCAAATTCTGGGAATGCAGCAAGTGCTAATTTCTGCAAATAATAATCATTTAAAATCACATCAGTGCGTCCCAAATCCACATCGCGTAAGTAGACATCATTTGTCACATTGTCATAAATAACTTCTTCCGCACCATGATCTCGGCCCACTTGCATATAAACGGATGTCGCAGCGCCAGCCGCTTTTTTCCCTTTTAAATCTTCGAGGGATTCAATACCCGAATGATCCGATTTACGGACGATAGCTGTCCCATACGAATACTTATAAGGCTCAGAAAACGCAAATTTCTCCTGACGTTCTTCTGTAATTTCAATGTCATTTACCGCAAGATCCACTTGCCCACTATTTAAAGACGTAAGCATGCCATCTAAGCCCATCTCTACAAATTTAATATCCAATTCTAAACGTTTACCAATCTCTTTCATAATTTCAACTTCATAGCCTGTTAATTCATTTGCCTCACTATCATGGTAAGAAGCTGGGTAGAGCGTGCCCGATGTCGCGACAACGAGTTCCCCTTTTTCAGAGATGTTATCCCAAACAGAGGAAGTTTCTTGTTCCTTGTTCGTATCGTTCCCCGTGCTTGAACCACAAGCAGCTAGAACAAGCATTACTAAAAGTATAGATAAAGACATGGTGATGTGACGAAGGTGACTTACTTTGGTCATATGAATTCTCCTTTTAAAATTAGTATGGTACAAATAATTGTCCACTAAAAATTATAATGTATTCCGACAGAAGATGTAACCCTTTTGCCTCTTATTCGAGTTTCCGCATTATTATGAATTAAGTGTCCTTTCAAGTGGAGTTTACCGCTGATGATTTGTGGTATATTTATGAACGATAATTACGAACGAAAGGAGACAAACCGGATGAGGAAATCCTTTGATATTCATAGCATTAAAAACCTTATACTCACTTCTCTAAAAGGCTTCTCTCAAGTTATGTTAATGGAAAACGCCCTATCAGGAGGGCTGATTCTACTAGGCATTGCTATCCACTCCCCTCTACTCGGTTTGACGGCATTTATCTCATCGATTGTTGGGACATTGACAGGTCAATATGTAGGTGCCGATAAACCAGCTATCCATCAAGGGCTCTACGGTTTCAATTCCCTATTATGCGGAATTGCAGTGATATTATTTTTACAAAATGACTGGCGTTGGCTTATTGCACCTATCGCAGCTATGCTAGCCGCAGTACTGATGTTTTATTTATCCAAATACCTAGTAAGGTGGAAAATCCCTGTTCTCACCTTCCCCTTTATTGTTGTGACATGGCTCGGTCTTCTTGCCGCCTATACAATCAAAGGGTTACATATCAATCCAGAGTTTGTCGCGTCATCCCCTGCCAAATGGAATTTGCCCATTGAGGGCACTCCTAATTTCTTTCTCGGCTTGATTAAAGGCGTCGGGGAAGTATTTATCATCGACTCATTATGGGCTGGTTCACTGATCCTCATCGCTCTGTTTGTAGCCGGCTGGCGATTCGGTGTCTACGCTGTTGGTGGGACTTTCATTTCATGGTTAACAGCCTTACTGCTTGGCGTCGATGCAGAATTACTCGATCTAGGTCTCTATAATTATAATGCTGTACTAACAATGATTGCCGTCGGACTATTATTCGACGACAAGCGTCGTTTCCCACTCATCGGCATATTTGCAGCAGCAACAACCGTACCGATTTCAGCTGGAATGGACTTACTACTGTATCCACTCGGGCTTCCGGCTTTGACCTCGCCTTTTATTATTAGTACTTGGTTGTTTTTGATGATTCGGAGAGCGATTGTGCGGAGTTTATGACTATAACGAACCCCCCTCACATTTTTTTGGTGAGGGGGGTTCGTTATGTATCACAATTTAAACTGCCCAACAGCACTTTCAAGTTCCTGCGCCATTTGGCTTGTTTCGCCTGAGCGTACGGCAACTTCTTCAATCGAAGCTGTCGTTTCTTCAGCCGCAGCCGAAATATTACTCGTTGAGTCGTCAATGACATGAATCGATTGTGTCAGTTGAGTGATAAGCTCCACAACACGATTTGAACTCTCCGCCTCAGCCGTTGTCAATGTTGAAATCAGCTGAATGTCTTCAACTGTTTCTGAAACAGCTACTGAGATATTACCGAGAGACTCGGCTGTCAAACGAACCGTTTCCGTTCCAGATTCAATAAGTTTTGTACTTTCTGATGTAGAAATGACCACTTGTCCAATACTTTCCATAATACCTTGTACTAATTGTTCCACTTCCAACACTTCTTTGTTCGACTGCTCGGCAAGCTTCCTTACTTCTTCTGCCACAACAGCAAATCCTTTACCATGTTCACCAGCACGTGCCGCCTCAATCGATGCATTTAACGCAAGTAAGTTTGTCTGCGCTGCAATACCTGCAATCGAGCCCGTAATATCTTGAATTTTCGTTGTAGAGGCAATGAGTGTTTGAATCGTGTCACCAACCTCCAAAGAGGATGCTCGAATTTTCCCAATGTCACTACTAATATCATTGGCACGTTGCTGCCCTTCTTCTGCAATTTGCATCGTCCGATGGGAGTTCTCCACACTTTGTTCCGCTTTCACTTTAGAATCTTGCAGATCCTCTGCTAACGACGTCAAAATGGCTGCTGCGTGTTCTGCATTTGTCGTACCATCAGAGATTGACGCGGCTACTTCCCCCATATTATGCGCAACTTGTTCAGCTGCCATTTGCATTTCATTTAACGAAGCGGCTGTTTCAACAGAGTTTTTCGTCAATTGAATCGAAGTTGTTTGTACCGTACCAATCATATTGCGTAAATTTGCCGTCATGATATTCAATGTGCGTCCAAGATCAGCAACTTCATCATTACCCTTGACCACCGTATCCTCAATCGCTAAATTGCCATCCGCAATCTCTTTTGCATGGGCAATCAGATTCGATATCGGCTTCGTTTTCCTTCTAATTAGATACAGTGTAACGAGCGACGCCAAAATCATTGGGATTAAGCTAATTAGGATCCCGTTTCGAACAACATCCCATGTTCGTTCTCCTACAATTTTCCCATCAAAATCAATCACACTAATGGCAATAATTTCTCCAGTCGGATCATGGTTGTCAAAAATCGGCGCGTAGCCAGATAGACGTTTCATCCCTTTAAATTCATAGAGTTCGGAATACGTCGAATGCTTCATTTCCAATAGCATAGCAATTGCTTTTTCATCCATTGGGACTGAATCACCCGGCTTCAACCCTTTTTCACGTGAGTTATCATCGAGTGCTAAGATTTTACCATTCAAATCTAAAATATATTGCGTTTCAAAAATGTCTTTATGTTCAATCGTCCAATTTAACTGTTTACCGACCTCATCCATCATTTGAAGGTCACCATCAAGCATTGTCTTCACATCATCCGGGCGAATTAACCCTGTAGTAATATTGGCACAGCCATACGCTTCAATACCCGCAGCTTCATATAATTTATCATAAGCAGTATTATAAGTCGCAATAGATGTAATCGCTAACATTGCTATCATAATCCCGACAATAATTGTCCCAAGCTGAACCGTCAATGTATTCTTCATCATCTTTCCTCCTACCATCCTCGTAGCTAGGTACATATTACCACACTAAACTTCATAATACTATAGTTCGAAGTAGAAACAAAGCACTAATATTTGGAGTTTCTATGAACATCATTAAACTTTATTAATTCCCCTAATTTCATTCCAATAAAAAACAGTGCATATTAGCTTTTGCACTGTTTTCCGTATCAAAAAATCTCTTTATATATTAGATTATACTTCAAAATTACATCACCACTACTTCTTATGCCCACCAATCAGCTGCTCTCGCTCAATAGCTGTTCCAGCTTCTGTATAAGACACTGCACGGAGAATGGCATTTGATCCGTATTTATTTCTGAGTGCATCGATGGTTGCACCGAGTTGCCGGGTTCTTTCTGCATCGTCATCAAACAGACTCAGCTGCATAGATTGCTCGGACTCCAAGTTAGTCAGACCAATGGATAGACGTCGAACTGGACTGCCATCATGGAACTTATCAAATAGTTCCGTACATAGCCGATAGATTTTCATCGTGTCATTGGTCGCCTCACGCATCGAGCGTGAACGGCTAAAACCGCCGCCTAGCGCTCGTTTCGAATAACCGATGGACAAATGAACCGTGCGTCCTGCTTTCCCTGCTTCTCTTGCCCGCCTCGCAACGTCTTCGCACATTTCAAGCATAACTGTGAGCACATCTTCTCGTTTGTTGTAATCACGATACAACACTTGCCCTTTTCCATAGCTATCTTGCCCTTCAACAAGCTGGGCGCCTAAGTCGGACAGATCAATTCCATGTGCATGATGATATAATTGATTCCCCATAAGACCGAATTTCTTTTCCAGTCTGTCAAGAGACGCGTGAGCAAGATCACCTACGGAGAATAACCCCATGCCGTTTAATGTCTTTTCTAGTCGGCTGCCAATGCCCCACATGCTACTCAGCGGCGCAATTGGCCATAGCTTTGTAGGGACATCCTCATACGTCCACCGCGCGACACCCATCTTTTTCGCTTCAATGTCGAGAGCTAGTTTAGCTAACAGCATATTCGGCCCAATGCCACATGCTGACCGCAATTGAAATTGATTTTCGAGATCATCTTGGATTCGTCTAACCGTCTCTTCCACAGGTCCCCATAAACGCTCCGTCCCACCTAAGTCAATAAAACTTTCGTCGATACTATAGACATGGATAGCTTCTTTTGGCACGTAATTGTTCAACAGTCGAGTGATTTCCATCGATATATCAATGTATAACGCCATCTGCGGCTCAATGAGATGAATCGAAGGATTATCTGGAATTTCGTATAACCGCGTGCAAGTCTGCACACCGAATTTTCCCTTCAACATAGGAGATGCCGCCAGAACAATGCCACCTTTCCGTTGTTTATTGCCAATGACTGCAATGGGCGTTTTCGTGACATCAAGCCCTTCCACCACCGCAGCACAACTGGCGTAAAAGCTCCGCATGTCGAGACAGACGATTTTTCGGTCTGGTAAGTGCTCATACATACTAGTACCTTCTTTCGAACATTCATTCCTATTAACAGTATATGCAGAACGTACGTTCAAATTCAATCGGAATGATTTTCCATAAAAACACCCCAATCTGTCAACCGATTGAGGATGTTTTTGTATGATTTTAGTTTCTTTTACTAACAATGTTTACTCCATTTCTTCACAAAAGAGGTCGTTTAGAAATAATTACCCCGTCCTCATCCACATAAACATACTCTCCTGGATTCCAGTCGACTCCACCGAAGCGAAATTTGCTATTACGCTCGCCGGTACCCTCTTTGTTACTTTTCAGCGGATTTGTTCCCAAAGCAAGAATGCCAACATTCATTTCAGCAAGATCAACAGAATCTCGAACATACCCGTTAATAATAATGCCTGACAACTTTCTTGATTGCGCTATACCTGCTAAACGATCGCCTAGTAGTGCACATCGATTAGAACCACCACCATCGACGACAATAACAGAGCCTTCCTGCACACTTTCAAGTGCTTCAACGAGGAGCACATTATCCTCAAACACACTTACAGTTTCAATTTTTCCAGAAAAACGTGTCTTTTTTCCAAAAGAACGAAATGTGCTATCGCTAATTTGTAGTTCATCTGAATGCTCGTCACATAAATCAGTCGTTTTAAAGTCTAACATAATGGATTCCTCCTAAAAAGATATTAAAATATTTGATCGTGTACTTCCCCACTAATAAACATAATTAAGCCGATTAATGAAAATAATCCACCTCTATTTCACAAGCTTATAATTATTTTGAATTTCTTCCTCAATTTCTCTCATAATATCGAATGCACCATTAGATTTATTTGAACATATTACTATTTTTATTGAAGTTTTGGGGTAAAAAGCAGAATGGAAACTGACTCCTGGGTCATAACCCATTATATGAAATTTGAAAATCTCATCTTCCTTTTTCTCAATCCATACACCATAACCATAAAAGCCATTTTTGTTATTCGTTCGAACATATGGAGTTAATAACTTATTTGTGTGTTCTTCATTAAGTAATTGGTTATCCAAAAGAGAATCCCATAAATTACCCATATCATTCACTGTTACAAAGGCTCCACCATCTGAACCACCCTTTACAGGCAATGAGTAAATATTTGTTTTCCACTTACCATTTGGAAGGTCAATATAACCGAATGCTGTGTATCTGGGTAGGGAATCAAATTCAAAATAGCCTGCATCACTCATATCCGCTTTTTTAAAGATATGCTCCTCTACATATTCAGAAAATTTAAGTTGGCTTGCTTTCTCTACAATCAAACCAAGTAAAATGTACCCTGCATTGTTATAATGAAATCTTTCTCCTACTTTGAATTTCATTGGCTCGTTCTGGAATAGAGGTAAGAAGTCTTCTAAGTTCCTTATAAGATACATCGGATTCTTCACCCACAATTCCTCAAAATCGTCCATCATTTCTTCATCAAAATAATCAGGGATTCCTGACGTATGCGTTAAAAGATGGTGAATGGTTATATCTTTATCAAAATTCAGGAAATGCACATCAAGACAATCTTCTAATTTCGATTCAAAAGAAAGTTTTCCAGCTTCCACAAGCTGACAGATCGCTATGGATGTGAAAAGTTTACAACCTGATGCAATGCCAAATCTTGTATCTATGCTATTTTCAATTTGCTCAGAACGGTTAGCATAACCGTAGCTTAATTCTACTGAATTATCATTATTTTCCTTAACAAGAATGCCCCCAGAGAATTCAACTTTTTCTTGGGTTTTGGTAATACGATTTATCATATTGGTTATCATTACATCCCCTCCATTGTTTTCCATATAAATCTGTATCCTTATTCTACAAAACTACTGCGTTAGCTCAATAAGGAATTAATGCGCATAATGATTCTGATGTAACATCAAAAAGACCACCAATAGACAATCTCCCGTTGTTCAACTGTCCAGCAAGAATAATATTTTAAAGCTTAATCGCATCAACAATTAAAGAGGCAAAAACAATTTCGTCACCTTGGTTTCTTGAATCATATTTTTTCGAACGAAATATTACACCTTTCTCTCCGTGCCAATCCTGTAGATGGAATGCACCATTTCCATCAAAGTATTCAAGTAGTCTTACTTCAAACCCCGCAGCTTCAAACATTTTAGAGATCGTTTTATAGTTATGGACTATTTTATGACTGGCACAAATATGATCTTTTGGTCCAGGACTGCACAACGTATATACCCAGAAGGCTTCAAAAAACCATACCCCTCCGTTAGCTTAATAACTTTTAAAAACATTAACTAAAGTAACAATGCAAAAGGTAGGAACAACCAATAATCATCAATATTTGTAATGCTTAAATACCAGAGTATTATTCCGATGATTGCAAAAGGTGCATTTTGCCAACTTTTCTTCACCCAACGGAAAGAATGTGCTAAAGCTAATATCCATAAAACAAAAGGTATAACAAGCAGGTAGAGACCAATAGACCAACTTCCTAAAAAACTAACAATATACATAATTAATCCCACCAACCAATAATTTCTCGCAACATTTTTAACTATTGCTACAATCATCAAGATTAATCCTATTAGAAATAAACCATAAAAATAAATGACCACATAGATGCTTCACCCCACTTTCGATTTTAACAAAGGCATTATTCTTTCAATAACTAATTCACTAACCTGCTTCTTTAGTTCAATAAGAAAAAAGCTTTGCCCCTTCTTGAAGTAAGCACTCCGTTGGTTGAATAAGCTAAGATTTCCACTCCTCATCTAAAAGTGCGTAGTAATACTCGTCCCACCATTCGTTTCCTTGCGGTATACACTTCTTGAAAAAACCTTCTCTTCTCATACCAATTTTCTCCATAACTCGATATGAGGGAATATTCTCAGGCTGACAAGTCGCTATAATCCTATGTAATTTCATTGTCTCAAAACCATATTTCAATATAGAATGTGCTGCTTCAGATGCATACCCTTTATTATAATATTTTGGATTGAACACCCAACCTATCTCATACGTATGTTCACCAAAATACTTATGGAACTCAATGTGACCAATCAATGTTTGGTCTTTCTTTAATAACACAGGGAAATTCCTAGCATTTTCACTACTGTTTTTAATTACAAATTCCTTTGAGTCTTCATCAGAAAAAACACCTTCTGGCACATATTTCATAACATCAATATCAGATGTATACTCATGTACACATCGCCAATCATCATATGTAAATTTACGTATTATTAATCTTTCCGTTGCTATGTTCATTTGCTTTCCCCCCGTAATTTCCCTTTTTCTATCTTTGTCTACTGAATGTACTATTCAACTAAACTGCTGCGTTAGTTCATTAAGAAATGGGACACTTATTACATAATAGCGCCCAATAATTGAATAACTTACATACTAAATTAGTAGATAATTTTTTTAATTAATTTTTCTACAATATCCATTTCCTTATAGACGGTGGTTAGCAAGTTTTCTAAAGATATAGATATTAGTGTTTCTACCATAACTTCAAAATAATTTTTACTCAATGAATGCTCAAACTCCGTATAAAGTTTATAATGAAACAGATTATTTCTAAAAGCACTGCTATTAAATATTCTCTTATGAGTCTCTATTACTGCGGTAATCGTATCTTTTAATTCTTCTAACTCTTCAAAATAGCCAGAGCTATAAGCGAAATTTATTGCTTGCACTGAGTAATAGTAAATCAATAATTGAATTCTGTATTTCAGGGGATGTTCGTCTATTATTAAATCTAAAATATTGATGGCGAAATTTAATTGACATTGCATATTCAGTAAATATAATGAAATTCCTTTATCTATAACATTGTTAAAAATATTTCTATGTTTTTCTTCGCTATAGATATAATCTTTGGAAACTAAGTCTTCACCATCTAAATTAGCAATGTAATCCTCTTGCTTCAGAAGTGGTAGAGTGTGTCCTTCTAATCCAGAACAAAACGAGTTTATGTACGTAGTAACCTGGGTACTAAAATTGAATATTTCTTCATTAACTTCCTCAACAGTGGAGTTAAATGGTTTAATATATAAATTTATTTGACTGCTGTTAGCATACGGTTTGTTTTTATAATAGAAAACACCTAAATCGTCTTGTCCGCATGCTTTTATAAATGCTAATTGTTCCTCAGTATAATCTTTTATTAACTCATCATGAAATTTTTTTGTTTCCCTATCTAGCATACTTATTGAAATTCTTAGACTTTTTTTATCAGTAAGTAATTTCGAACTTGCTCTTACTTTTTTGATAAGCGTCGTAAAACTCTTACCATTTATATCTTCAAATAGACGTAAGCGTCAAATAGGTTCTTTCCATTGTTGGTTGAATTAGCGATATATTCTGTTATAATAGAGTGAAAAGAATCTAGGAGGGGTTACTTTATGGATGAACTCATCACATTACTTGACGAAAACTTGATTTGTACAGGTACGGATATATCTTCAGATTTCATTTATTTCTTTGTGACATCTACTCGAAAAGAATGTGTGTGCCCTTCCTGTCAAAGTGTATCGTCTCGAGTCCACTCTCACTATAACCGAAACTTCCAAGACTTACCGATTCAAGATAAAAAGGTAGTGATTACACTATCTAATCGAAAAATGTTTTGTGATAATCCGTCATGTCATCGGACGACATTTGCCGAAACTTTTTCTTTTATAGACAATAAAGCGAAGAAAACCAAGCGATTGAAAGAAACCATTCTGGAAGTTTCACTCACACAAAGTTCTGTCTCCGCTGCAGTTTATCTATCGAAACACGTAGTCGACGTTAAAAAGAGCACAATCTGTAATTATCAAAAAAAAAAGCATGCTCGTAATCAATAAAGAGGATATCGAAGCTATTTGTATCGATGATTTCGCAATGAAAAAGAGAAAGAGTTACGGTACTATCATGGTGAACTTAGCCGATAGTAGAGTCATTGATCTCATAGAATCAAGAGAAAAAGAAGATGTAGTTATCTGGCTTTCTCTTTTTCCCAATATAAAATACGTCTCAAGAGATGGCTCTCTTACTTATGCCGCCGCGATTCGAGAAGCACATCCTGAAGCGCATCATATCAGTGATCGATTTCACTTAGTGAAAAATTTGACGGACGCAAGTACGCTCTGTATGTATAGAATTTTAGCTGGACGAATTGTCATTCCATTAACCAAGGAACAGAACGCAATGAACGAACTGCTAACTAGTAAACCTTCACGACGTACTAAAATCCTCTGGGTCAAGTCCTTGGCGTCTCAAGGTCGCACTATACAAGATATCCGAACGCAAACAAAATGTAGCCTTCAAACGATTCAAAAATACATTAGAATGCGAGAAGAAGAAATCCCTAAAGATTTAGAGGACCAACGCGGTCGTGAACATACTGAAGCAATCCAGAAGATTATGGATAAAGTCAAAGAAGTGAAAGCTTTACAGGTAAAAGGATATAGTATTAGAAAAATAGCTGATGAGACAGGCTATACAAAGCGCACAATAAAAAATTACTTATCGCCTGATTTCAATCCTATTCATGGTCAATATGGTGTACAGCGTCCCGGAAAACTGTCCCCTTTTAGAAATGAAGTGATTGCTTTGCGCTCAAAAGGAACAACTTATAAAGAGATTCATGCTTCTATTTTACAGAAAGGATATACAGGCTCAGAAGCTGCGATTAGACAATTCATAGCGAAAGAAAAAAGGTTACAAGGTGACCTGGAAAACGATGTCATCGCTGGTTCCACGGAGATTGTGGAAAGAAAATGGCTTATAAAGTTACTCTACAAGCCACTAGATAAAGTGAAAGCCATTTCCCTCGAACAAGTAGAAAATGTTGTTGAGAAATATCCACTAGTCGGTACATTAATTCGCTTGGTTTGGCGTTTCAAAGAGATTCTTCAATCGGGAGAGAAAGAGTTGTTACATACATGGATTTCAGAAGCAGCAGCCCTCGAATTAAATGAATTGACTAGCTTTCTCAATGGTATTAAAAAAGATATAGATGCGGTTGAAAATGCATGTACGCTTCCATATAACAACGGATTAGCTGAAGGAAGCATAAATAAGTTAAAAACCATCAAACGCATCATGTATGGCAGAAACAGTTTTGAACTTCTACGGAATAAACTATTGTTGCTTGAATCCCGTAAATTCAACTAACATTGGAAAGAACCTATTTGACGCTTACAAATAGACTAGAAAGTACAACAGAATCTTCTGTTTGAAAAAGATTATCAATCCCATCACATATCATTGACAGATACGGTAATAATGAATTTGAAATATTGGATAGAACATCTTCTGGTAAGTTTATTAGCCGGTAAAGCATTTTTTTACATTCGTATACTTCACTAATTAACTGGCTTCTGGAGACTTGCACTAAATCCATAAATACCACCTCGGTTAATGTCTGCTTGTATTTTCCCCTTACGTTATCACTGGCTCAAAACTATGCACACATGGCTCAATTCAGTCGTAATATTTGTTATTGAACTAACCTGCTGCGTTAGTTCAACAAGTAAGAAGAGCTGCCTAAGCAGCCACATGATTTTTAACTAAGCACCCGTTACTTTAAGGGCATAACTTCACAATCCTGAATAAAAGCGAGTGTTTTTTCATATAGCTTTGGTTGAATGTCTGAATAAGTAAGATTATCTGATAGACTATCAATCAGTTTTAGTTCATCAATTTCCGAAACTGGTAACTGACCAATCTCCTTTATCCTCCCCAAATATAATCTTCCAAAAGTTTTAGTAACAGAATCATCCATTGAATAATCGCAAATTGGAATTAAATCAACATCTGTACAACCAGTTTCTTCAAATAACTCTCTTTTTGCTGTTTCCTCGATTGTTTCTCCCTGTTCCCTATGACCACCCGCAATTTCCCACGTATTTCTTTCTTTATGTCTCACATAAACCCATTTCCCTTTATAAATGGCACTTATTACTGCAAATTCTAACTTATTTTCATTTACAGAATTTAAATAATAAAATGCGAGTTTCATATTTACACCTCATTTTTTTGGAACTTCCCGTAATTATTGTACTAAAGCATCCGTTAGTTTAAGTGCAATCATTCACATACTAAAGGGGTCTCGTTGAATTAACCTTAGAATTGATTCCAGTCTTTTTTAACAAAGAAAAAGAGTAGTAGTCATAATACTTACCCCTAAATAAATGCTTATCTCTGTAAATCCCTTCATTCTTAAATCCTAGCTTTTCTAATAATTTTATAGAATTGATATTTTCCAAAGCTACAAATGCGTTAATTCTATTCAGTCCCATATTATTAAAACCACTTTCAATTGCGCTTATCAATGCCTCTTTCATATATCCCTTTCCCCAATATTCGTGCCATAAATCATAGCCTATCTCCGCTATATTGTTTGTTCTGTCCCAATAATCAAATCCACAAGTTCCAATTTGTTCTTGGTTAGCACCTTTTTTGACTAATATCCAACGATTGCATCCCTTTACTTCTGGATTTTTACTCCATTCAACAAACTCTATTGCATCATTTCTACTTATAAATAATTCTTCATCATATAAAAATTCACATACTCTTTCATCACTAAAAAGTCTATAAATAAAATCAACATCCTTATGATTTACATTTCGCAATAACAACCTATCTGTTTCTAAATTCGAAAATTTTTTATGTTCAATCATTTTGACAACTCCTAAACATCTATTAAATTATCCTGTCCGTTAGCCATCCATGAAGCGCAAAATCAGCGCTACACTACAGAAAATGAAAGGTGATTAAGTTCTTTCATGGGAGTTTTACAAGTAAACACTAATTTCCAACTATTTTGTTCTCTGTTCCATTGACAATTCTCTTTATATTTTGTCGATGTAGGATGATTATTGATACGCTTATTAGTAGAGAAAGTGCGATGATAACCTTATCTTCAAATAGAAGACTGTAAATGAATAGTGCTATACTAGCCAACATTGAACTTAGTGATACATACTTAGAGAATAGCAAAGTTAACACAAACACAACAAAACCAACAAAAACACCTAAAGGAGTAAAAAATAAGAAAACTCCAGTTGCGGTCGCAACAGCCTTTCCACCTTTAAAACTAGCAAAAACAGAAAATATGTGCCCTAATATGGCTAATAAACCACATACAATAGGGTTAACTGTAGAACCAAGTATTAGGGGAAGTAAACAAGCAAATGTACCTTTTAATATATCAGCAATTGCAACAATTACTCCTGCTTTTATGCCTAAAACTCTATAAGCATTAGTTGCACCAAGATTACCACTACCGTAATCACGAATATCTTTCTTATAAAATATTTTACCGATTACTAAAGCAAATGAGATTGAGCCTATTAAATAACTTAGAATCAAAATTAAAATGTTCAAAGTATTATCTCCTTACATAGTTTGTTAAGTAAGTATTTCTATTTATTGCACATGGTTTCCTGCAATCCTCCTTACATTAACCTGCCCCTTTCATTTAATTAGAAAAAGAGCCGTTTTATCAGCTCAATGTTCTTCAAGTAAAGCACCCGTTAGCCCTCCATGAAGCGCAAATTCAGCGCTACACTACAGAAAATGAAAGTGAGGATCGTTCTTTCATGGGAGTTTAACAAGGTTAGTCATTAAAACTACCAGTTTTAATAAGGATTCCTTCCTTATCAAGCCTTTTGTGATTGTAAGGAACATAGCTTAATTTCTTGTATTTTTCACTCCAAATTATATTTATGAAATGGGATGATTCTTGAAGAAAACGGTCAGGAGACACGTTCTCATAACGATAACATTCATTAGGGTATGTTTCACCGAACCCAAATAATTCAAGAACATCTTCTTCGATTGCAATTCCACCGATTTTAAACTCATAAACGGAATATAACTCTTTAAGAAAATTTGTAAAGTCTGTAATTTCCTCTTTTTTTATTCCGATTTGGTCCCACTCTAAAGCATCAAAGATAGAACCAAAAAACCAAAAATTAACCATTATTGCATTTGAAGAGACCATTTCTATTTGTAATGTCGCTTTTCGTTTCCTTGATAAATAGACGTATAATCTTAATCTTAAAGAATGTATGTAATTTGTTTGTGGGTCTTCTTCGTCAAAAGGATAGCCTCTATCAAAAAAATCAATAATTTCATCAATGTTTTTGTCATAGATTTCAATTCTATTTCTGACCTTGGACAAGTTAAATATAATATCCTGTATAGCTTCTTTTTTCTTTTCTTTAAGTTCCAACAAGAAACTAACTTCAAGGAAAGGACCACCTTGTAACCATTGGGACCACTGCATCAATTACACCTCCCAAGTTTTAGGATAAATTATATTACAAATTCGATTTCTTTCTTCAACTAAGCTGCTGCTTTAGTTGAAATTTTTTTACATTTTGATAGTCGTTCATAATATACCCCTTTTAAAATGTATTTTTAATGATTTATTCCGTTACATTGAACAACCGATTTATATGAGACCTATCATAAAATAGTGGAGGCTCAAGAGATAAACCGGGGGAAGTTCTTCAACATATATTCATCAATATTCACTAGCAAGCACCTACCCCTTTTTATGTTTGTTCAAATTCACTAAAATACATTCTTTTGTTTTATTTTCATCAAACAAGCCCCCAAGCTAACTCATTTCTTCATAAAATACTTACGCCCCAGCCGTTCCACAAGCGTCGGTGCGACAGCATGTAATTTACTCGTAACGCCCATATACCAAGGCAAATCAACATCCCTCACCGGATGTCCTACTGTTTTCATCACCGCATCGACAACATCTTCCACTGCCAATAAATGCCGACCAAGCGATGTGCGATAGCTACCGGTATCGTCTGCCAAATCCAGAAAAGGCGTGTCAATTGGACCAGGATTAATTGTTGTGACGTGGATACCAAATGGAGCCACTTCCATGCGTAAAGCATTGGTATAGCCAATCATCGCGTGCTTCGACGCTGCGTAAATTGAAGCTTTCGGTGTTGCTACCTTCCCTGCTTGGGAACCGAGAAAAATAAGGTGCCCTTGTCGACGTTCCAGCATCCCCGGCAGCAAACGCTTGGTTAGCTGCATAGGTGCAACAACGTTGACAGCCATCATGCTCTCAATCGATTCATCCGACGTTTCATGCGCATAATTAAATGTGCCGACACCGGCCGAAAAGATAACAATATCCGGTGTACCAATTTGCGCCAACAACCGTTCCACGTCCTCTTTGTTCGATAAATCCGCAGGTACCGTTTGTGCACCTGCATTTTGTAATTCCCACAGCTTGTCTGGTGCTCTACCTGTTGCCCACACATCGTGACCTTCTTGCAACAATCTTTTCGTCAGCGCATAGCCGACACCACTCGTCGCGCCTGTCACGACAACTGACTTACGCTTGTTCATAGTGATAAACGCCGCCTTCATCACGTGTTTCAACGACAAGTCCTTCATCGACAAGATAATCTGTTTGGCCAATTGTTTCGGATAATGTAAGGCCTAGTTCTTTTTCATAAACGGCTGGGAATAGTTCTTTTGTGAGTTCAAAAATCGTACGCGGTCCACCATCCATCATGGCAAGCACCTTCATCGCCCGTTCGCGCTGCTTCACTAGGCGGTTTTCAATCAACGCATGAATATTGCGCACTTCATTGCCATGCCCACTGTATATAATATCGACAGGCAATGTCAGAAGCCGTTTCAATGATGCGTTATATTGTAATAACGAACGTGGACGCCCCATCTTCGGATCAAGTGGCGGCTCAATGAGCGGGTTAGAAGATACTTTTTCAAGCACAAGATCCCCGCCAATCATTTCACCGGTTTGTTCATTCCAAAAAACGAGATGACTTTGCGCATGGCCGGGTGTTTCCATAACCGTCCAGCCTGCGTGTCCTGGCAGTGCATCTCCCTCAGCAAGTGTCCGATTGAGCGGTCGCTCGCCCATTAACGCAGCAGAACGCTTCATGCGCTTGACCCAAATGAGATATTCTTCTGGAACTCCTTCCTCCATCAGACGCTCCAAATAAAACGCATCATGATACTTGAAGAAATCATCGTCCCGCTTCAACCAAAGGTCATTATACGTATGCCCCAGCACAGTAGCCCGTTCAAATGCATCCATCCAACCGGCATGATCAGGATGGTGATGTGTCAAAATAACTTGTTCAATATCGTTGAACGAATAACCCGCTTCTCTAATGCCATGCTCCAGCGCTGCGTATGCTTCGGGTGTTTTCGGTCCTGCGTCGACCAGTGACAGCGTATCTCCTTTCATCAGAAATGCATTGACATCGCCCACTGCGAATGGTGTTGGTATGATAATTTTATGTATCATCAATAAAAGTCCCCTTTGTATAAATGAATGAGTATTCAGTCCATTGTACCTTTTTTAGAGGGTGGCGTCACCTTTTGAATTCTCAAAATATGCTATAATAAAATTAATTTCACAGAATCATTATCTTAGTTAGGAGAGTGTCTCATAATGGGCTTATTCGGATTTTTCAAAAGTCAATTTATCGAAGTGATAGAATGGACGGATAGCAGTACCAATACGATGGTGTACCGTTTCCCTGTCCAAAACAATGAAATTAAAATGGGAGCAGAGTTAACTGTACGAGAGTCGCAAGTCGCTATTTTTGTCAATGAAGGCGAGATTGCCGATGTTTTCGGGCCTGGACGCCATCAATTATACACGCAAAATATGCCGATTCTAACGAAGTTGAAATCGTGGAAACACGGCTTTGAATCTCCTTTTAAAGCAGAGGTCTATTTTGTCAATACGAAGCAATTTATCAATCAAAAATGGGGCACTTCTAATCCAATTATGATGCGGGATGCTGAATTTGGTATGATTCGTTTACGTGGCTACGGGATTTATTCCTACCGGGTGTCTGAGCCAACTGTATTCCTGAAGGAACTATTTGGAACGAGTGCTTCTTATGAAACAAGTGCTATCGAAGACCAACTGAAAAAGATGATTTTGTCTGGATTGACGGATCTTTTTGCAGAGTCAAAAATCCCAGCTTTGGATTTAGCGATGCATTATGATGAATTGAGTGCACAAGGGCAAGCGAAGATGAAACAACGCTTCAGCGCATTCGGCTTTGACATCACTTCCCTCTATATTGAAAACTTATCGCTGCCTGAAGAAGTCGAGAAAGCGATGGATAAGCGCACAACGATGGGCGTGCTCGGCGATATGAATCAGTATCAGCAATACCAAGCCGCCGAAGCGATTCGTGAAGCGGCGCGCAATGAAGGCGGCGGATTAGCGGGCGCAGGTGCAGGACTTGGTGCTGGCGCTGCTCTAGGCGGCGTCATGGCCAATGCTTTTTCAGCAGCCCCTCAACAACCAGCGGCAGCACAGCCAGCGAAAATAAGCTGCCCCCATTGCCAAGCACAAATTGTAGCAACTGCTAAATTTTGTGGAGAATGTGGCAAAACGGTTCAAGTAGAAAAAGTGCCTTGTATTAGCTGTCAGGCTCCCCTCAATGCGGACGCCAAGTTTTGCGGAGAGTGTGGCGTGCAGCAAGTGACAGAAAAAACCTGTGCGAAATGCGGCAAGAAAAATGCACCAACAGCAAAATTCTGTGGAGACTGCGGAGACAATTTGTAATATGGAGGTAAATGGGGTGTTGGCATGACAGACGTAGAGAATGAAAAATATACAGTCGAACAGACAGAAGTGACTAAATGCCCTTCTTGTGGTGGCAATGCTGTATTTGATCCCAAGAGCGGGACGCTAAAATGCCCGTTTTGTGGAAGCGAACGGGAAATTGAAATGACGCAGCACAATACGATTGAGCATGATTTTTTACAAGCATTAGAGCAAGAAAATCATAGCTGGGACGATGAAAAACGAGTGTTTAGATGCGACAACTGTGGTGCAGAAACACTATTGGACAAAGATAAGGTAGCGGATTTCTGTTCATTTTGCGGGTCGTCACATATCGCGATTAGCGAGCATCATGCCGGCATCAAGCCCGCATTGGTACTGCCTTTTCAAATTCCAAAGGAAGAAGCGATTGATAAATTTAAAGTGTGGATACGAAAAAGATATTTTGCCCCAAACAAGCTAAAAAAGTCGTATACACTAGATAAATTATCAGGTGCCTATATTCCCTACTGGACATTTGATTCGCAAACAGATTCTAACTATGTAGTCAGAATTGGAACGTATTATTATGTGACTGTAACGCGCACTGTCATGGAAGATGGCAAACCGAAACAAGTAACAGAACAGGTACGTAAAATTAGATGGCGCACCGAACACGGCCGGTATAGTGAGTTTTTTGATGATGTATTAGTCAAAGCTTCTCGTAATGTGGCTAGTGGGCTGATTGACAATATTGAGCCTTTTCGTCTACATGAACTGGTTGATTATAAAACTCCCTATCTATCGGGCTTTTTAGCAGAAAGATATTCTATTCCGTTAAAAGAAGGCTGGACAGATGCAAAAGGGATGATTGACCAAGGCATTAGGAGCGGAATTCACGGGCAAGTCCATGGCGATGAAGTCCAAATAGTAAGTGTTTCCACCGATTATACAGGGATTACGTATAAGCATATTTTGTTGCCTATTTGGATTTCATCCTTTAGCTTTAACGATAAAATTTATCGTTTTCTCGTCAATGGACAGACTGGCAAGGTAAGTGGTAAATCACCGGTGAGCGCAGTCAAAGTTACATTTACTGTATTGGTCGTCATCGCCATTATCAGTGTCATTTGGTTTTTCATTCAGACTAACCAATAATCGAACGGAATGTTGACTTTGTTCAGACAACGTGCAATAATCATTCTAATTCACAAATCGATAAGCGTAGACGAAGATTAGTAAAAGTAGCAATGGACAGCAGAAAATGTGGTCACCGGCTGAAAGCCACAGTCCCTCTCCTACCCTGAACCTCCTTCTGAGCTGCCGTGGAAACCCGGCCGTGCCTTTCGCGTTACGAAAGAACGAGATGTACTAGTTGTATAATTGCTAGTAAAACTAGGTGGTACCGCGGAAACATGCGTTTTCGTCCTTTTTAATAAAGGATGAATGCGCATGTTTTTTTATTTCATTTAGTCGGGACAATTCACCAACTGAATGAAATAAAGCCTCCTTTGAAAAATCTGGACGCAAATCCGCCAAGGCGTATTTGATTTGTATATACGAAGG
The DNA here is from genome assembly GCF_038007285.1 of Sporosarcina sp. FSL K6-3457. Lineage (GTDB taxonomy): Bacteria > Bacillota > Bacilli > Bacillales_A > Planococcaceae > Sporosarcina. The sequence continues at coordinate 2,433,790 of NZ_JBBOWX010000001.1, forward strand.
AGAGATTGATATGAGGAAAATTGTATTCATAGGTGCAGGTTCAATGGCGGAAGCCGTTATTGCAGGGATTGTTAAACAAGGTGTCATCGAGCCTCAGCAAGTCTATGTGATGAATAAATCAGATGACGAAAGACTGATTTCATTGCAAAATCAATATGGCGTTTCGATTGTTTGTAAAAATAAAGAGGCATTAAAAACAGCGGATTTAGTTGTACTAGCAACAAAACCGAAAGATATTCATCAAGTGATGGCAGACATTCGTCCCCTTCTTACGACACAAGCAGCTGTTTTATCCGTCATTGCGGGTATTTCCATCGAGACGATTGAAAATGGACTAGGTGCCAGGCCAGTTGCTCGTTCCATGCCAAATACATCGGCAACGATCGGCAAATCAGCGACTGGCATTGCCATGAATAACGCCGTCGATGACACACTGCGCCAGCATGTTCTCGGCCTATTGGAAGCCATTGGCCTAGTGAAAGAAGTCGAGGAAGACGATCTTCATGCAGTGACCGCCCTATCCGGTAGCGGCCCTGCCTATGTCTATTATTTGGCAGAAGCACTTGAAGAAGCCGCAATCGCTAAAGGACTCTCTAAAGAAGTTTCACGCTCACTTATCATCCAAACGCTCGAAGGCGCCGCGGCAATGATGAAAGAAACCGGCACAGAACCAGCAGAATTACGGAAAAACGTGACGAGTCCGAATGGCACGACTGAAGCGGGATTGAAAGCATTGGAAGGTAGATTATTTAAAGAAGCGATTGGTGAATGCATTGATAAAGCAACAGCGCGCTCGCGGGAGCTTGGGGCGCAATCTTAAAGTACTCGAAACACACACACTTCCTACATCAGGATAGACGATGAAAAGGGCGCTGCCCTGAAAGTCAGTTTTCACTAACTTTTTGGACAGCCCCAGCTTTATATCCTTTGATAAGCACCATTGGAAACTTATCGAGCAATTCGAGGTCATTATCGATCAATTGCCAAAGGTTATCGATCATTTCCGAGAAGTTATCGATCAATTAAGCAGAGTTATTGTCATTTCGGGATCTTCGACTCATAAAAATGAAGCAGCACTCTACCCTATTGCTGAAATTCAACAGACCTAACAGACGTCAAATCCTTCTGCCGATACACACTTAACACGACGCCCATTATAAAAGCATTCAATAAAATCGGCATTAAGCCATAACTAATGAACGGTAAAGAAATCGAAGTAATCGGGATCAATCCCAGCGTCATACCAACATTGCTAACCAACTGGACCGTATACAGCGCAACAGCGCCCACTAACAACAGCTTGCCAAATGGATCATGGATGATACGCGCAATCATCATAATTCTCACTATAAAAAGGGCAAGAATGGTGAATAGTGCAAAGGCAGCTAACCAGCCAAAGTAATACGTAAAGCCAGCAAAAACAAAATCAGCGTGGACATCGGGTATCGTCACACTATTCAGCGCGTTCCCAAACCAACCCGCCTTTGATATATGGTCTTCGAGGAGCAACATCATATAGCCAGCTCCATTTTCATACTGTTCTGGGTTGATAAATGCCAGAAAACGCTCTTTCTGATACATATGCGCAAATTGCAAAAATAGAAAACCAAACAATAATAACGAACCTGCTATCGTTCCCGTAATCGTAAGCTTTATTTTCCAACTAAATCGACTACACCAAAATAGCCCAAATACCATAACGGTGTAGATATACACTGCTGGAAGATTAGCAGTGTTCAAAAGGAACACAAAAGAAACTATGAACAATAACCCCAAATGCCAAAGCTTCAACTTTTTATGATTTAAAAAAGAAGCCCATGCTAACAGAAAAAATGGCATAGTTATCAAACTATCCAACGAATAGGGTCCTATCACTAGGAGAGATTTACCATTGCGTAAATGTGGAGAAACTTGCAGTATCACTAAAAATAGCATACTAAGCCCATAAAATAACCAACCAAACCTTTCTACTCTTCGATAATTTATTAACATTATGCTGAAAGCTAACATCCCACCTACCAAGGAATAGATAACTTTCTGTGTAGCAAAATAGCTGGCATCTACGTTAAATCGCAATAGAAATTCAGTTTCAATGAACAAAATCGGCAAAAACCCCAACCCCATCGTCGTCACCAACAACATCACCATCAGCCAATCCACCTTTGGCCGATGAAGCTTATTCAGCTGTTGGCCCAGCGTTACCGGACTTCCCATCTGCACGACAGCTTTTTCTTCAGCTGCTGCTTCATCTATTCCTTTTTCCATCCACTTGTTCTTCGCTTCTTTTATATGATGATCCAACTCCGCCGCCACAAACTCCTTCGCTTCTTTCGATTTAATCTGATCTCTAACTTCCCCTAAAAAAGATTGACTATTCTTATGCACCCGCCACTCACCCCTCCACGATGTCTTTCAAAGTGAATCGTCTACCGCTCGATTGCTTCTCCATTTTCCGTAATAACTTATTGCCTTTATTGTTTAACTGATAATATTTCACCGTCGCCTCGTTCCAGCTAGATTGTAAGCACCCATCTCGCTCTAGCTGATGCAACAACCCATATAGACTGCCTTCATTGTCCTCAAATTTACGAATACCTCGCCCTTGTAGAAACTGCACCAATTCATAACCCGTTTTTTCTTCCACAAGCAGCTGCATGATTGCCAATAAAACACTGTCATCCGTTTCACTAATTTTTGCCCGAATTTCCTTACAATGCTGTTCCGTAAACTGGAGTTCGCTAAACGTAGTATCATCCATTGATTTTTTTAGTCCTTTTAAACGATTCTCCATCCCTCATACCTCCAATCGTTCTTTCAATAACTCTTTCGCACGTCTAAGCCGCGTTTTAACCGTATTCACACTAGCCTCAGTAATAACCGCAATTTCCTTAATCAACAACTCCTCATAATAAAAGAGATAAATCACTTCTCGATATTTAATCGGTAGCATCATAATCGCAGCAATTAATTGATCATCCTCTTCTTTTTGAATGACAACCTCTTCCACCATTTCTTTTGTCGTTCGATGTGTAATCGGTTCTTCTTCTGAAATGATGACATGTTTGTTATACCAACTTTTCAGGAAATCCTTACAGTGATTGATGGCAATACGCCACAACCATGTGCGCAGCGATGATTTTCCTTTGTATGTATGAAGGGATTTATAGCATTTCACAAAAATATCCTGTGTTAAATCCTCCGCCAATTCTTTATTATTAACGTAAGAATACACAAGCCTTAAAATGTCCTGCCCATGGCGAGTCATTATCTCATCCATGAGGACTTCCCTGTCTTCTGTTTCAAGCGCTTTAACAATTACTTCCTCCACCTATATCCCTCCTCCTAATCAATAGACGACGTGCCCTTGTGGAAGGTTTTTGTTAAAGTCGTGGAAAAACAATATGTATCTCGCAAAAAAAGATAGAGACAAGCAGAAAATTTCTGCCTGCTCTATCTTTTTACAATAAAATTCAGTCTGTTGAAAACTACGTTCCATATACATCAAAATCCCGTGCACATTCCTTCGCGATTGCTTTCCAAACCAGTCCACTGGCACCAATAATCAATATTTTCTTCATGAATTAGCCTCCTCTATAACCACTTTTCCACTTCTTAAATCCCTAATTCCCATCTAATCTCCAGCGAGAGCGCCTTACTCGGGTAGCCGAGCGTTGTTAGTAAGAGTCTTTAATTCAGTTTATAAAAAAATACTTTAAGAACAGTGCACACAAACCCCAACAAAAATATAGTCTTTTATAATAATCTCCAATGGCTTACAGTTAGAGTCAAGGTCTGAAGTTCAATGCACCTACTATATATTTGAAAGAGGTTGTTCATATGAAAATTGATTCGCCTAAAATCCCCAACGATTTACCTACAATGAACTTCCAAGATATTTTTTATCAGGAAGATCCAGAACTTGAATTGTGCATCATCAATGATTCCTTGTTTATGAATGAAGTGCTGGATAGACCGCGGTTATCTCAAATGATCGTCAAAAATTGCAAATTTAACAATACTGATTTCAGCAATATCGAAATCACTGATGTCATTTTTGAAAATTGCGATTTTTCGAACGCGCTTTTAAGTCATTCCTCCATACACAGGGTAGTATTTAAAAATTGCAAATTATTAGGTCTTGATTTGACAGAGTCTCGCTTCGGCAATGTAGAGTTTGATAATTCTATACTGAACTTAACTGCATTCGGAAACTCAAAACTAGAAAAAGTTATATTTCAAGATACTTCATCAGAAGGTGCTGATTTTTATGATTGTATCTTTAAAAAAGTTAAGTTTAACAGATGCAATATCGACGGTGCAAACTTCGAAAAAACGCCACTTAAAGGCATCGACCTCAGCCATTCTACTTTCGAATCGCTTATCGTATCATTTGATGATCTTAAAGGCTGCAAAGTAAATTCTCGTCAGGCCATTCAAATGGCTTCTTTATTAGGCCTGATTGTTACGGATTAAGTTCCATATTAAAAAAATAGAAGCGTAATCAAATCGCTTTCCTGACGATACTCCTCTATGTATTTTCAAAGTAGCATGCTAACCGCATTTACACCCGCTGCTACTTTGAATCTATTTCTTTTTTAATATAAATATTTCTCTAATAAAGGCCCCGATTGCTGCAGATAGAAAGATTATACCTAGTAAATTTACAACTCTTACAAATGGATAGGGCGTATAAATCACTTGTAAACCTTGAACAATGACAATTGAGCCGAAAATAATGGACATTACCGCTAGATATTTAGGCGTAGCTTCCTTTCGTTTATTCATAATAATCATCCCTCTCTTGTTCCAATTACATATCAGACGTCGTCAAATGACTTAACATCTCACATGTCTGCGTTTAAAACCAATCTTCCCTTTATCAACCATTTTCTCTATATTTTCACCAGCATTTATAAAACTGCTCTTTTTATTGTCTTTTTTAATTTCTACTACTCCTATCGCCTTCGCAGTCTCGACTGCCTTTTCATGGAGCGGCAAATAAGAAGTTCCTACAGTGTATACAAAATTATTCATAGCGGACTTTGTTCGCTCAGGTGAATCATGAATTGTATTTTCCACTAAATCAAGCATATCGGACATCTTACTTTCCGAAAACTCCACATCTTTCCGACTCCCTAACAGCCAACAGTAGCAGCTCCAGCCCGCTGACATTCTCAGCTCATCCCCACTTGCGATCCATTTATCAGAAACTTCTTGTGCAATGTCTGACTCTGATAAGGTTACAGCTACTACATAATCTGACAGCATATAAAAATACGCTGCATCCATCCAACGATTATAATCCGCCTCCGTCATCGCTTTTGGGTCTGCAATCACGCCTGCGAAGTACATAGCATCATAATTTCCTGTCGCATAAAGCTCTTCAGCTAACAGTTGATTTATTTTTATAGTCTTTACCATTGGTTTCATAGCACCTGTAGCCACGCCCCAAAGTGGCTCATGCGCACCATTGGAAATGTACATTTTCTTCATTCTTTCCTTGCCAAGCCCTTCAAGCTCCTGCATAACTGCTTCAAAATTCATCGTCAGCACTTCCTTCCTCGCGGAGTTTCCTCCATACTATATAACCATTATCCTATAACAAACTATCCTTTGTCATTGTTAATCAATATAATATAAATTCCAGTGTATACATTTGTAAAGGCTCATTCGTTGTATAGGTGTAGGGAGGAAAAAAGATGAGAACAAAAGATGTACTAGCCTCCTATCTTTTCGACTTAGGAGAGGAAGTGTTCCGCCTATTACTAGCGAAGGGAGCAAAAAAAGAAGACGCAGAAGATATTATTCAAAATACCTTATACAAGGTGTATGTATTGTTGGATGACCTAACAGAAAGCAATATACGTCCGTGTTTTTTCAGAGTATCACTCAATGAATATATTGACTTGAAAAGGAAAAAGGAGCAGCAAAACATTTACTTAACCGAGGAAATCTATGTAAAGCTACAGCATACAGATCGCGAATTTGATGCTGTTTTAAATAAAGATGAGATTTTTTATTTATTAAAAGACATCAGAAAAGAATATAAAGAAATTTTCTTTTTAAAGTATTACTATGACTTTTCATATGAAGAAATTGCAACGATTTTGGATATCCAAGTGAACAGCGTTAAGCAAAAATTATATCGGGCACGTCAATTTATTCATGCAAAAATAGGAGGAAAACAATAATGGATACTACACTAAAAGGCGCGTTAAAAAAGGCTAAACGAAAACAACTACTCAAAACCATCATTGCTTCAATTATAGTCGTATTAGTTCTATTACCGCCCCTTTACAAAACAGGTAACTACTTCGCAGCAAAAGGCGCTTCAAGACTTCACAATCAGCTTTTTCTCTATCACGCAATTGCCGAGCCGAATATTCGAATTGACTCTCAAGTAACCAGTAGTTCATCCACTTTTGGCGGCAATATTACGACCAATCGCTCCAAAAATATTAATGGCTATTTAGTGCAATGGAGCACACTCACAAACTCCTATGATTGGCGGCGCCACCAGATGGATTTTAACGAAATAACTCCGGGATTTTTTCACTCTGACACAGGATTTTTGGAATATGATAAACAAACAAAGAAGAAAGTCGCGACATTTTATCATCCAGCCATTAAAGAATACTATGACGGTATTCAAAACGAACTAGCAACCATTTCACAAATGGACAATCACGTTGCAGAAGTCGCGATTTCTTTCGATCAACCTTATACATTCCAAGACATACAAGCCAAAATACCCGATAATTTAAACATCGTATGGTTGTATATGACTTCACCAATTGTAAATGAAAGTAAGAGACCTGCTGGCGCACCGGTTTATGGATTTAATCTATCTGATTCACCGAATGAGGCATACACTAGCTTCAGTGATGCACTTGAACAATATGATGCCAATGGATATAACGAAACAATCCAGGCGTTTTTACATTCGAATAACAAAAAGCCGTTTGATGAAGTTGAAATTTTAGGGATCATGCTCACTGGCCAAACAAAAAACTTTAAGGCCTTGGAAAACCAAAATTTCATCCGTGGTGCTTCAGTAGGTGCTACCGCCGAAATCGTTCCTTATATTAAGCCTGAAAAATAACATACGAAATAGACCGCTAATTGGCATATGAATTAGCGGTCTTTAACCACGTATCATTTTCTTTTGATTGTAAGCGTTTCAGCAAAGACATAACCATTTAACCCCAGCGAAGAAATGATTACATAGGATTTATAATTATTCTCTTGTAAGTATTTTTCGAGTTCATCCGTATTATCGTACCAAACCGGCCAAGCATATGATTTATAGACCTCAAATTGTTCTCTGTGCCCTACGAAAAATGTAGTCAAATCTACTTCTTCAATATCAAATAAAATACTACCCGCCATTACATGATCGAAGTAATGTGCTAAATAATTTCCGGATGTGACAGTTACAGTTTCATCTGCCACGGTTTTGATATCTACTAGCAATTCATTTTCTAGAAAACCCACCGAATATCCAATTACTTCAAATTGACCTTTTATAAGCATTAATCGATGAACCTCCCGCCACTTAAAACGATTCGTTTTTGAAGTGGGGGTTTCCTACAATATTGACAACAGCGCTCCAACAAGAAAAGTGGGTGACACTTCTCTTTTGTGATGAATCACAGGAATCACTTTCGACAACTACAGTAGGCAACAACTTATCTAGAGTTAAGCAGGGGCGGAACTGACCATCTACTACTTCTTGTCATTAGGCAATCCGTAGATACTTTGTGTGCTTCAAACTGAAAACCAGTTTTCTGATTTCCCCATAAAATGTTTTAGCAAAGAAGTTGGCTGCACCATGAATGTCACGATGGTTTGCGTAGCCGCATGGGCATTTGTACAATCTCGAAGACACTTTACGTCTCTTCGCACAACAAGGACATTGTTGTGTCGTATAGCTTTCATCATGTTTCTCGATTGTCATGCCTTCTACTTCTAGTTTATACGTCAAATAGCCGTATACTTTACCGAAAGACCAATTCGATAGTTTTTGGTTCGTTATTCGACGCCGAACCTTTTTCTTTTTTCGACGAGAGGTATTCCGTTGCACACCGTCTACATCGCCAAATGCCACTTCTTTCACTTCATTTTCAACACGCCACTCAACAAATTGTTTTGTCGTTTTATGAAGCCCATCTTGGAGCTGTCTTTCACTTTTGGAAAGCACATATTTTTTTGCTTGGTTATAATTTTTCCACTGCTTAGAATCTTTTATACACTTGCTCATTTTCCGTTGCAGTTCAGCAAGTTTCTTATTGCGTAGTCGATGAATCGAGCGAAGTTTACGACCAGTCAGGATGATGTCTTCTCCATTCTCAGCCACTTCCGCAATGGTGTGTACTTCGCCGACATCGATAGAGCTGCACGATTTTCAAAGGCATGTTCTTTGGCTGTTTGGTCGTTTTCATAAGCAATCGATAGCATGAGTTGACGGTCGAAAATCAATTCAATTTCTTTAATTTGACCTACTGGGACTTCTTTTATCCAAACAACAAGAGGAGCCTGCCTTTTTCCCTCAAAAATGCCCATCGATAATTCGATTTTACCGTTCCCAAACACCTTGAAACCATTATTCACCCATTTTGTATTGAAGTGCTTCTTCTGTTTATAGGGATATTTAGTTGCATGACCTGCTTTTCTAGCTTTATTTGCCGAATCTCAGGCAAATAAATATTTATGGCAAACAGCTTGTACTGATTGGGAATGAATCGGATAGACCCCTTTTGTACTTTTTTGTAATTCGCTTTTCGTAATCCATTTCCCCATTTTTAGATGATGTTTTTTCGCGAGTTCCAAACAGCGATTCCATACTTTCCCAGAAACTTGATTATACTGAAATAATCGGTCAATTGTTTCCTTATTCGCCCGAAAAGATGTTTTAAGACAACGAATCATATTCAGCCCTCCAATCTCTCTTAACTGATTATTCTTATAACCAATAATACCACAGATTGAAACGTACGTTCTATGTAAATTCGTAGCAAATGCAAGCATTCATCTCCTACCTACGCTTTGCGTTGAGGAAGGAGAATTCTGCCTTGGGATGTTAAAGCATATATTTGGAATCCTATTGAGGATTTTAGGATATATCAAGCGCTCACTCAAATCCATCATACCTAATTGTCCCATTTTGTTTAACAAAGGGATTAACGAGCCTCCACTTGAAGTACTATTTAGCGCTTTAGACTATCGGCTATCACACAATATTTTGAAGTTATTCCTTTAAAGTTGTATTTAGTTTATTAAGAATAGGACTTGCATATATGATTGAATTTCATATATAAACCTTTTGTTATACAATTACCGTTTTTCTACCAACTCGCACTTTGCTATGTTATGATTCTTTTTGAGTAGAATTTTCAGTTAGTAGAGAAAAGGGCGATTTTTTCAAGGGAGAATAGTTCATGAGAAATATGTTATTTAAATTATTGTTGGTTATATCATGGCTATATTGTTTCGGACATATTTTATTCAGTTTCCCTAATGATACCTTTGTAATGCGTGTGGTTACAGGTGTAATGTCGATGCTTTTTTCTTGTAGTCTCCTGTTTTTTTTATTAAAAACTTTTGATAATAAGAAACAGAAAAAATTAGAGGTAAATGAATAATCATTTGAGGCAATTATAAACTTTGTGACAACCCTGCACAAACGGAATTGCTTCTAGGGGCTAGTTAACGAAGTAATAAATCGAATAGGCGGTGATAACTATGTATGAAGTCAAAGACTCGTATTTTTTTATGTCTGATACCCCATCTTTGATTATAGCTGGGGTTGTTATTGTTTTGGCAATAGCTGGCGTCTTCTTTTTTAAAGCCCGAAAAAGAAGGAATCACAATTAATGACATGACTTGTACGTATGATTGATTTTCATGTATGCAAGTTCTTTTGCTCTACTCTCACAAACTTATCGTTGAAAAAACGAGTTACAAGAAAATGATTGTTCATTAGAGGTGCAATTTATGTTCAGGAAATGGAGTTTATTAATTGGTGGGGTTGTAGTCGTTTTTACAATGTTTAGTTTGTTTTTTGTTAATAGAGCTAGTGAAGATACTGTGCTTGCTATGAAGATTTTAGAGCTAGCAGAAAGTGGATCGGCTGAAATCGCACTGTCTACTTTAACTGATTTTGACTGGGAAAAGGCAGCGGTCTATGGCCCGTATACAACTGTAGACATCATAGAAGAATCATTGAATATTGAATTTAAGGGAAGTAACAAAGGCATTGATTTTAGAGATGATATTTTTCTACTCGTATTTGCAAAGGGAAACCATGCTATCAAAACGGTGGAGCTTTCAAGAAGAATAGGTGATTATTATGAAAAGAATGGTACGCTGACACCAGAGAATGATGTATTGATTGTTGAATAATAGCTGATAAGGAAATATTATTGGCTATTCGACAACCTTACAGCATCCCCCGCCTAAAACGATATTTGCTTCATTTTTAATTCTTGATATCACTTCATCTTCATTACATTCTAAAGGTGTATCACCATAGCGTATTACATCAATCATTTCGCTTATTTCATACCACTCCGTCAAATCATCTGGATAATGTAAATCTGAGGAAACAATCCGGAAAATCATATAAGCTAAATCAAATGTTACGGAAGGAATATCTTCTTTTATTATTTTATTTGCTAAATGACTTATATAGGCTCTGGCGCATATCTCAAAGTTCGGTTTCTGAATTGCTAACTCATACAAAGCTCTTTTAACATAAACTTCTACCTCGAAAATACTTTCACTAAACGAAAATGAGGATAGTATATTTACTGATGGGGATGACACATCGTTTTCTAATAAGTTGTGTGCCCAATTTACATAGTCCTCAGTAGAAACTATTTCCCTCTGCATTTTATAAAATAAAGCATTTGTTTGCACTTTATCACTCACCTCAGTCTTTTCTATCAGGATTTTTTCTATTACTCATTAACCATGTTAGAGATATAAAAACAACAATAAAAATTATAGATTGGATAATATTATCTAACCAGTTGAACATATTATCTCTAGCGAAATCAAACATAACTGATATAGCAAATATGCCTATAAATATAAGTAAATATTTATAAAAAGAGCGCATAGTATTCCCCCTCGTTAGAGATTGCAACGTTGATTTATTCTCCCTGTCACTTTTCAATAAGCTATAGACAACCAAGTTATGTACATCTCTATTCAAATAGTAATGATCACGTAAAATGCCTTCCTTAACAAACCCCAGTTTTCCAGGTAAAGCTCTACTTCTAACATTATTTTCTGCACAACTAATTTCAATACGATTTAGGTCTAAACAATCAAAATCATACTTTGTTAATTCATTGACACATCTTATGACAATTCCTTTTCCATTGTCCAGTAAGTCTCAAACCAACCAACATGTACATATCCGAATTGTTCGTATAAATGACGAGCTGGATTTCTCGGGTCTACGCTTAAACATAATTTCTGATATCCATAATTTTTCGCTTCAATTTCAAGAACACGCATTAAAGATTTTCCAATTCCTCTACCTCGGAATTCCTTCAGGACTGCCATCCCTATTTCCGGTGCTTCATCAAACAGGCGTAACCAAATGGCACCAATGGGTTGGTTTTCTATTTCCGCAATCAATCCAATATCACCGCTCTGTTTTCCCCATCCGTCCACATATTTAGAAACAGATGGATCGTCTAGTATGTCTCGTGGAAAAGGTTTTTGCCCTTCAGGTACAAACGCGGACTCATACACCATATCCCACAAGAAGGAGATATCGTATTTTTCTAGATTTCTTATTTTGCAATTCATAAGCTATGTCACCTGCTCCTGTTAGTCTCTTTTGTTTGATGCCATTAAATAGCCCAATTGCGGCAAGTATTTATTCAGCTATCACGCCGGATTGTGAATGATTTTTCATTTTCGCTTATTAAAATATATTGAAAGCGCAAAGAAGACTACTAATCCCATTAGAATTGAGCGAAGTATTTTATCATCAACGTACACCCCTATTGCTCCTCCCACAAGCATAGCAATAAACATAATGATAATAAATCTCATAAACTCACCCATTTCTTTTTAGATGATTATTAATGGTCCAGCCAGCAATAGTCTTTCTCTAGATCATTATAATATTAGGCAGATTAAATTCATTAAAATCTTCAAAGTTGTCAAATTAAATGACCCGTTCGTAAAAAACTGATCCTTTGAAATTGAATCAAAAAGTTTGTAATTAGTGTAGGTAACTCCGTTTCATGAAATAAAGGAACCTAAATGGTTTTCATGTTTGAATTCAACAAATTTGCCAACTCGACAGACATTTTTAGATCACTTGCAATAACAATATTTGCCGCCGTAATTTTTCCAGTTTAACCGATGGAGAAGATGTTTCATCAAAAACTCCATTGAAATCATATTTTTGGGTCCGATTTTTAAAATCTTCACATGATATTCTACTAATTTCAGTACATATAGAATAATTTCAGGCGAATTACGCATCCTATGAAAAAGGAGATGACATTCATTATGAGAAAAACATTTCTTGCGCTCGGAATTTTTACGATTGTTAATGCTGCACCAACCCTCGTCCCAACGATTGCTCATGCGCAACAAGAAATTCCCGCCTACGCCAAGTGGGGAAGGCTTGCTATGCAAGAAACACAATCCAAATATCCCCATGCATCCATTATTGACTATCTGCACGAAGGTAGCGAAGTAAAGGCTGATTCGACAATTGAAAAGTTTAAGCTTTGGCTAAAAGAGGATGGCCATGAATTCGGCGTTTTTGCCAGAATTGAGTATGCTACCGATACTGAAAAAGTGATTGCTATTACATTTCAGGAAACCGCCAGATAAGTCATCATAAATGAATAGGTTTGAACTTTCTTCCAATAAAGTTAGCAGGCACAGGGCTTAGCTCTAATTCTCTAGCCCAAACAGAGAGTTGACCAATATGATGTATTTCGTGAGTAATGATATGGTGTAATATTTCATCAACAGTATATGTATCTTCATCCCAAGGAACACTCACAAATTCATTTTTAAATTTATCTAAATTTAATTTCAAAAATTCAGCCATTTCTTTCCGTAATGTATCTGAGAGTAATTTAACCTTATCAAGTGTATTAAAATCAGCAAACTGAACGACTACATCTTCTTTACCTTGAATACCGCGAATCCAACTGTATTCAACATCAATAATGTGAAAAAGGGTATATAAAATACTTCCTACTCCACCAGTTCGATTTTTTATCAATTCCTCTTTTGGTAGTTGATTGCACCATTCAAACCATTCATCTCTTACTTGCCAGTTGTATTCAAAAAAATTGATCAATGGAAACACTCCAATCTATAATTGTCTATGACAACAAGAATTAGTTTTTGCCCCTCACATTTTATTATTTTAATAAAGATTTATCAAAATACTCCATTACCAGTATGGCTAGCCCCAAAATCGTAAGCAATATCCCTACAACAAACGGAAACCCTATAAATAAACTATCAACTGCCTCATTTCCATATCGCTTTGCCCCAAATATGGCATACCACAACTTTGAGCCAGACCAACTGTTTATACTAGGAACATATAGTGCTGCCACCAAAATGATAGTTAGTGTAGTCAATAATCCCGCCATCATGATAAAACCACCAATGACTGTCTTTTTCATTGTTTCGCCCCCCATTATAAAACTCAATGATACCTTCAGTGAAACTTATTCTTTTAATACCTTCCTTTATTCCTGCCCCGGTAATGCACTAAGAAATAAAGCTACCTGTTGTACCCGTGATTTTTAACGAAAGCCCCTACAGTTTAAGAACATAACTAACTAAAATATCTTTCGGCTTAAACCCGGCTTTGATGTAAACGTGATTCGCTTGGCTATTGGCATTATCTACGCATAATTTAATTTCGCTAATTTGTGGGTAGGAAAACATTTCTGTCAGCACTTCTTTTAACAATATCGTGCCCAAGCCTTGATTTTGTGCCTTTTTAGCAATACCGATATATTCCACTGAAGCCTCTGCCATTTCAATATCAACTTCAAAGTAGGCATAGCCTTGCAACTCAGTAGATTCGGTTTTAAGCACTCTCAACATATTTTTATCGCTCAGTCTCTCTGTTATTGTTTTTGCGTCGTAGTATGTGCTTGGGAAAGTTTCGTTATGTAATTGTTCAAATGCTTGAAAATCACTTTGGATGAAAAATGTACTCTTTATCTCACTTACCCTATTGAAGTCTTGTTCTTCAATGTCTAAGATAAGGTGTTCGCCTGTCTTTTCCGCCTTTAATTCATTCATAAATGCTTGTTGCTCTATATTTTCTTTATTGATAAAAAAGTGAAAGGTTTGAACTGTTGGATTCCCGTTTACTAACTGTTCCCATAATTGATGCTGTAGTTGGACAGAAGATGTTTGATTAAACGGCCCCCATACTTCTGCACTTGATTCATCCACATCCAAACCAATCGCTGCCACGATTTCCCTAGTATTGCTTCTTGCGATGAAAAATTTGATAACGCCATCATCACTGACAAAGTCTTCTTTTAATGTCTCGTAAATCTCCTCTTCCTTTCCACCACAATAGCCAATATGTGATTCTTTTTGTTGATTTATTTCAGATAAAAAGCGAGATAATTCCTCAAGTTCTTTTGCTTTTTCTATTGTTTCATTCATGTAATTTCGTCGCACCTCTCTATTTAATTGTGAAGTCATTTGAAATAAAGCGGTACTGTCATATTCGTCAAATTTCCTTTCAATAACAGACCCCAGCTTATCTTTAATGATAAAGTTAATATAGCCAGTTTCTTCTGCCACTTCGCGAATGAGACACTCCGAATGGCTTTCCTGACCTTCAACCCCACCGCCTGGAAACTTATAATCCCCCTTATTCGTATGGAGTAAAAGGATTTTATTTTTTCGTATTATAACAGCTCTTATAGCTTCTCTAGAAGTAACCTTACTATCGTCTTCAATTTGTTGTTCTCTATCACCTTAGTAAAAATCATATTTTCTCTTCATATTGTACATAATTGCTAAGCAGACCCTTTACATTTTCCCATGTGAAATCCATTGCCATATTCGAAAACTTCCCAAAAAAGATACCCCCAAAAGCGCCAATAACATTAAAGTCCAATAGGGCGCTTGTCCTATTCCCTTAATACCTTCCGCATTGCTAACAACAAAAATTAAGGCTCCGATAAACATTAAATAACAAAACACATTAGGAATAATCCATGCAATTCTTAACTTTGTGTTCTTCAAACTACCGTCTCCCCATTTTTAAAGTAAATATTATAAATCCCAAAATAACTGCGACGCCCATGATTGACAATAAACCGAAACTAGGAGAAATAATCTTACCAAAAACGACTTCATCTTGAAGAACCACCACTGTGGCATCCCACTTTTCGGCAAGATTCGGTTTATAATTTTTCGTTTTTATATAACCGACTACCATCAACCCCACTGTAAAGATTACATGAATTGCAATTGAACCAATAACCGCTTGAAGAACCAGTTTCATACCGATCCCCTTCCAATCCCACATTACCTTAATTATAAAAATACCCAAACAAATTCTATATATTACTCAACCCAATTCGGAATATAATCACCAAAGTATTTACCGATTTTCTCAACCTCGGTCATAATACGACTGATCCCGACTTCGGATAAAAACCAATTTTCCTTAGTGATTCCATATCTATCTACAACAGGTGAGACCAGAAACTCGGTTTCTTTTGGAAATTCGGCTTGATAGCATAATAATGCTCGGCGAGAATGACCTGCTTTACAAACAATTATTACTCTGTTTGGATGGATACCTGCTTTTTGAAGAACCTCCAACGAAAAACGAGCATTTTCCAACGTATGCTGTGCTTGATCTTCTTTTAAAATTACTTCGTCTGGCACTCCATTTTCTATGCCTATATTACGTAAGTAATTCCACTCAGTGGTCCCTACATGCGGTTTATATCCACCAGATGGTAGTATGTATGGTGCAAAACCCTGCTTATATAAAGAGGCAGCTTTCTCCATGAGTTGAGGATGGTTAGCGCCAGGTACTAAAATGACGTCTGCTGCAGCAATTTCAGTTTCTACAAAAACAAAGTCGGTAATGCAGTCAAATGGATGAGTCATCCTCTTCTCCCTTTCTAGAACAGTTGAACTTGCTCAAAATGTTCCACTGTCGGAAACGGATCATAAAAATGATGTAGCTTCGTTTTCCATTGCTGATACTCGCTGGATTGTCTAAATCCTATCGTATGGTCTTCTAACGTTTCCCACTGAACCAATAGTAAGTATTTCCCTTTGACTTCCATACAGCGCTGTAATTGGTGAGCTATGTAACCTTTCATTGAAGAAATAATTTCAGAAGCATCACGAAATGCTTCTTCATATTCTGCTTCCATTCCTTCCTTAACTTGTAGCATAACAGCTTCCAATATCATTTAATTTCCCCCTACTCAAAAATAATAATTTCGCCAAAGCACGATTGATGTTATCTTTTAAATCCGCCTTCCGCATGAATAATCTGACCTGTAATCCAATCTGCGTCATCACTCACTAGAAATTTGATCATTTTTGCTACATCTTTCGGTTCACCTATTCTGCCAAAAGGAAACATCGGCGTTAATTCACGTTTAATGTCCTCTGTCATCCATCCCGTATCAGTTGGACCTGGGTTTACGGCATTGACCGTTATGCCTAAAGGAGCTAGTTCAGCTGCCAATGTAATGGTTAATGCATCGACTGCTCCCTTCGTCGTTGCATAGGCTAACTCGCCAGGCATGGGCCCTTGAAATTGACCTGACGTCATATTGACAATCCTTCCACCAGATTTCTTATCAAAATTTTGTGCAAATTTACTACTTAATAGCGTTGTTGCACGAACATTTACCATGTAATGTTTATCTAATTCTTCGGCAGTTAAGTTTGAAAAATCGTTGTTCGTTGAATATGCTGCGTTATTTATCAGGATATCGGGATAGCCAAGCTGTTCAGAAACGTTGGTTAAAAGTTGCTCAGGTGCATCATATTGTGTTAAATCCAGCTCCATACACGCTACCCTAACCCCTTTATGTACTAATTCCTCTTTTAATTTCATTGGCTCGTCTAAATTAATGCTCCAAGGCATTTTTTTATCATATTCCGTCCAATAAGTGAAATATATATGATACCCTGCTTCAGCTAACTCCTTACAAATAGCCGCCCCAATCCCCTTTAGACGACTGACACCCGTAATAACAGCAATTTTCCCTTTTAGATGATTCATAAAAACATCTCCTCGTTTTATTCGTAGTGAATATCCTTTATTTTCTTAATTCCCCATAAATCTTATTCAACTATCCTGCCGACTTCCTCTATGCATACATATTCTTCTTTCACTAAAGCACACCTTTAGTTAAAAAGGACTTTGATGGTAGCGAAGAAATCAGTACTTATTTCTCTGAAGAGTCTTTGTACTTCTTCTGTTCTTCTCTCACAAAGTGAATAGCCTGTTCAACAGTTACTATATTTTCCTCGTGCCAATTTCCCCCCATTTCTCTTACCAATGCGTGAACCATTCCGATTCTGCTGAAAATTGCAACATAATCAAGTAATACATTTATGACGCCATCTGTTAAGCCCAATACCTGCAAATCCTTAACAAGCTTTCTATCATCCTCGGTAACAGTATCGTAGCGTTCTTTAATAAAATCAAAAGGTGTTGTAGATTTCATATTATTCATATACCAGTCATCAGGTGTAGCTTTGAATCGTTGTTCGCTCCATTCCTTTATTGTTAGTCCATGTATTTCCTTAAAACGTTCTTCAGGTGTCTTACCGTGTACTACTCTATTATTTGTGTTTTTAAAACGTTTTTTGTCTTTCATTATCCTTTCACCCTTAGTGTTAGTTTTAATAATCACGATTTTTTTATCTCTCCAAAGGTAATTTTCATACTCGGTGCGTATAGTAAAGAGGAATCTATAGTAAATACCTGCGAAAACAACAGTTCAGCCTCAAATTGTTCCTGTGCTTCCTTCAATGAAACACCACGTTTTATTAAACTTTCAATAAACCGTTCTTTATTTACAGGTTCTCCACCAACCCCTTCTTCTTTAAGCGAATAAAATAATTTTTGCTTATCATGTAGATTCTGATCGGGATGGAGGAAGTTAACCTTATCACTGACTCTACACTCGATGTTCTTCACGCCCAATTCAGATAGATATTTAGGGATTTTCGCCCCAATATTCCCATCATTGCCAGTTTTATTTGTACTCTTTTCGAATAATTTCTGGAGAATACCTAGTGGAACAATTTGTGATTGCTTATACCCTTCCATTTCGTACGATGACATACCTGAAATCCAGTGTGGTTCAAAACAAATTATTTTTCCATCGTTAACAATGGAATTTACCATTCTTTGAAGCATTCTTTTCGGTTCCGACATGTGTAATAAAAAAGCATGGCAAACAGCAATGTCGTACTTACCCTCCAATTCAATCTCATTGGTATCTGCTACAAAGAATTCAGTTTCATACGGAAGATTATGAAAGTACTCTATCGCCTTATTAATAAGTTCTTGTCCTTTATCTATCCCTGTATATTTAGAACATTTCGGTAGAATAGGTAATAATTTCAGTCCTAAATATCCATATCCACAACCAAAATCAATAATATGTACTGGTTTAGAAATCTTCCAAACAAAACTCACCAAGAACTCTAAATAGTCATCGTTATAATATAAATCTCTTGTTCTTTTCAGGTATTCCAGTTGGCTATCCCAATAATACTTTTCCATTTAAGTCCTCCCTCTTTTTAAGTAAGATATTCTATACAGTGAAAACATTAAATCTCCCGACGATATCTTAACGAAATATAACTTTCCCCATCAACGCTCCCATGTCCATCACGTTCATGACTAACAATAAATCCTTTTGCCTCATAAAAAGGAATGCCTTTTTGATTTCCTTTCGAGACAGAAACCCATTGCTCCGTTGCGTTAAACCCTTTTTGTTGTTTAGTAATAGCGTCCACTATCATTGTGCCAATCCCTTCGTTACGTCTGGTAGGGTTTAGATACAAAACAAAAATTTCTCCAGATACATCCTCCACCAAACCACCTCCACCAGCCCCAATCACTTCATTCTCTTCTAACGCAACAAAATATCCTCCCCACTGCTTACTGGTTTCAGTCACTTCTTTTAGAATTCTTTCATGATTATAAAATTCCTTTATGATTCCTTCGATGTACGCTTTAGAATGTGTTTCCTTGTATGTTGCCCGATAACCATCGCTACAAACTTTTGCAATCCCTGCGACGTGACTAGGGCTGGCTTTTAAAATATGTATCACAACTAACTTCTCCTTCTGTGTAATTTACCTTTACTTTTAAATCATTCGTTATTCTTTCTAAAACAATAGGCCAATAAGATGATTTCTAAAATAAATACGAACCATAATAACGGCTGTATGTTTTCTAACTTCGACCCCACCGCACCTCCGAAAGACAATCTAGATAGCCAGACATATTCCCCCCACATAATCATTGCCATTAGTTGTGTGCATAACGCCACAATAATCAACGGTATAAATTTTTTCATACTCATTTACCCCCTCACTTCTCGGTATAATTATCACATCATATTCGGAATAAGCACTTTCACAAATAGGAAGTAGCCAAGAGCACCGGCGGCTAAGCCAATAAGGATGATTACAATCGGCAAATTTTTAGCCTTCATGTTCTTCCACCCCCTCTAAATATTTTAATTAAGAATTATACCCAAAAGAAATTATTAAAATAAATGAAAACAATGATAAAATTATTAAAATCGCACAAATTATTATTGTTAATATAGCCAACGCTTTAGGAATATTCGAACGACTTTTCCAAATGGCGCCTAGTAGAAATAAGCTTAAAAGTATCATGATTATAAAAATAGAAAGAAATAGATAACGTTGTTTAATAATTAGCCAAAGGTCCATCTTATATCTCCCTCGCTATTATCGTTCAATTATTTGGATTCATAGATTACACCATACCGATTTTCTTCACCCATCCACGAACTGGCATCACGCCACTTTAGACGTGTAGCCGTAATCCAACTACTTGTATCAACCTACTATAGGTTCAATGCCTTTTAATAGTCCTCGAATTTCTCTTCTTTTGAAGTCCAAATTCTATAAACAATTTTACCTTCTTCCTTTATCTTATCTTTATGCACAATAACCTGTACATTTAGGTAATCTGCCCATTGTGGCAGTAGATCGGTTAAATAATCAATTACTTTTTCATCAGGGGTTACATAACCAACATTTTCTTCTCTACATAAAGAATTAGAGAAGTCTGGATACAATGAGTTTGTCCATTCAAAAACTTCCATTTCAGAATCAAAAATCCGCTTATCTTCTGGGTATTGCCCATTTATCCACTGAACTTCCATAAAAAATGCTCCCTTCGAATTAAAAATATGTTCTGATTGGATCATCCACGATATTCCGGATGATTATGCCGCTTACAACCAAACAAATAACAAGCCCCCGTCATTGATGTTTCAAATTCCAACAAAGGGATTTGTCCAGATAAAATGCGCTCAACCATCACTCCATACTTACTTCTCTCTTCCAATAATTGTTCAACATATTCCTCTTTATCATTTTCTGTCCAGTTTTCTTCACGAGCCTCTTTGATTTCTTGATCTTTTTGTTGCATCGCCTCATGTACGACCTCATACATGCGGCTGATGTTATTTGTCTTAAAGAGAGCATAAGCAAATCGACTAATCCAATAAGGGGTTTTCCAGTAATCTTTCCACCCTTTTTCAAACCAATCCATTGCTTCTTTGAAACACCCCAGTTCAATATACATGTCTGCTAGCTCAATTTGTCCTACAAATTCATCTGCTTGTTCCGAAAACGCATCTAGTTTCTCTATAGCTTCAATCTTCTTTCCAAGCTGTATTAAACATTGGGCATGACTGTACATAACATAATCTGAATCTCCTGCGACGCGTAGGAAATAGTCTGCCGCTTCCTTCATGTCCTCAAGATGATATTTGGCAATAGCTACATTATGATAAGCTTCATCAGACGGGTGCATCAAAATCGATTGTTCAAATGCATTTGAGGCAAGCTGCCACTTTTTTGCCTAAGGTAAATTTCCCCTAATAGATTATAAGGAAAATAAGAGGAAGGATTCATATCCATCACTTCTTTGATTAATCCAAGGGCTTTTTCGTCATCCTCTTCCTCGTAACTGTGCATCCAGGCCAGATTATGTAATGACTGAATATCCCTGGACTCTTTTACTGCCTGATGAAAAAGTTTCATGGCTTCTTCATAGTCATTTTCCTCGAAAAGCTCAATAGCTCTTTGGTTCGTATTCAATCATATTCCCTCACAATTCCTTCATTTCGTCTACGCTTAATTTTTATAATACTCATAAAGATGAAAGCCCGAATAGCTAACATAAAATCCATCCTTTATTAAATCGTAATCCTCTGAATCAATGGCAAATCCAAATGATGACCCAGGTCCTTGACCAGTTTGATGACCTACGTCAATTATTTCATGATTATTGTTATAAAAATAATAGTCCGTATGAGAGGAGAAAGAGGTAAATGACCCATTCTCGTTAATGACCAAATTGTACATAAAGCTTCCCTTGTGATAATTCATATTGTACGTAGTTTCAAAATTGAAATAAATATCATCTCCTCTATTTAAAACATTATCCAACATAATGTTTGTATTATTATTACTCGTCAATTCTAGCGCATACTTTTTTTCACTATCTCCATTAATAAGTATCCATTCAGGCTTAATATAAAACTCAACAGCCTCCTTATCTTTAATAAGATTCAATGTATAGCCATCACGCTCAGTTACATTTTTAAATATTCCAGCATTCGAATAGTTTTTATAAAAAAATAAATAGATCCATAAAATACAGAAGCCCAGAATTAGTATAGACAAATAGATTCTTTTCTTTGTCATTTTACACCCCTTTTATTGAAAGTGGTCTTTAAACTCACTCTCCTTCACTAATAACACCATACCGATTTTCATCCCCCATCCACGAACAAGCATCACGCCACTTTAGACGTGTAGCAGCAATCCAGCTGGTTGAATCAAATGTGTTATCCCCGGGCTTCCAGTCACTCTGATCCGCCCAATAAAATAAGTCATTATGAAAAAGGAGCGATGCATCATAAATAATAGAGTCATAGTTTTCTGGGCTCAGTAGGATGTGAAACTGGGTAACCCCCTCGAATAATAATTCAATGGCAGAAGGATTACGAAACTGCCTTTGAAAAAAGATTCGCACATTCGTATCAAGACCTGATGGCACAGCCATTGATAGCTCTTCATCCACATAACTCTCCGTCGACATATACAGCTCCTTCAAACAACTATCGTGAAACCATCCAAATGCGTCTGGTATATTTTGGATATTTTTTCGGTCTTTCACTCCTATCCAATCCATTGGATCACACTCCCGTTAGCTGATAAAGTTTAATTAAAATTCAATACAAAAAGGCTGCATTTCGTCATTGAGACAATAGTCAATTCTTTGCCTAAAATTTCCCCAAGTAACCATTTCCAATGCTTTTTCAATAGGGAAATAACCTACTTCTAGACTCTCAACACTAGTTGTTGGCTCTCCTCCAATTGGTCTAGCCAAAAATAATGTATTACAAATTGAAGCATTTATATTTTGAAATACTCCACAAAATTTCGTTATCTCAATATCTATGCCCGATTCTTCTTTTGTTTCCCTAATTGCAGCTTCCTTCAAGGATTCACCTTCTTCAACCTGTCCACCAGGCATTTCCCATCCTCTTCTTGGTCCTTTGATTAATAGAATTTTATTTTGGTCATTCAGTACAATAGTTGCTGCCGAAACAATATGTTTTGGTGGTACATATTCCATGCAATATCACTCCGTATAGTTTATTTTAAAATCCTGGGATTTCCGCTCAATCTCTGATGCTAGCAGTTCTTTTCCTTTCAAGTTAAATGATTTCCACTGTCTTTTTGCTATGAAACAATACCATAACGATTCAGCAAAAATGAAACTTCGGATTATTTTTATACAGTTCTATCCAATTTAAGTTCAAACTGCGGATTAGTTACATACTCCATATAACGGACATGTCCATCAAATTCCAAATAGGCCTGAAAGCGAGTACGAGTAGCTGGTGCCGTAATCATATCCAGCACTTTATCCTTTGCAATCCATCCACTTTCTGTTGTTTCTTCCGAAATACCTAGTTCTCCGCCCACCGGCTTGCACACAAAATCGAACATTACTTTAGTAGGAACATCCGTGACACCGTCATACCACTTATACATCCCCGTGTTGGAATAAACGCCAATCAAATGGCCAACAACCACGTCTATTCCACTTTCCTCTTTTATTTCCCGACTTAGTGCGTCCATTAGATTTTCTCCGACTTCCACTTGCCCTCCAGGAAATACCCACCCACCATCATTTGTCTTCACTAATAAAATATTTCCATGTGCATCTTCTACGATCCCGCCTGCGGCTACAATATGTGTTGGCATTATCATTGTTATTACCTCCCTAATTTACATTCCGGATTCAGACATCAATCATAGAAATCAATAACGCTAATACCAACAGTAACAATTCTCATGTTAGATAATTAGCATTGGTATTCATTCGACACCAAGCAATTGCTTTCCGATCAATCTCTGATACTAGCAGTTCTTTTCCTTTGATATACGATTCGATATCATAGGGAAAACGCCGAGACAGCTTCTCTTTTAAACTTCCATACTCTTGTGCAACCTCTGGATGTGCTCGTAAATAATCCCGAAACGCAAGATGTCGTTTAATTTCTGATTTGCCGCAAGCGTACATATGGACATGGTGCGTCCGACAATCCCCACCCTTTTGGAAATATCGACGACCAGCTATGCCATTTTCTCCTTTTGGTTCATAACCAATGGCAATCATTGCCGTATTATAGCCATTCACTCGATGTATATCCCTTACGACGGGCATCATATCAATGATCGGCTTTGCGTGCAGCCCGCTCACGGACGTGCTCCCTATATGATGTATGTCAATTATTTCAGTACCGAAAATTACGGGACTCTTCTTCAAACATTGAACCCCATTGCTCGTCATAAGGCCTAACTTCAACTTTTCTCATTCGAAACCACACTTCCTATTCATAGCTTTCCCATCAACACTTGCACAGTCGTCAAAGAACTATGTATGGAATACAATGGAATGAGTAGAGCAATAATCAGATTACTTTCCAAAATAGCGCGCCACCATTTCATTCCTGCGCGTAATTTAATGATAAGCATACGGATTGAAATGCAGCTTGCCGCAAATAGCAACCATAAAAAAACTTTTTTGCCTCTCGATTTGATCCCTTATATACTCCATTTTCCATACATCATCCTCAGAAAACACTACAGTCGTCGTATCTTTTTCCATCCCAATTAGATTAAATGATTGCACAGTGACACGATCTTTTTGCTGCGAAACAATATCATAACCATTCGGTAAAAACGAAGCCTTGTACACCGCAAGATAAGACACAGAAATCACAATTATAATAAATAAGATAAAGGCAGAAGCCTTCTTCAGCTTATTTTTAATAGAAGAATTCACTCTATAAATACCTCCTTTATTACGCAAAATAAGCAATCGTGAACAATAGCATAATAATGAAACCTATTCCTGAAAACAGTAAAAAAAGTCCACACACCGTGAAAAATACAATTTCATAAAGTTTACTCACCATTCAATTAAATAACGTTTCCTTGTTAGGGTCCCTTGAAAATTCAAAAAGCGTTTTGATTTGTGACTCAACTACTCTGTTAGCCGACAAGCTCGGAATCTCGCTTTCAGAAAAGAATTGGATATCACTCGTTTCAATCCCTGTCATCGGTTGTCCTCCGATAATTTCGCATTGGATAAATAACTTATAATAATGAAAAGGCTCTGGTGGATGCGGATGTTTGTTTTTATCCCACACTGCAAGCAATTTCGTTGGCACCGCATCATAGCCAGATTCTTCTTTGATTTCTTTAATAATATTTTCGGCGGCAGACAGGCCTATATCGCAAAAACCACCTGGTAATGACCAGCGATCATCCAACTTTTCTTTGACCATTAAGATCTTATCATCCTGAAAAATGACGCCCCGTACATCCACTTTAGGCGTTTGGTAACCCGTGTCGTTCAAAAATAAATCCTTGATTTCCTGCATCTCTAATCCTGTATATTCCTGCATGATTTCTGCACTAATCATACGTAGTTCTTCATAGCGTTCAATATCGTAAATGTCTTTTGAAAAAGCCAAGCCTGATTGCGATAAGGCTTGGATTCGTTGTGCCCATTCCAGCCATTGATAACTCATCATATGCACCTGCTTTCGTTGTTCGATCTGCTATGTAGACGACTTGCAGATTCCTAAAGTTCCAAATTTTTCTTTTAATTAAGCAACTCACAAAAAAAGGGGCATAATCGCCCTTTACATGGTTTTATTCAATGAATATTGTTCAACATACTCCTCAAAATCCAACACCTCAATGATATCCGACCAATGCAAAACAGTCCCGACGAAATCTCGAATGTCTAACCCTTCCATCTCATACGTTTCTCCTGTATTGACAGTTCCCGTTGCATTCTCGATAAAGGTCACTTCATAGCCTCTGTCAAATGCAGAAATGGCAGTGAACATGCAGCAAAACTCCGTGTTAAAGCCTGTTATGAATAGATGCTTCACACCCAATTCTTCTAGCAATGAAGCCAAATTGGTATTAAAGAAGGAGCTAGGCGTTTGCTTTTCAACGACACGATCAGCGTATTCTTTGAGTGAAGGATGTAACTCAGAGCCAGCAGAGCCTTTGTACAACGGACTTTCCTCTACATCATCAAAATGTCTAACGAAAATAACGGGTTTATCCTGACTTTTGAAATCCTTTATAATCGTCTCCATGTATGCTAATTCCTCTTGAAAATCTCTGAGATTTACAATACCATTTTGAACATCAATGACTAATAACGCTTGCACTTCCAATCACTCCCTTTTCTTATACTAGACAAACTTCTACAAAAGATGCTACTTCTCCTGCTAGTTAACTGAAAAGGGTGAATTTCACAAGCAAGATACACTGCTATCCCCTTGTCCCTTTGCTATACTAACGATGTAAAGCACTATAGGAGGTTAGAAAACATGGCTAAATTATTTGAACCATTCACAATACGTAACACGACATTCAAAAACCGCATCGTTATGGCGCCGATGTGTATGTATTCAAGTATGGATGAGGATGGTCGAGTTGAAGATTGGCATAAGATTCATTATGCCACACGTGCAGTTGGACAAGTTGGGCTGATTATTGTTGAAGCGACGGCTGTACAGCCTGCTGGACGGATTTCAGCGCAGGATCTTGGCATTTGGAGTGATGAGCATGTGCAAGGATTGGCAGAAGCTGTTCGTTTGATGCAGCAGCACGGGGCTAAGACAGGCATTCAGCTAGCACATGCCGGTCGGAAAGCAACAGTGGCTGGGGAGATTTACGCTCCATCTGCTATCGCGTTCAGCGACAGCTATAAAACTCCTGTTGAAATGACGGTGGAGGATATTGAGGAAACCGTACAGGCATTTAAAGAGGGTGCCGTCCGTGCGAAAAAAGCAGGATTCGATGTCATTGAGCTCCATGCAGCGCATGGCTATCTCATTAATGAATTTCTATCGCCTTTATCCAATAAACGAACGGATACGTATGGTGGCTCGGCAGAAAATCGCTATCGTCTATTGCGTGAAGTGATTGATAATGTGAGGACAGTTTGGGAGAGTCCCCTTTTCGTTCGGATTTCTGCGCATGATTACGCAGACGGTGGCATGACTGCGGATAGTTATGTAGAAATGGCGCAGTGGATGAAGGAGCAAGGCGTCGATCTAATTGATGTTAGCTCAGGCGCGGTTGTCCCAGCGACCATTGATGTATTCCCTGGCTATCAAGTGCCATTTTCAGAAACAATCAAGGCAGGTGCTGACATTGCAACTGGCGCAGTTGGTTTGATTACAACAGGAATCCAAGCGGAGGAAATTTTGAAAAATGGACGTGCAGATGTCATATTATTAGCACGAGAATTACTGCGTGATCCGTACTGGGCTTATACGGCTGCGAAAGAGCTAGATGTGGACATTGAAACACCGAAGCAGTATGCGCGGGGTTGGGTGTTTTAACAGGTGTAAACTAAGAAAGCCCTGTGAGATTTTTCTCCACAGCGCTTTCTTAGTTTAAAAGGTAACACCACTCACTTCGGATTTTCTTGCCGTAGAATGGCTGCCTCAATTAAGTCTTCCATTATCTGCTGATCATCCGCTCTATAAAGGCTACGTAAAAGGCGATGTAACTGCTCTAGGTCATTAATCATTTCTACACGTTTTTGTAAGTCTGCCGACTCCATTCCGAAATGGACATCTAAGTAGTCCTTTATAGAGTTCTGACTTTGCGAAACTCTTGCCTGTTCTTCCATTAATCTTGCACGCTTCTCAAACTCTTCAAGCACCTTCGCCATACTTAACACCTCCAATAGTTGGTCTACATACGCTTTATCAATAAATTTATCTGAGATGGCGATAACAGTAGCCATCAAACGAACTTGTGTGTCTTCATCCTGAATCTTTTTAGCCAGTTCCGAACGATTGACGGCGCTATTCATAAGTGGCAAAAAGATTAGATTCAGTTCATCAATTTCTGATAACACTTCTCCATTTTCAGCCTTTGTCCACAATTCCCGCATGATTTGATCGCCGCCATAATTTTTCATATAGACTGCTTGTGTCTCATACTTGACCGATCCGTAATTTTTATACGTCAATGCGTTGGATATATCAGCTCCATAAATTACAACTGTTTGAATCGGTTTCTTGAATAGTTCATAAGCACTCACATCATACTGAAGAAATCTATTCAGATCTACTTCCTCAAAGGTGGTCTGGAATTCTAAATGCAAATACGTGTCATCCGCCAATAAAAACAGGAAATCCATGCGTCTATCGTTCACCGTAATTGTCGGCAAGTCCGTGGCTTCAACTCGGACAATCGGTGCAAAGTCAATACCATAGAAGTCAAGAGCTCTATCTTTAAACTGCTCCGTCATGTTGAGAAAAATAATGTCATAATTATTATATGCAACCGATGCCCGTTCCCCATCAGATACACCTCATTTTTCTTTTATTTTACTACAAGCGTACTTCTTATAGGAAACATAGCGAATAATTCGAAGAAGGAGGAAGTTGTAGTCTTGTCGAATATTGTTATGATGAATAAAAACTATCTATTCAAATTACATGAAGAAGGAATGAAACCCATGCAAAAGTTAACGGAAAGTACGCAGCAAGTACAAGACAAGCTACAGCAGTTAGGTCATACGAATGAAGTTGTCATGTTGACAGATAGTGCGCGAACGGCGCAAGAGGCGGCGGATGCCCTGGGATGTGAGGTGGCGCAGATTGCCAAGTCAATTATTTTCCGATTAAAGAGCACCAACGAACCGCTATTAGTAGTAGCGAGTGGCATTAATCGGATTAATGAAAAGTTAATTGCTAAGCAATTAGAGGATAAATTAGGGAAGGCAGATGCTGAGTTTGTTCGAGAGACTACGGGATTTGTAATCGGTGGGGTGCCGCCATTGGGGCATAAGAATCCTGTACGTACCTTGATTGATGAAGATTTGTTTCAATATGACACGATTTGGGCTGCTGCGGGACATCCAAAGGCAGTGTTTCAATTGACGCCTAGCGAGTTGGAGAACATGACTAAGGGACAAGTTATGGCAGTGAAATAATAGGCAATAGCGTAAACCCACTTTCCCCTTGGCTAGGGTAAGTGGGTTTTTCATAACATTATGACCGGCATGCCGTGCGTTATGACCGTCTTGGCTGGCATTATGACCGCCACGGACTACTTTATGACCGGCATAGGTGTAGTTATGACCGCGACTCAATCACTGCACCATCTTTCCACTCAAACCGTGCAAAATCCTCTGCAATATGTAGCTCGGAAAAAACAGCCTCCCCTTGTTCCTTGAGCTTCGCCACATCACTCGGCATGAAACGTGCACTAATATGATTAGCAATCAACGTTGTCACACCAGCTTCTTGCGCCACACGCGCCGCGTCGCCAATCGTCGAATGTCCGTACTCTTTCGCTAAGTTACCTGTATCCATATCAAAAGTCGCTTCATGGACAAGAATATCTGCACCTTGCGCTAGGTCAACAGCTGCTGCGCAATAACTTGTATCGCCGAGGATAGCAACCGTAAAGCCAGCCTGCGGTTCGCCGGTAACATCTTGACTGCGCACAATCCGTCCGTCGTCCAATGTCACATCTTCCCCGTCTTTTAACTGCTTCAATAGCGGCCCATTAGGCACTCCTGCTTCTTTCACCTTATCAATAAGCAATTTTCCAAGCAGCGGTTTTTGTTCAATTCGATAGCCTAGACATGGAATGACATGCTGTAAGCTGTTTGCTACCACTACAAACTCATCATCTTCAACGACAATGCCTTCCTCAATTTCATGAATCTGCAACTCATAATTCAAATGTGTATTGGTAATACGAAGTGTCGTTTCCAACCATTCTCGAAGACCCACTGGCCCATAAATATCGAGTGGTTCATGGCCACCAAGAAATGATCGTGAGCCAATTAACCCAGGCAAGCCAAAAATATGATCGCCATGTAAATGTGTGATAAACACTTTGCTAATTTTCCGTGGCTTCAATGAGGTATGTAAAATTTGATGCTGCGTTGCTTCTCCGCAATCAAACAGCCAGTAGCCTCGCCCTTCGGCAGACAAATTCAATACGACAGCTGATGTATTACGCATTTTTGACGGCATACCTGCACCTGTCCCTAAAAATTGTAGTTCCATAATAATCCTCCCTTTCATCAATTACGCCTTGGCGTAATTGTGTCCAGATTTTTTCGAGCTTGAGGCCTACAGGATGTAGGTCATGCAGTCGTTGCGACAGGACGTCGCGTACCTAGACTGCCTTCTTAAGCCTCCCTTAAAAATCTGTGACATCCGCCGGAGGCTTTCTCTTCATTCAGCAGGGGTTGAATACCTACTGAACAGGAATAAAGAAATCGTTCCCCCTGCCACCTACAGAGGTGAAGATTTTTTGCTGAATGAAGAAAAATTGCCCCGCTTAACTGAACCAGGACCAAATTTTTGCTCTAACTGTGCTAATAGATTATCCATTTTTTCTTCTTTGGCATGTTTTTCAAAGTTATCAAATGATAGCTGTTCATGTAAATCTTGCATGGGAATAACATTCGATACTGTAATACCAAGCAAACGAATCGGCTCCCCATCCCAATACTTGTTGAATAAACTAATAGCTTCTTTATAAATATCTTGCTCTTTATACAACGGATTTAACACTGTCCGACTGCGCGTCTGATTGCGCCAGTCAGCAGTTCGCAGTTGAATCATGACGACTGTTCCCGCCAGCTGTCTATTATCGAGCCGCTTTGCAACACTGGCTGCGAGTCTATTGAAAATTTTGAGACAGGCATCTCTATCTGTTTCATCAACCGCTAATGTCGTTGAACTACCAACACTTTTTCGTTCCTCTGCCGCTTCTGGATCAACTGCACGCTCATCAATACCATTCGCACGTTGTCGAAGGCGTAAACCATTTTTGCCAAGTGTCGCTTTAATTTTTGTTTCATCTGAAACTGCAAGATCGCCAATTGTTTCGATACCTATTGCCTGTAATTTCTTCTCAGTGCTTTTGCCAATGCCATGCATTTCAATCACAGGCAGCAGCCACAAAATCGACTCGACTTGTCGTTTGCGCAAAATCGTAATTCCCATCGGTTTTTTCATATCGGATGCGGTTTTGGCCAGAAACTTATTCGGTGCAATGCCGATGGAGCAAGGTAAATCGAGTTCCTCTAGCAGACGGCGTTGCATGTCCGATGCGATGTTGACAGCATCCGTTAATCCACCAATGGCAGTAATATCAATATAGGCCTCGTCAATCGACACTGGCTCTACCAGATCTGTGTAGGAGCGTAGCAGATCGAAAACCGCTGATGAGGCCATTCGATATTTTTCATGATCAGGTGGGACAAGAACTAAATCTGGACAGAGCCGCTTCGCCTCCCCGACAGTCATTGTTGTATAAATGCCAAGCGCCCGAGCTTCGTACGAACAAGTAACCAAAATCCCCCGGCGCTCTTTCGGATTTCCGGCAACGGCCATTGGAATACCTTTTAAGGAAGGGTCATGCGCTTGTTCGACAGAGGCAAAAAAACTATTCATATCCAAGTGTAAGATTACTCTTGCAGTCGACATTACGCACTTCCCCTTCTTGGGACCGGGTATACTCACTCACTTGAATGGATGTACCTAGCTTCCTCATTGATTACAAAAACCGGGCAGATGGTACTACCCGGTTGTAAATGTTATTGTTCTAGCGCTAATTGTTCTTGAACATAGTCACTTATTTCATCCATCCCGGCAAGTGTTCTTGATAAAATTTCAGGATCGACGACTGTAATCATACGGTCTTCTAAATTTGCAACCGTTGTGAAGTATTGGGTTCTTGAATAAGCCATCAGCCCAGCAGATGTCATAAGACTTTCTGGAATATCAAGAATTTCTTTGGCATCTAACACAAGCAGTCCAATGAATAGACTCTCGGTCTGAACAACGACAACACGTGCTTCCTCATGCCCTTTTGCACTATTACCATATAAAATTTGTTCAAAGTCTATAATCGGAACAAGCTCCCCACGAATACGCATTAGCCCAAGCATGTACTCGGGTAGATGTGGAATTCGGTTTACTTGTTCTAGCCGTTCGATGGACACAACCGATTCGACGGCAATCGCATACTCCTCGTTACCGCACTGGACAACAACTGCTTTTAAATCAGCCATTCCTTACGCCTCCTTGTGAACATTCGCCGTTACACGCACGATTGCCAATAATAATTCAGTTAGCTTATTCAATTCTTCAACGGGCATCCGTTCGTTTTTCGTATGGATTTCTTCATATCCAACAGACAATGTCACCGTCGGAATACCTGCGCCATTGAAAATATTGCCATCACTTCCGCCACCACTTGTCATTAGCTCTGGCGTACGTCCGATATTTTGAATCGCTTGCATCGCGATTTGGACAACTTCGGCATCTTCTGCAAAGCTAAATCCAGGATACATGATTTTAACTTCTGTTTCAGCTTTTCCGCCCATTAGCTCAGCAGTGCGTTCATACGTCCGTACCATATGCTCCGTTTGTTCCTTTAATTTATCAGGGTTAATCGAGCGTGCTTCTGCCAAAATATGTACTTCATCACACACGATGTTGGTTGCTCTTCCGCCTTCAAAGCTTCCGATATTCGCTGTTGTTTCTGCATCAATGCGTCCTAGCGACATCGCTGAAATCGATTTAGCTGCGATGTTAATAGCAGAAACGCCTTTTTCAGGTGCAACACCCGCATGTGCCGTTTTGCCATAAATCGTCGTTTGCAATTTCGCTTGATGTGGCGCTGCCGTCACGATACCGCCAACTTTACCATCACTATCCACTGCATAACCATATTTCGCGGTAATCAACGACGCATCCATTTCTTTTGCACCAGCAAGTCCACTTTCCTCGCCAGCTGTAATGATAAATTGAATATCGCCATGCGGCTGCTTGCTTTCTTTCAACGTGCGCGCCATTTCGAACAACGCAGCAATCCCTGCTTTATCATCCGCACCAAGAATCGTTGTACCATCAGAGTAAATATAGCCGTCTTCGCGCAGCTCAGGTTTGATGCCAAGACCTGGAACGACCGTATCCATATGACATGTAAAATAAATCGCATCAATGCCCTCAGCAGTGCCTTTCATCGTTGCAATCAAGTTCCCTGCACCGTGTCCACTGCGATCATCCGAATCGTCTTCTTCTACGTCGAAGCCGAGTGCTTCCATTTTCGCTGTCAACACATCTGCAATTTGTCGTTCGTCTTTTGTTTCCGAATCAATTTGTACCAGCTCAAAAAATTCATCCAATAGCCTTTGTTTATTCAAAACGTACATCTCCTTATAATGGGATATTGCCATGTTTCTTTTTCGGTCTTGTTTCCTGCTTATTGCGCATCATATCGAGTGCCTGCAATAATTTA
Organism: Sporosarcina sp. FSL K6-3457; assembly: GCF_038007285.1. Taxonomy (GTDB): domain Bacteria; phylum Bacillota; class Bacilli; order Bacillales_A; family Planococcaceae; genus Sporosarcina. The sequence goes on from NZ_JBBOWX010000001.1 coordinate 2,466,973, forward strand.
ATGCGTGTTTCGCGCGGATCGATGACGTCATCTACCATACCATGAGAAGCCGCTACATAGGGATTGGCAAATTTCTCTCGGTAGCCTTCGATTTTCTCAGCACGCGTTTGCTCCGGGTTATCACTATTCGCGATATCACGGGCAAAAATAATATTGGCTGCCCCTTCTGCACCCATCACTGCGATTTCCGCATTAGGCCATGCATAGACGATGTCTGCTCCGATGGATTTTGAATTCAACGCCACATATGCACCACCAAATGCCTTGCGTAAAATGACTGTCATCTTTGGCACAGTCGCCTCTGAATACGCATACAAAATCTTCGCTCCATGACGAATAATGCCCCCATGCTCCTGTTTAATACCTGGGAAAAAGCCCGTGACATCTTCAAAGGTAATTAATGGAATATTAAAGGAATCACAGCAGCGAATGAAACGGGCGATTTTATCGGAAGAATTAATATCTAATCCACCTGCCATGACTTTCGGCTGGTTACAAATGAGTCCAACTGTTTCGCCTTTCATCCTCGCAAATCCAACGACAGCATTTTTAGCAAACTCCGGTTGCACTTCCATAAACGAATTGATGTCTACGACCTGTTCAATCACTTTTCTTACATCATATGGACGAGTTGTTTCAAACGGGACAACATCTGCCAAATCTGCACGATAGTCTTCCATTTCCTCTTCATTATACGGGGTTACGGGCGTTTTTTCAGTATTATTTTGTGGTAAATAGGACAATAATTTTCGAACATCCTGCAACACTGTCGCTTCGTCTTTCCCTCGGAAATGCGCATTACCACTAATTGCATTATGTACTTTTGAACCGCCAAGATCCTCAGACGAAATTTTTTCTCCTGTCACCGTTTCAATAACTTTTGGTCCTGTGATGAACATTTGGCTTGTTTCATCGGTCATAAAGACAAAATCTGTAATCGCCGGCGAATACACAGCCCCACCTGCACAAGGTCCTAGAATGACAGAAATCTGCGGAATAACACCTGAGTAAATCGCATTACGATAAAAAATTTCCCCATAACCATCCAGTGACACAACACCTTCTTGAATACGTGCCCCGCCCGAATCATTCAATCCGATGAAAGGTGCACCATTCTTCGCTGCTAAATCCATGACATTGGCAATTTTCATAGCATGCATTTCCCCAAGTGCTCCACCAAAAACTGTGAAATCCTGTGAGAATAAATAAATCGGGCGCCCCTCAATTTTACCATACCCCGTGACGACACCGTCTCCAGGACCTTCTAGCTTGTCCATGCCTAAATCACGTGTCCGGTGTGTCACAAATGGATTCAATTCAACAAATGTATTTGGGTCCAATAATAAATTGATTCGTTCTCGCGCGGTTAGCTTTCCCTTTTCATGCTGCTTGGCAATTCGCTCATCGCCGCCACCAAGTTCAATCGTTCTTTTTTTGTCATATAATTCATTGATTTTATCATAAATGTCCATGTTTCAGTCCCCTTTGCCGGTTTTATCGCATAGTTCGTATAACACACCGAATGATGACTTCGGATGCAGGAACGCTACTTGTGCCCCACCTGCGCCTGCTTTCGGCTCATCTTGCAATAACTGAACACCTTTTTCCTGCAACTCAGCCAAACGCGTGCGAATATCTGTCACACCAAATGCAATATGGTGGACACCCTCCCCACGCTTATCAATAAACTTTGCAACCGGACCATCTTCCCCAATTGGCTCCAGCAGTTCTAGTTTAACATTTCCTGCGTCAATAAATGCAACACGCACACCTTGACTACTGACTTCCTCGATAGCTAAGAGCTTTAAACCTAGAGTATGTATGTAATAGTTTAGCGACACTTCAATACTTTTCACTGCAATCCCAATATGATCGACTGAACGCATCTGAATTCCCCCCTCTCGCTACAGTCTATTTTACCTTATAATTGTGTTAGATGTTGTGAAATCTGCAATTTCTGTTAAAATAGAAGTATCAAACGTATAGGGGTTTTGACTAATGAGCAATAAAAAAGTACAGAAAGTCGTTGTTCTTGTAATGGTTGGTGCAATGGTTGCATCAAGTATACTATTCGGCCTCAGTGCAATTCTATTTTAATCACAACTTGCTTCAGCAAACCCCTGCTGAAGCAAGTTATGGCCTCCGGCGGATGTCACAGATTTTGAAGGGAGTTAATTGCGCAAGCGCAATTCAAAATCTGGACGCAATTACGCCAAGGCGTAATTGATTAAAAAAATAGTCCGCAGGTGCAATTATATGCATTTGCGGACTGTTTTTTATACTTCTTCACAAAACTCTTCAAACTGGCTTTGTAAGTTCACGACAACGGACATTGGGTCATGGCCTTCGATTTCATAGCGTCCTACTTCTGCTACAAGTTTCCCGTCTTTTATCAGTGCGAAAGATGGTGAAGATGGCAAATGATCTTCTCCGAATAGCATACGTGCTTGTGCAGTTGCTTCTTTGTCTTGTCCAGCAAACACTGTTACCAAGTGGTCAGGACGTTTATCATAGTGAACTGCGTGAGCCGCCGCTGGTCGTGCGATACCGCCTGCACAGCCACAAACAGAGTTGACCATAACAAGTGTTGTACCTGGACGTTTAAACGCCTCTTCCACGCCCTCTGGAGTTGTCAATTGCTCATAACCACTCGCTTCCATCTCTGAACGCGCTTGTCTAAGGATGTCATTCATATAAAGATTAAAGTCCATACTCATTGTGCATGTATCCCCTTTCTATTTACTTCTTTATCATAGCAGGAGAAGAGATTTCGTGCAAAAAATCGATTCCATTATTAATGAATAATTCATCCCAATCATCCATACCCTACCCCTATACAATCAAGTGGCGAAGGGGGTAAGGTGATGATCCACAGTAGACGATTCAAAGCAGGGATTCTACTTATATTATTAGCCATTTTAGATTCCTTGTTCACCGATTTCGGGCTCCGCAATAATTATATTACAGAAGCAAATCCACTCATGCGTGTTGTCTATGAGGCAAGTGTCTTTGGGTTTTATCTAATAAAAATCAGTCTACCTTTTCTACTCCTCTATCTACTAGCCAAGATCGAGCTAAAAAAATACTTTCAGTTTCTACTCGGCTGCGCACTTGTCCTGTACAGCTTCGTCCTTTGCCAGCATCTTATCTGGCTATCACTCGTATAATCCGATTAATTTCCAGAGTAATTGAAATAATAAATGAAACTTTCTGCAAAACGCTTACGTATATACTACTAACAGCAAATTCGCAGGAAGGAGGTGAAAATTATGGAATGGTGGATCATCGGTACGGTTTTGGCAATTTACCTTGTGATCATGATTCCTGTGCAATATCGTAACATTGTAGAAACAAAAAAAGAATTGAAAAAGTCGGGTAAAACGCATAATGAGATATATGACGACATGAGTTTTGAGCAGCAGCAAATGCAATTTAATCTACAAGGAAATCCTATTAATTTACCAGCTTCATTAATTGCAGAGTTTATTTATTTTTTACGTCATCGCAAAGAAAAAACAACTTAATTCGAAAAAAGGGGACTTCCATTGTTTATTGAATGGAAAGTCGCCTTTTTTGATGTTTCATTCAAACAACCGATCCACCGCACCCGTCACCGTCAGATTGCCCTCAAGTAAGGACTTCTCCAGCTCAGCGACTTGTTTCTTCTTCCCAGGCTCTGCGAAAAATGTATCAATCAACCTGTCGTTAATCATCGAACGGAACCAATCTTTTGTCTGCGATTGGCGTCTGCCTTCCCAAACACGACTATCTTCCATCGTCTGTTTAAAAGTCAATATCGTCTGCCACACGTCCTCAAGCCCAGTATTCTTAATGGATGAAACCGGAAGTGATGTGGTTGTCCATCCTGGTGACGCCGGCTGGAGAAAATGGAGCAATTGTCGGTACTCTCTCACTGTCTTTTTCGCCAGCCGAAGATTATCCCCATCCGCTTTATGAACAACAATGCCATCCGCCAGCTCCATAATCCCTTTTTTCATTCCTTGCAGTTCGTCTCCTGCTCCCGTTAATACAAGTAGCATGAAATAATCAACCATGCCCCGAACGACGGTTTCGCTTTGCCCTACGCCGACCGTTTCGATTAACACCACATCATAGCCAGCCGCTTCACAAAGTAGCATCGTCTCACGGGATTTTTTGTGGACACCCCCTAGCGTACCTGCCGATGGTGACGGTCGAATGAATGCATTTGGATGTCTTGCCAGCTCTTCCATGCGAGTTTTATCACCAAGAATACTGCCGCCTGTCACGGTAGAGCTCGGGTCAATGGCCAGTACAGCTACTTTATGGCCTGCATTGGCGAGCATCAGCCCGAATGCTTCAATGAACGTGCTTTTCCCAGCACCTGGGACACCGGTAATGCCAATGCGGATACTGTTGCCAGTTTTCGGCAAGACATTCAGCAGTAGTTGCTGACCTGCTGCTTTGTCTTGTGCGGTGATACTTTCAAGTAATGTGATTCCTTTTGCCAAATGAAGGCGCGAACCTTCGACAATCTTATCCGACAACTCATCAATCAGAATGTCACGATCCTTTTTCACAAATCGCTTGCGCTTCGCAGCAGCCATGCCATCATGGGAAGACGCGATGCCGTCCATCACATGTAGTGCACTGTCGTCGGGTAACAAACGGTTGTCATCTTTCACTCCGACACTTCCTCGTAGCCGAGTCTGCGGTATATTTCTTCAATGACTTTTTGCGCCGCAACGGGGATGACAGTTCCCGGGCCAAAAATTGCCGCTGCACCATTTTCACGTAAAAATGCATAATCTTGAGCTGGAATGACACCGCCGACGACAATAAGAATATCTTCACGACCAATTTTCGCAAGTTCTCCAAGAAGCTCTGGAACAAGCGTTTTATGTCCGGCAGCAAGCGAACTAACCCCAATGACATGGACATCATTTTCCGCTGCCTGCAAAGCTGTTTCTTCTGGTGTTTGGAACAATGGCCCGATATCGACATCAAAGCCAAGATCCGCAAATGACGAGGCAATCACTTTTGCACCACGGTCATGGCCGTCCTGCCCCATTTTGGCAATGAGAATACGTGGACGTCGACCTTCATTTTCCAAAAAGTCGTCCGCCATTGATTTCACTTCGTTAATCTCTTCTGCATTCGAGAAATTCGAACTATATACGCCACTCACGGAACGAATCACCGCCTTATGTCTACCAGATACACGTTCAATAGCATCTGAAATTTCACCGATCGTCGCGCGCGCACGTGCCGCATCGACAGCACAGGCAAGTAGATTACCTTCACCACTACGTGCAATTTCCGTTAATGTCGTTAGAATGCGTACAACTTCCGCGTCGTCGCGATCTGTCTTCATCTGATGAATACGTTCAATTTGTTTCTGACGAACAAGTGTATTGTCAATGTCCAAAATATCAATGGGATCTTCCTTGTCCAGGCGATATTTATTGACCCCAATAATGGATTCTGCACGTGAATCAATTTGTGCCTGACGCTTAGCCGCAGCTTCCTCGATTTTCATTTTTGGTAGGCCCGTTTCAATTGCTTTCGCCATACCACCCAAATCCTCGATTTCTTCAATCAATTCCCAAGCTTTGTCCATCAATTCATCCGTCAGTTTTTCGACATAGTATGAGCCGCCCCACGGATCAATTACTTTCGTCATCATCGTTTCCTCTTGCAGGAATAATTGCGTATTACGTGCAATACGTGCAGAGAAATCTGTCGGTAAAGCAATCGCCTCATCGAGTGCGTTCGTATGAAGTGACTGTGTGTGCCCCATCGCCGCCGCATTTGCTTCAATTAGCGTGCGTGTAACGTTATTGAATGGATCCTGTTCCGTTAAACTCCAGCCTGATGTTTGCGAATGTGTACGTAATGCTAGTGTTTTCGGGTTCTTCGGTTCAAACGCCGCCATCATTTGTGCCCATATTTTACGTGCCGCACGCATTTTGGCAATTTCCATATAATAATTCATGCCGATTGCCCAGAAAAATGACAATCGCGGCGCGAAGGAATCGATGTCGATCCCCGCCTTCAATCCTGTTCGGACATATTCGAGCCCATCCGCCAGTGTGTAGGCAAGCTCAATATCCGCAGTCGCTCCGGCCTCTTGCATATGGTAGCCCGAAATAGAAATGGAATTGAACTTCGGCATGTTATTAGATGTATAGTCAAAAATATCGGCAATGATTTTCATCGACATATCTGGTGGAAAAATATACGTGTTGCGCACCATATATTCTTTCAAAATATCATTCTGAATCGTCCCTGCAAGCTTGTCTGGTGTAACGCCCTGTTCTTCGGCAGCGACGATATAAAATGCCATAATCGGCAATACCGCCCCGTTCATGGTCATCGATACAGACATTTGGTCAAGAGGGATGCCGTCGAACAAAATTTTCATATCCTCAACCGAATCGATAGCAACGCCGGCTTTCCCTACATCACCTGTGACACGTGGATGATCAGAATCATAGCCACGATGAGTCGCAAGGTCGAAGGCAACAGATAATCCTTTTTGACCCATCGCTAGATTACGTCTGTAAAACGCATTACTTTCCTCAGCTGTTGAAAATCCGGCGTATTGACGTACTGTCCACGGCCTAGCCACGTACATCGTTGGGTAAGGGCCTCTTGTATTTGGTGCAAGTCCAGGATAATCGTTAACGTGTCCAAGGTTTACAATATCCTGACCTGTATAGATTGCTTTAACATCAATTCCTTCATTTGTTCGGAACAGCTTACCAGCAGATTGTGTTTGCGATTTGTTAGCTTGTACAATTTTCTTCACATCTACTTGACTGAAATCGGGCTTATTCACCGTCAACGCCCCCTTTCCGTGCAGTGTGGATTGCTATTAATTTGTCGACTTTGTTTTGTCCTGCAAATAGAAAGCCATTCAAACCAGCATCCAGCCATTGTTGAGTCATTGTAGGTTCATATTTCCCTGCGACATCTAACAGTATATTTTCCGGCCATCCTTCGAGTATTGTTTCCATAACAGCTTCAGTCATATCAGACGTAGCACAAACAATCGCATAGTCGACTTGTTCATTCGCAAGCCAAGCCTGTGCCGCTTGCGCGTCTTCAAATGCAGGACTCCATTCACACTGAATCCCGCCCGTCGCTAAAAATCCAGTGACAAAATCAGCCTTTGGTTTGAAATCTTTCAACGCACCAAACGTCAACAGCACCGTTCGTGGTTGTTCTTTACTAAATAATAATCTAAGATCCTCAAATGGTTCAGCAAGGCGACCTTCAACCGCAATACCACTCCAATCAGCAAATTCGGTAGCCACCACATCTGCATAGACATTCGTTCCAATCAATGACTGTTTCCCTATTGCTACTTCATCTCTTCGCTGTTCCAGAAGTGCGGCCAGGCTCCCGTTAGCCATATATGTTTCGTAACCACCCGCAGCTTCCATGTCTACAAATAACGCCCATGCTTTGTCTACTAGTTCAGCCGTCAATGTTTCGATGAAATAAGAACCGCCTGCTGGATCGATGACTTTATCAACATGCGTTTCTTCTTTTATAACGAGTTGGATATTGCGTGCAAATCGGATGGAACTTTCCGATGGCCCTGTCAACACATCATGCGGATGAACGGTCATCACATCTGCTCCACCAAGTACTGCAGCGAATGTTTCATTGCCAGCTCGTAACAGGTTGACATACGGATCTAGCTTCGAATAGGAGCGTAGCGACGTCGTTGCCAGCAGTGGAATAGAAGGAGTATCCGTTACTCCGTAAGCCACGCTAAAGGCTTGCCACAGCACACGGAACGCACGAAACTTGGCGATTTCCATAAAGAAATGCGTATCAGCTGCAAAACGAACAAAGAAATCTTTCGCAAAATGACTGAACGTTTCATGCTTCTCCGTATATTGTGCGGCCTGTGCCAGCGCAAGTGCCAGTTCTGTAACCGCATCAGCGCCGTTATGATGCGCTGACCATGTATCCGCACCGCTTGTCCTTACTTGCCGAAACCCTTCAGGCAATGTCCAGCCTGAAACAGCAATAGCCCCTTTCACTGCTGAACGATTCGCTTTATCAACAAATGTAAAGGCTTTCAAAAACGAGTCTTCCTTTTTAGTATTTGTGATGAAGATCGGATAGTCTGTCATCAACTGTGCGATTTCACGTAGAGAGGATTCGTCCCAGTCAAATGGCTGTGTACCATCATAAACAATCGCCTCATTACCACGGTCCAATGACTTTTTCAATTCCGTAACAAACTGTTGGCCATTCATTGCATGCGTTTGCTGTGCGATAATCCAGCCAGTCTGCTGTTTCGTTACACGAACGCCTTCTGTAAAACTTTCACGCGTATACAGTGGTTGAAGGTCAATCCCTTCCAACGTTTTCGTCATCAGCGATTCTAGCGGTTTCCCCTTCAAAGAGCGAACTGCTTCCTCTTTCCATTGTTCGAAGTCAGCTTGTTCAAATGTCGTCGATTTCATCGTATGTATAGTCATCGTACACGCTTCCCCCCTTAATCATGCATCTACTACTAGTTTACCCGACTATGCTTGGTGATGAAAGAGAAAAAAGACCGTCAATCAACGATCCCGTCTTGTATCACTAATATGTACGTTAGTGATACAAAAAAATAAAATTCTAAGCATCGGTCACTAAATAATCAAATAACCATTGTCCATCATGTTTAATGAATCCAAAATAAATGGTACTATGTCCCTCAGAAAAATAATTTGCAAAACCAATTGTCAGCTTCTCGTCTTCCAAATGATAATAACGATACTCTAGGTTTTCTAAAAAATAATCCATATCGTTAATTTTATAACTATAGTCAGTAGAATAGATCATACTTTCTTCTACATTCACTTGAACGTTTGATGAAGAAATTGATGTGATATACTCAAAATCTTTATTATTTATCGCAGTGAAAAGATGAAACGCTAAATTCATCGTTTCCCTTAATGCTTCTTTTTCTTCGCCGTTCTTCTTTTCTACATCAGCTAGTTGATTTTTCATTTGCTCATTTTCCATTTCGAGCTGCTCAATTTTCCCTTTATTGTTTACATCACTATTTTCCGATACTGGTAGTGATTTATCCTCACATCCAAATAAAAATAAAAATGAGATAAAGATAATAAATTTCTGTTTGTTCATGTAACCCCTCCAAAACTTGATGTGTTCTGCCCATTAGTGAAGTTATTTCAATAAGGAAGCCCAACTATAGTAGACGAATGTCAACTCCTGACCATTCATCCCAACCGTTTCATCACTCTTACCTATCTGCTCAAAACCATTTTTCTCCAAGATCTTTTGAGATGCTATATTATTCATCGTTGTTTGTGCTTTTATTTGTTTTATTCTACCTTCTTCCACTACCGCTTCGATTAACAATTTCAATGCTCGATTCGCAATCCCCTTTCCAGTATAGACTTGTCCCACTCTATACCCAAGATGAGCAATACCTTGGGGTTCCTCAATATCTATTAAATTCATTCTCCCAAGAATTAGCCCTTCTTTATTCTTTATTAAATAAAAACAGCAACTTCCTTGGGACTGTTCTTCTAGTAAGGATTCATGTCTGTTTTTAAAAAAATCAAAGTTATAATAGTCGTTACCTCTAGTTGGTACCATCTCTTCAAAATAGATTCTGTTAGTAAGCTCAAACTCAAATAATTGTTCGACATCTGCCATATGCAACTTTTCGAGATGTATGTCCACAGTTATCTACCACCAATCTCTGTAAATACTTATATTCTGTTATTCGACTCTGTAAATTTAAATACCTCTTTCCCTTCGACAAATAAAAAACCTCAGCCCCGTACGAATCGGACTGAGGTAAACCATTTTACTTAATAAACAGATGTATTATCAGCTGAAACATTTTCCAGAATTTCTTTCACACGCGCAAGGAATTGCCCACACACTAAGCCGTCAAGCACACGATGATCGAGTGATAAACATAAATTCACCATATCACGTGCTGCAATCATGCCGCCGTCCATAATCATCGGACGTTTGACAATCGATTCTACTTGTAAAATCGCTGCTTGCGGGTAATTAATAATACCCATTGACTGAACCGAACCGAATGAGCCGGTATTGTTCACCGTAAATGTACCACCTTGCATTTCAGATGATTTCAATTTACCCGAACGCACTTTACCTGCAAGCTCCTGAACTTCGCGTCCAATACCTTTAATTGTTTTTTCATCCGCATGATTAATGACCGGGACGAACAGAGCGTCATCTGATGCGACAGCGATGGAGATGTTGATGTCTTTTTTCAGGACGATCTTGTCGCCTGCCCACATCGAGTTCATCATTGGGAATTCTTTCAATGCTTGTGCGACTGCCTTCACGAAAAACGCGAAGTACGTCAGATTGAAGCCTTCCTTTTGTTTGAAGTCATTTTTCAATGAATCACGATACTGGACAAGATTTGTGACGTCGACTTCAATCATCATCCAAGCATGTGGTGCTTCGTGTTTCGAGCGTAGCATATTGCTAGCAATGGCACGACGCACGCCTGTAACTGGGATTTCAATATCGCCAGCAGCAACAGGTGCATTGACAGGTTCAGCAGCTTTTGCTGCTGCAGTCGCTGCCGGCACGGAAGCTACAGGTGCTGGCGTTTCTATAACAGGTGCCGCAGCTGCCGTTGGAATATTGCCACTCTCAATAATCGCCAGCAAGTCTTTACGTGTAATACGCCCTTCCTTGCCAGAACCTTCTACTAGCGTCAAATCGATGCCATTGTCTTGTGAAAGACGAAGTACGGCAGGTGAATAGCGTCCCGCTGCTTTGCCTTTTTCACGATGTAATGATTCAACTGGTTTTTGTGAACTAGCAGCTGGCACTTCATTTGCGGGTTCTTCTTTAGCTGGTGCCGCAACAACTGGCGCTTCTACAGTCACACTACCTTCAATTTCAATCGTACAAATAATTTCTCCAACAGCTAGCGTTTCCCCTTCTTGTGCAATCAATTCCTTGATTGTCCCCGCAAATGAAGAAGGAACCTCAGCCGTTACTTTGTCCGTATTCACTTCTGCGAGCGGGTCGTATTTATTCACCGTATCGCCCGGTTTAACAAGCCATTTCTCGATAGTGCCTTCTGTCACACTTTCCCCGAGTTGCGGCATTAAAATATTTTCAATAGCCAATTCATTTACCTCCGTCCTGAATGAAAATCAAATACGCCTTGGCGAATTTGCGTCTAGATTTTGAATTGAGCTTGAGGCCTACAGGGGAGAAGGATTGAACTGCATCCTTCCTTGTAGGTCATGCAGTCGTTGCGACAGGACGTCGCGAACTTAGACTGCCTTCCATAACTCCATTCAAAATCTATGACATCCGCCGGAGGCTTAACTTTATTCGGCAGGCATAGAGCACCCACTGAATTGTCTTCATAATAGTTAATTGCCCAACACTTGCCGATTAAAGTTAAAATTCAGCAAGCTCACGCGCTGCTTTCTCGACTTTGTCTGGATTGACCATGAAAAACTTCTCCATTGTCGGTGCATACGGCATTGCCGGGATATCCGGTCCTGCAAGACGTTTGATAGGTGCATCGAGTTCGAACAGACAGTTTTCAGCGATAATGGCTGCCACTTCTCCCATGATACTTCCTTCTTTATTGTCTTCTGTCACAAGAAGAACTTTACCCGTTTTTGATGCCGCTTCAATAATGGCTTCTTGATCGAGCGGATAGACTGTACGTAAATCAAGGATATGTGTAGAAATACCATCCTCTGCAAGACGTTCAGCTGCTTGCAATGCGAAGTGAACACATAAACCGTATGTGATAATCGTAATGTCATCACCCTCACGTTTTACATCAGCCTTACCAATCGGAAGTACATAGTCATCAGTCGGCACTTCGCCTTTAATTAATCGATACGCGCGTTTATGCTCGAAGAACAGAACTGGATCTTCATCGCGGATGGCCGCTTTCAACAAACCTTTGGCATCGTACGGCGTAGAAGGAATAACGATTTTCAGTCCAGGCGTGCTAGCGAACATCGATTCCACAGATTGTGAGTGGTACAATGCGCCATGGACGCCGCCTCCGAAAGGTGCACGGATAACAATCGGACATGTCCAATCGTTATTCGAACGATAACGAATTTTTGCCGCTTCCGATACAATTTGGTTGACGGCCGGCATGATGAAATCAGCGAATTGCATTTCAGCAATTGGACGCAGACCATACATCGCAGCCCCAATACCGACACCTGCAATAGCAGATTCTGCGAGCGGTGTGTCTAGCGCACGGTATTCCCCAAATTGATCGTAAAGACCAGTCGTTGCTTTAAAAACGCCACCTTTACGTCCAACATCTTCACCAAGAACGAAAACACGATCGTCCCGTTCCATTTCTTCTTTCATAGCCAATGTGATGGCATCGATATAAGACATGACAGCCATTATGCGTTCCCCCCTTGTTCAGCATAAACATGGAGAAGCGCAGACTCAGGCTCAGCGTACGCAGCATTTTCCGCATAGTCGGTTGCTTCGTTCACTTCTTTCATGATGCGTTCTTCCAGTTCTTTTTCGAGTTCGTCCGTCAATATACCAACTTCTTTTAAGTATGCTGAGAATTTTGGAATCGGATCCATTTTCTTTTCATTTTCAAGCTCTTCAGCATCACGATACTGGCGCTGGTCATCGTCTGAGGAGTGTGCTGTTAAACGGTAGCAAATGGTTTCTACGAGACTAGGACCTTCACCACTGCGTGCACGATCTGCCGCTTCTTTTACCACTTTATACACCTCAAGTGGATCTGTACCATCCACTGTGACACCCGGCATACCATAACCGATAGCGCGGTCCGACACATTGGCACAGCCCAATTGTTTTTCGACAGGTACAGAAATGGCATATTTATTGTTTTCAACCATAATGACAGTTGGTAATTTATGAACACCCGCGAAGTTCATACCTTCGTGGAAATCTCCTTGGTTCGAGGAACCTTCACCAAGTGTGACAAATGTGATGAAATCTTCCTTTTTCATCTTCGCTGCAAGTGCAACCCCGACAGCATGTGGAAGCTGCGTCGTAACAGGTGATGAGCCTGTTAAAATACGGTTTTTGCGTTGACCGAAGTGACCTGGCATTTGACGGCCACCCGAGTTTGGATCTTCCGCTTTGGCGAATGCCGACAGCATTAAATCTTTTGCTGTCATACCGAAATGGAGGACAACGGCCATATCCCTGTAATAAGGCGCAATCCAGTCCTTGTCTTTATCAAGTGCGTAAGCCGCCCCTGCTTGTGCTGCTTCTTGTCCTTGACATGAAATAACGAATGGAATTTTTCCAGCACGGTTCAAGAGCCACATGCGCTCATCAATGCGGCGAGCCATCAGCATCGTTTCAAAAATTTGCAAGACATCTTCATTAGTCAAACCAAGTTCTTCATGACGATTTTTTGCCATTTCTATTTCCCCCTCCACATTTACATATGAATTGCTTTACCGTCTACCGCCAGTGCCGCTTCACCCATTACTTCAGACAAAGATGGATGCGGATGAATGGTGCTGGCTACTTCCCACGGTGTTGCATCGAGTACCATTGCTAGTCCTGCTTCGGAAATAAGATCCGTCACATGTGCACCAATCATATGGACACCTAGAATATCGTCAGTGCTCTTATCTGCAACAATCTTAACGAAACCATCCGAATTACCATTGACCAACGCTTTGCCAATCGCCATGAATGGGAATTTCCCTACTTTTACATCAAATCCCTGTTCTTTCGCTTGCTGCTCCGTTATGCCGACGCTTGATGCCTCTGGGCTAGAATAAATGCAACGCGGGATTTTTGTATAATCAATCGGCTCATTCTTCAAGCCAGCGATATGTTCGACAGCAGCAATCCCCTCATGGGAAGCCACATGCGCCAATTGCAAACCGCCAATGACATCACCTATCGCGTAAATATGATGCTCTTTTGTCTGGAATGTCGGTCTTGTTTTAATATAGCCTTTGTCTACTTCTATTTCGGTATTGTCGAGGCCAATTCCTTCAACATTTGCTTGACGACCTACAGATACTAACATTTTTTCAGCCGTAAATGCAGTTGTTTCACCGTTTAGTTCAGCAGAAATTGTGACAGAATCTGCTATTTTCACAAGTGTGTCTGGAAGCACTTTTGCACTGGTCACAAAAGTTATTCCTTTTTTCGTCAATAACTTTTTCATTTCTTTGGAAATATCTTCATCTTCAGTTGGAATGATGCGATTTGCATATTCAAGAACTGTGACGTCTACGCCGAAATCATTGAGCATAGATGCCCATTCAATTCCAATGACACCACCACCGACGATAATGATTGATTTAGGAAGTTCCTCCATTGCTAATGCGCCATCCGACGACATAATTTGCTGTTCATCAATGTCTAAACCAGGTAACGTACGTGGCCTAGAACCAGTTGCAATGATTAAATTTTTCAAAATCAGCATTTCATTTTCATCGCCATTGTTCATTTCTACTGAAATGGTGCCTGGCATTGGTGAGAAAATCGATGGTCCTAGCATTCTACCAAGTCCTTCAAACACATCAATCTTGCCTTTTTTCATAAGTGCGGTGACGCCGCTATGTAGCTGTTTAACAATACCTTCTTTGCGTGCTTGTACACGGCTAAAATCGAGTGTTACTTCTTTTGTATCAACACCGAATGCTGCCGCTTGGTTTTTAGCTGTATCGAAAACTTCAGCACTTTTCAGCAACGCCTTACTTGGAATACAGCCTTTATGCAAGCAAGTGCCGCCTAGTTTACCTTGTTCGACAAGCGCTGTTTTCAGTCCTAATTGTGCAGCGCGAATAGCGGCCACATAGCCACCTGTTCCGCCTCCCAAAATCACTACATCATATTCCCGCGCCATATAAATGGCCTCCTTCACAACGACCCGTTAAGACGGGTAGATTTTAGCTGGCTCTTCACCAGATAGAACGCGAATTGCGCCTTCTGCAAGTGCTTGCAATTCGTCCTCACCCGGATAGACAACAATATCGGAAATCCAGTCAATTCTAGAAGAAATAGCTTCCACGAATCCTTTACCATACGCGAGTCCACCCGTCAAAATGACTGCATCGACTTGACCGCGAAGAACAGCAGCCGCGCTACCTATTTCTTTAGTAACTTGGTACGCCATCGCTTCGTAAACAAGTTCGGCTTTGGCATCCCCTTTGGCAATTCTTTTCTCGACCTGCACAGCGTCATTCGTTCCTAAATAGCCCACAAGACCACCTTGACCAACGAGTCTTCTCATCACTTCATTGCGATACAATTCCCCTGAATAACATAATTCAACAAGAGCTCCTGCTGGAACAGTTCCTGCTCGTTCTGGACTAAATGGACCATCTCCATGTAGACCATTATTGACATCAATCACTTTACCAAATTCATGTGCGCCTACTGTGATGCCGCCCCCCATATGCGTAACGATTAGCCGAAGATCCTCGTATTTTTTCTCGACTTGTTTTGCATAACGGCGCGCGACAGCCTTCTGGTTGAGTGCATGAAAAATCGACTTTCGTTCGAGTGATGCAAATCCAGAAATACGTGCAATAGGCGTAAGTTCGTCGACGACGACAGGATCGACGATGAATGCTGGAATACCTAAGCCATTAGCGATTTCATTGGCTAAAATACCACCAAGATTCGAGGCATGCTGACCAGAATATCCTTTTTTCAAGTCTTCGATCATCGCGTCGTTGACGGAATACGTACCGCCCGCGATCGGGCGGAGAAGACCGCCACGACCGCAAACGGCGGTAAGTTCCGAGATGCTGATGCCTTCTTTTTCAAGCGCTTCAAGAATCGCGTCTTTACGGAAGTTATATTGATCGATAATAGAAGGATATCGTGCAATTTCTTCCGATGAATGACGTAATGTGACTTCTAGGAATAGTGTTTCATTTTCAAAGATACCTATTTTTGTCGATGTCGATCCTGGGTTAATGACCAAGACTTTAATTTTTGTGTTTTGCACAACAGAACCTCCTTCCATTTCAATCATTTTTTATAGATCAATTACAGTGATTCAAGTTAAGTTATCGTTTTGATAATACGCTTTTTTCGTTTTGTAAGAACTGGCTACGTGATTTTGCTACGCGTGCAATACGTTCTTCTGCAAGACGGTCCGCTGCTACATATGTTGGAATGCCGTCACGCTTTGAAATCGCAAAGATTTTCTCAATTGTACCGTAAATACCTTCCACACGCTTTAATGCCCGTTCACGGTTATAACCAATCAGCTCATCTGCAACGTTAATAACGCCGCCTGAGTTAATGACGTAATCGGGTGCATAGACGATACCCAATTCGTGAATTTTATCGCCATGTTCAGGTTCTTTCAATTGGTTATTTGCCGATCCTGCAATCACTTTACATTTAAATTGTGGAATCGTTTCGTCATTGATGATAGCGCCGAGTGCACATGGTGCGAAGATATCGGCTTCTTGTGAGTAGATGTCATTGATGCCAACTGCTGTTGCGCCAAATGCATCGACAACACGTTGAACCGCTTCTTCGTTGATGTCCGTGACAATTAGTTTCGCGCCTTCTTTATGCAAGTATTCACAAAGTGCATAGGCAACGTTTCCAACCCCTTGGACAGCTACTACTTTACCTGTGAGTGAATCTGTACCAAATGCTTCTTTTGCTGCGGCCTTCATTCCTTGATAAATGCCGTAAGCCGTTACAGGTGATGGATTACCTGACGAACCAGAATTGCCTCCAGCTGAAGTACCTGTTACATAATCCGTTTCCAGATGAATTAAGTCCATATCAGCTTCCGTTGTTCCAACATCTTCAGCAGTGATATAGCGGCCGTTCAAACCTTCGATAAAACGCCCGAATGCACGGAACATTTCATCATTTTTGTCAGTTTTCGGATTGCCGATTATAACTGTTTTCCCGCCGCCAAGGTTTAAGCCCGCTGCTGCGTTTTTGTATGTCATCCCACGCGCTAGACGCAGTGCATCTTCAATTGCTTCTTCTTCACTTGCATAGGTCCACATACGTGTTCCACCAAGCGCTGGTCCAAGTGTTGTGTCGTGAATCGCGATAATCGCTTTCAAACCTGATGTTTTGTCCTGGCAAATAACTAATTGTTCGTAATCATGACTCTCCATGTATTTAAAAAGTTCCATTGTTTAATTCCTCCTAGGGGGTCTTTTATTATTTTATTGCAAGTATTGCTAGTGCTAATGAATAAAGTTTACTTTCGGCGCTGTCTGCCCTTGATGTGAGGACAATCGGCGCTGTAGCGCCTTGGATAATGGCGCCGACTTTGGCGTTGGCAAAATACATCAGTGATTTATATAAAATATTGCCAGCCTCGATATTAGGGACAACTAGGATATCAGCTTTCCCTGCGGTGTCACCTGTAATGCCTTTTTGTGCAGCCGCTTGTTCAGAAACTGCGTTATCGAGCGCAAGCGGCCCGTCGACAATGCAGCCTGTAATTTGTCCACGTCGATTCATGACAACTAGTGACGCAGCATCTGTTGTCGGTACCATTGCTGGATTGACGGTTTCGACTGCTGCAAGTGGTGCAACAATCGGCTCTGGAACACCGCAGGCATGTGCGGTGGCCACTGCATTACGAATAATTTGTGCTTTCGCTTCCAGGTCGGGCGCTATATTCATCGCGGCATCTGTCACAAATAGCAGGCGATCATAGCCGGGTACTTCAAATGCTGCGACATGTGATAATACTTTTCCGGTCCGCAAGCCATACTCGCCATTCAATACCGCCTTCAAGATGATGGACGTTGCCACATTCCCTTTCATGACAACGTGTGCTCGTCCGTTTGAAACCGCTTTCACCGCAAGGCTAGATGCTTCAACCTCATTGTCTGCATGGTGGATGCTAACATTTTCATCGGCTAGCAAATGTGGAAAGTTCGCTGCGAGCAATTCTTTCAATTTTTTATCATCGTCGAACAGCAAAAATGATGCGATTCCTTTCGCAACAGCGATACTGACAGCTTCAAGAACCTCCTGATCCGCTGCTGATGCCACAGAGACAATCGGGCCTTTCTTTGATGCAGCCTTCACGACAAGTGAATCGAGTGTAACCATTGCATCATCACCCTTTACTAAGTAATTTTTAGACGAGGCTAAATTTTTCAAGCTTGTAATATAGGGAGCGAAGCGAAATACCTAGCCTGTTGGCAGTTAATGATTTGTTGCCATTATTTTCGCGTAGAGCTGTTTCGAGTATCGTTTTTTCATAATCATCCATGATAGAAGTCAACGTGCTTTTTTCTGGAAGAAACGGTTCCTCATCTTTGTCTTCCCTAGATGAAAAGGATTTAACCACATCGTCTAAGCCGATGACAGCTTCCCCAGAGTCCATAAATATCATCGCTCGGCTCAGCACATTTTCAAGTTCCCTTACATTTCCCGGCCAATCGTATTGCTGAAGCCGCTCCAATGCCTCATCAGTCATTGTTTTAATATTCATGCCAAATTCCTGATTGAGTTTCACAAGTAAGTGGCCAACAATTAGTGGAATATCCTTTATTCGGGATCTAAGCGGTGCAATTTGAATGGAAATCCGATTAAGTACATAATACAGTTCTTCATTGAAAAGTCCTTCATGCATGGCCTTTTCCAGGTTTTTCGACGTCGCGGTAATAATACGCACAGACAACTGATTAGCATTGCTATCATTCGCCCCATCAGCTAAATAAGTCAACAATCTTTGTTGTACTGCAAGCGGAAGGTCTGCGACTTCATCCAAAAACAACGTTCCCTGATCCGATTCTTCGAACAAACCCTGTCCTTTTTCCAACTCACCATTCTGACCGAATAATTCAGACTCAAATGCGGTTGCATTCATCGTGGCACAATTAACACGAATGAACTTATGGAACCGTCGTTTGCTGCCGCTATGAATGGCATGTGCAAACAATTCTTTCCCCGTTCCCGTTTCTCCCCTTAGTAGGACAGGTACTTCTGATTTAGCAGCCAGCTTAGCCTGCTCAACAGAAATTTCAATATCCGACGAACCACCGAAAATATCTTCAAATGTGTAAGTGGCTTCCAGTTTGCGAATAATCGTTCGTGCTCGGTCAAGTTCTTTCATCAAGTTACGCATTTCAGTGATATCGTGGATTACCCCAACACTACCTTTAACTTGCTGATCAACGATGATTGGCGCAACATTGACGACAACTTCACGATTATTTTCACCAATCCGCATATTAACACCGCGGACGGGCTTTTTTGTCTGAAGCACTTTCATATGAATACTTTCGCCTTCATTGATATCTGCGTTCGCAGGCTTACCAATGATTTCATCCTCGGATAAACCCGTAATCCGCGTATAAGCCGGATTGACAAGGATTCCGTTACCATGATTATCGACGACTGAAATAGCATCATCACTCGAGTGGATAATCGCTTCTAGCATCGTCTTGACTTTGTTGAGATCCGTAATTTCCTCCGCGAGTGCGACAACTTCCGTAATGTCTTTGAACACTGCGAAAGCTCCCATCCTTTTACCTTCGGAATCTAATAGAGGATATCGGGATGTAACAATTTTCAAGCCATTGGCAAGCACAAGCTCCTGATTCAACTCTGCCTTCCCTGTCTGGAATACCCTAGGAAGCTCCGTTAGTGGAATCACATCTCTGATTGGTTGACCAATCGCTTTGTCGTTTGAAAATCCAACCATGCGAGAAGCACTTTTATTAAAGAAATCGATAGTGCCATGTTCATTGATACCTATCATACCTTCTTCAATTGAATCGAAAACCATCCGTTGCTTATGCATTTCTGCATGGATCTGTTTTATGTACGTTCCATTCTCCTCGAGAAGCTTCAAGAGTAAATTAGCAACAGAGCCAGGTATCAATACTGTTTGAGCAGGTCGTGCTTTCAATAATTCAGTGAATTCCGCTTTGTTTCCAGTTACATCAAAAATGATATGCAAGTCATCCGTCAGATAACTTTTCCAATCCGTTCCGTGCGCAATACCTTGTTTTTTTGCTTGAATGATTCCTGGTGCTTGTTCATCAGTATCGATGATTGCTCTAACATTCATGAAATCTAAATTTTGGAGAAGGTCCAGTATTATCGATCCGCCTGTCCCCGCCCCGACAATGAGAACGTTTTGCAAGGGTATTCATTCTCCTCTTTTAAATCATGCAATCTTTTGCAATTACAAACTAATCATACACGATTACTCTCTTCTTGACAATAAATTATGACAAGGTAAAATTAGATTCGTTAAGGAGATGTGATTTATGGCGCGTCTAGCAGCTTTTATCGTCCTACTTATCCCCGGTCTTTTCGCGGCGGGTGGTATAAAACTAATGCGGGATTCGATTTTTGGTATATTATTCAAACCATTCCCGTTCATCTGGCTTCAATTTGTCGTCGGATTGCTCTTTTGCTCAGCAGGCTTGGCATTTTTTGCAGGCTTCCTCTTGCGTCGTGATCGA
Organism: Sporosarcina sp. FSL K6-3457; assembly: GCF_038007285.1. Taxonomy (GTDB): domain Bacteria; phylum Bacillota; class Bacilli; order Bacillales_A; family Planococcaceae; genus Sporosarcina. The sequence goes on from NZ_JBBOWX010000001.1 coordinate 2,487,408, forward strand.
AAAAACGGACGTGTACAAGGGCGATTTGAAAAAAAATAACAAAAAGACTAAGGCCGTTTCAATCGCCTTAGTCTTTTTGTTATTTTAAAATCGATTAGGATAGTCGGTAATCCAACCATCAATATACGGTGGCGGATCAAGCGTAATTGCCTCTTGCCCGATCATCCCATAGACTCGAATTTTCTTACCAGATTGAATAAGTTTACTCAAATAAGGTTCTTTCAGCAAGCGCTTATGGATATGAAAACCATCTGCACAAATATACTGCTCAAGATAATTCCAATCTACACTATTTTTCCGCACGAGATAGGCTGTTTCCAAGCGCGAATCCACTTCTTTTACTTTTTCAAGCAAACGGTAATCAAATGAAGAAAAATGAAGGTTTTCCGAATAGGTCACAATTTCAATAATTCGTTTGATTGTTTCTGGACGCTCCGAAACAGTTTCTTTCAATTCAATATTGAGCGCCATATGATGTCGTTCACAAAACGTCACAGCCTCAATTAATGTTGGGATACGGTGACCATTTACCATACGGGTATATTTTTTCCCCACCCGGATAGCGCTTACTTCCGTACTCGTTAACGATGAAATCATTCGATGAATACCCGCTAGCCTAATAAGATCCGCATCATGTATTACAATCGGCACACCATCCTCTGTCAATTGGACATCGAATTCAATGCCATCCGCTCCCAGCTCAACCGCTTTCTCGAAAGCTTTCATTGTATTTTCAAACTGATGAGCTGACGCACCCCGATGTGCAAAAATGATTGGTCTAGACATTCATAACGCCATCCAGTATTTCAAAAACACCTTTCCTCGAGTCATGAAGAGTCGTCGAACGTGATCCAATCTGTATGATAGCGCCAGGATATGCTTCTCTCGCTACTTCAACTTGAGCTGGGACAGCCTGTTTAATGATATGCATTCTAGTTTGGATTTCCTTATCAAGTTCTTGAATAGCGATCCGATTCGATTCAATTGTTTCCTTTGTTTTCTTATAAGCTTCGGCTTGTGGACCTCTTGCACCAACTGCTACTTTTTCAAATTGAACAGAATGCTGCTCTAATCTATCCAGAACACTTTGGCGCTCCTTCAAATCTTTTGCCATCTCTTGTATTTCTTTATAGAGTCCATCCTTATTAATTCCTTTGGCATGAAGTATCGTTGTTCGCTCATGATTATTTCCGGCATACGCACATTCAATACGATACAGCGCTTCGATATGACCACCGATAATTTTCCCTCTGTTTTTATCGACCAGTACACGATCAGCAATCACATCAGTTCCGAATAAATAAAGTCCAGCATGGACAACTGTCGCATATAACTTGCAATTATTTGCATGTTTAATGAAAATATCACCTCGTGCCTCAACAATGGTCATGCCACCACCAAAAACGCCACCCTTAATATAAATATCACCTTGCGATGACTGGATTTCCTTTGCATTGGTAACGCCTTCATTTCCTTCAATGGAAATATCGCCCGTTGCTTTCACTGAATAGCCCGCGAGTACTGTCCCATAAATTGAAACAGCCCCGTCAAACGTAATAGATCCTGTTTCAGGCCCTACATCACCACTAATAATTAGTTGTTTTCCAATGCCAATAATCCCATTCGTATATTCTAGTGCACCACCATACATAGCACGAAGCACAGTCTTTCCCTCTTCTTCTTCCTCAGTTATCGCTTTTCGATCATAGGATAGTTTTTCATCATTGCCTTTTTGGGCAGAAATGACATTTCCATAGACATCCTGGCCATCGATCCCCTGTTGAGGAGGGATTTTTTCACCTATCCAATCGCCTTCCTTGACAGGAGTGACAAAGTTCATTTCATAATAGTCCGCCGAGCCATCTTCACGAATCACAGGTTTTTTTTCAGGGATTTCCATATATGTAATTACTGCATCAGCACCATTTTGTGGGGGTGATCCAGCAGCAATAGTCAACATTTCACCTGATTTAAATGTCACCTCTTCCAGAGGCTTTCTCCCATAAATAATCTCCGCTGTATCGAGCGCCAGATTGATCTGTTCTAGAATAGCCTGCCTGCTATTTTCGAATTCCTCTATAGACATATTGAACATGAGTTGGGCTTTCAGTTTGTCTGCTGTGACAAATAGCTCAAAATCAGGAAGCCAACTACCAATAACATGCTCCCCATCCACCTCTGTAAGTGCTTTTCGTAATACAGCGAACGAAGATATTTTCAAGCGAGGATATTGTTTTGTGATGGCATCAAATGACTTCAGTGGGAAACCAGCTTTTTTCGAATGTATTACTACTTTCTCTTTTTGCAAGACAAGGTCAAAATAATCATTTTCAATCAACACCGATGCTTCACCCTTTCTCTCTATCACCATTATAATGCATTTCAAAAATTTTAGTTGAAATATTGTGATTTTATTCAGAATAAGAAAAAATGCCTACTATATGAAAATAATTTTCCATACCTAGTAGGCACTCCAACTATTCTATTCAGTTAACTCGCCATATGCTCCAACCTAATCTTATCAGCAATCATCGCTATGAATTCCGAGTTCGTGGGTTTGCTTTTCAGATGATGCACGGTGTAGCCAAACATTTTGGAGATGACATCGTAATTCCCTCGGTTCCATGCGACTTCAATCGCATGGCGAATGGCACGTTCTACACGGGAGGATGTCGTATTATACTTTTTTGCAATCTCCGGATAAAGAACTTTAGTCACGGCACCAAGCAACTCAACATCTGTGTAGACCATTTGAATCGCTTCGCGGAGAAATGCATAGCCCTTAATATGGGCAGGTACACCAATTTCTTTGATAATAGATGTAATAGTCGTATCCAGTACTTTTTGACTGACTGTTCCAGGCACCTGCTCTACTTCCGGTTTAGATATAGGTACAATTGGCTTTCTTGTGCCCGCGACTTGGAAAATCTGATTAGCAAGTCGTTCGAATTCAAACGGTTTGAGCATGAAATAAGATGCGCCAAGGCTAGCCGCTTGCGTCATTACATCTTCTTGTCCAAATGCAGTTAGCATAATAATGTGCAGATCGGCAATTTGCGCATTCCCACTTAATGTTTCAAGTACTGCAATTCCATCTAAGTGTGGCATGATGATATCCAGCAATAGCACGTCTGGCTTTTTTTCTTCTAGCATCGACAGACATACTTTTCCGTTATTTGCGGTCCAGATGACGTCAATTTCGGGATGTCTTTCAAAATACGTCACCATCGTTTTCACCAATTCCTTGTTATCGTCAGCAATCGCTATTTTCAATTTATCCATTCCCATTTCCCTCCTGTACGTTTCTACATTTAAATTTTTTGAAAAAGTAGCAACCTTCTTTTTCATTGCCTAGGGGAAATTTTCGACAAATCATAGGACAACCCTTTTTTAAAAAATAAAAATGAATCTTCAGACATACGGTTTCCCTATATTTCGACGAATTCCATTCTTTTCTATTCTTTTGTCGAATCGTTTAAGTATAGTTTACCACGACAAAAAAAAAGGACCAACCCGCAATTGCAAGTTGGTCCTTTTTCATTTTCCACCATTCCGCATCGTCTCTAGAAAAAGACCGGCACCTTTTTCTGGATCATCGACAAACATATGCGTGACAGCACCTACAAATTTGCCGTTTTGAATGACTGGACTACCACTCATCCCTTGCAAAATGCCGCCTGTTGCTTCTAATAATTTAGGGTCTGTCAATACAAAATGAAACTGGTCTTGTTCAATTTCAATAATTCGGATTGTAAACGTTTCAACTTCCGTGCCCCTAATCGTTGTAAAAATCTCCGCGACATCTTCTTTGAGCTGTTCAGGATGCATAATCTCTAGTGGTTCGGCTAACACTTTCTTATGAGCACTATTCCACGCTCCAAAAATACCGTACACACCATTTGTTTGAATCGTTCCCAACAGATCTTCATCTTCAACAATTGTTGAAATTTTGTAACCTGGAATGCCAGGAACACTTTTTTTAATCTGTCCAATTTCCGACAGATAAATGGCGCCTGTATTAAAGGAGGGTGGTGATTTTAATGCGCTGTCGATGATCTGATGGCCTAATGCACCATAGGTTCCATTATCCGGATCGACGTACGTTAAGGTTCCTGTCCCTTCCGTCCGATCTTTCAGGAATGGAAGGAGACGTTTCATCGCTTCGCCATCTGCTTGAATCTGACTTTTGTCTCCATTGCGAATGACGTGCAACACAATTTCTTTGTTATCACGTCGGGCAGACAATGCTTTTTCGAAGTCCATTAATGTGCCGATTGTGACATCATCCACTTGCTCGATCAAATCACCTGCCTTCAACCAATGGTCTTTACTAATCATGACATCATTTGTGATGAAGACACCCGATAACTCCATTTTAATACCGATTGAGTGTCCCATCGGAATAAGCGAGCCCTCTTGCGCGGATGCCGCATCTGTAGTAAATGGCATGACCAGTAACAGCACAGAAAACGAAACGGCCAATTTAAACTGTCTACTCCATCCCATACTTCACCTCCCCGAATTAAGATACTACTGGTATGTCCGTTCTGAGGAATGTTATGAAAGGGTAAATCATGAAATAAAGAAAAGTGTCTGACGCCTGGAGACTAGGCAAAAAAAAAGCGGAAGATGCCGGAAGTCCAGACGCGCCATATAAAAAACGTGCATAATTTGCTATGCACGTTTCCTTGTTAACGAAATGATTTTTTTCGCTCTTCTGCTAACGTCAATAATTCTTCAGCATGTTTTAATGTCAGTGGTGTAATTTCAGCGCCTGACAGCATTCGGGATAGCTCTTGTGTTCTTTCTGATTCAACAACATCATGAATGGCTGTACGTGTTCTGTCATCTTCCACTTCTTTTTTAATGAGACAATGATGATCCGCCATTGCTGCGACTTGCGGTAAATGGGAAATACACAACACCTGGGAATGCATGGAAATCATCGCTATTTTCTCGGCGATAGCTTGCGCTACCCTACCACTCACTCCCGTATCGACTTCATCAAAAATTAGCGAAGTGATGCCTTGGTGCTTTGAAAAAATCGTTTTGAGTGCCAACATTATACGGGAAAGTTCTCCACCTGAGGCAACTTTGACGAGTGGTTTTAATGGTTCCCCGACATTTGTTGAAATGAGGAACACCACATTATCATAACCATTTGAATCGAAAACACCTGCCGCTTTTCGACTGATATCCACTTTAAATGATGCTTTTCCCATATGTAGCTGTTGCAATTGTTCCATAATCGCCTGTTGTAATTGACTAGATGTCGCTTGACGAATAATTGATAACTCACCCGCTTCAATTTCCAAGTCCTGCAATAATTGCTCCATTTTTTCTTGTTGAGCAGCTAGTCTTTCATCCCGACTGAGTAAATTTTCAAGATCATCCGCAATTTTGTCGCGATACAATAAAATATCCTCAATCGTTTTGCCATATTTCCTTTTGAGCGAAGTATGGAGGGCAAGCCGATCTTCTACCACTTCCAGTCTTGCCGGATCAAATTCCATATCATCCAATATACTTTTCAGTTCATGTGCAGTATCTTGCAACGAATAAAAGCTCGTCGCAACAGTTTCCGCATGCGGTTTCAAGGTTTTATCGACAGAGGCTGCATCTTCAATATCACTCATAGCTGAGCCGACCCAATCCAGCGCATGCGTATCCCCACTGATGGACAGATAGGCTGTATTCAAGCGCTCATAGAGACGATTGAAATTTTGCAACTTTTGTTTTTCTGCTTCTAGCTCGTCTTCCTCCCCAATGACAAGCGCAGCTGCATCAATTTCTTTCAATTGGAATGAATACAAATCGATGCGCTGAGCCACTTGTTGCTCGTTTTCATCAGCAGTTTCGAGTTTACGCTTCAGCTTCCGGTAACGTTCATAAAGATCGGAATAGTTATCAAACGCCCGTGTCAGTTTGTCACCAGCAAAATGGTTCAGTAAATGGATGTGACTTCTTTCGTGCATCAGTTCTTGATTTTCATGCTGCCCATGAATATCTATCAGTTGAGAACCGATTTCCCTCAAAACAGCGATCGTCACAAGTTTGCCATTGACACGACAAACTGTTTTACCATTCGCATTTAAATCACGTCGCAGAATGATATGACCCTCTTCTACATCAATGCCCAGCTCAGCCAATTTTTCAATGACAGGATGGGCTTGTTCCGCAATCGTGAACAGACCTTCTAATTCAGCTTTTACTGCACCATGTCGGATAAATTCTTGAGAGCCTCTGCCACCGGCTAATAACTGAACCGCATCGATAATAATCGATTTTCCAGCTCCTGTTTCTCCAGTCAAGACCGTTAGACCTTCATCAAAGGTAATGTCAA